>CAJUTU010000022.1 GCA_910589385.1 uncultured Lachnospiraceae bacterium
TATAGAAAGAGCAGCGCGTAATCCAGAGAAAATAAAATATAAGATACATAAAATTTGGGGAAAGGGGGAGATATACCCAAAAGTCCGGGAAAAGGCAGGGGGTTAGAAAAAATTTGAGATGATGGATGCCTCACCCAGGTAAAGAAATGGATGTTTGAATCCCCATATACCGGACGCGACTTTGTTCAATTCGGAAAAACCAAAAGTGTGCTGAATAAGAGGGCACAAGGGCTTGCCCTCTTATTCAACCCACCTTCGGTTCTTTCCTTAGTACTTACCGCTATCGGTATAAGTACTGTAAGCCTTTGTGAATGTTAGCGCAGACAGAAAGGGTAAGTGAGGACAGCCCGAATTCGTAAGAAATGACAGGAGAAGTCACTTTATCTTTTGGTGGGATATATCCCTCTTTTTCGGTGATCCTGCCAAGATAACCATCGCAAATCCTTTTGACACGCTTTGTGCCTGGAATCCGTTCGGAATGGGCGGCATAGAGGTAGTATTTATCTCCAACTTTATTAACATAGGTTCCTTTTTTCTTGTGGGCAAGCACCCATTCTGGATAATCGGTCATAATGATTCTTTTTGTTTCAAAGTATTACATAGAATGTAATACAATTATAGCATAAGAGCAGAAAAAAGCAATATAAAGCACAAAATGTATCAAATGTCAATAGGGGATAGGTGGGAAATTGATGCGTTTATCCTGATATATCTGGGGGATTAAATACAAAATGATGGAAAAATCCAGAATCTGTGATATAATGAGTTCAGGGAGCAGGAGGTAAGATGCGAATGGAACCGAAAGAAGATTCTATAAAGATGTTGGAAATGAGAATGCGTCGGCAGTTGAACCTTTCGTCAGATAAAAATATTAAGCCGGAGAATATACAGTATTATGTTTCTTCTGCAACATTACAAAAAGAGGAAACACAGCAGTATATTCATATAAATGAGGAGGGGAAGAATTCTCAGAATGCTTATAGGATGCAGATTGATGGTTGGAAACTGAGTAGGATGGAAGAAGTCTTGCAGCAGGAGGATGAGGAATCCTTCGGGACAGTCAGGTCTATAGAGAAAGAAAAAGAAGATTATTGGCAGAAACTTCAAAATTGCCGGACAAAGGAAGAAGTGCAAAGAGTAGAAGAGGAGTATCAGCAGCTTGAAAGGCTGGGATTGAGTCTGACAGAAGATAATACTGTATTATCGGTAGAGACAAAATTGGAGCATACCTTATTTAAAGATGCCAAAATTTCTGCAATCCGTGATATGACCAGGCAGTTTATCGAAAGTGAAGAATATGAAAAGCTGCCTACTGATGCGGAGTACATACAAAAGTTCGGCGGGATGCCTCAGAGGATGGAGCATATGGAGATATCTGGTGTAAAACAGACATTTGAAACAATCGAGGTGCAGCATGCAAGAGCTAAGAGCGGGTATGAAAAAGTCAGCCGCGCAATGGCTGCAGGAGAGTCTTTTGAAAACAAAAATCCTTACTTTCTTAATGCAAAGGGATAAAAATGATATAATTTATATTTTTCACTTTTTTCTTGACAAATATCTCCTTGATTGTTATACTAATCAAGTACTTGTTGAGACAACATAGGGGATTGGTCAAATGGTATGATAGGGGTCTCCAAAACCTTTGGTGGGAGTTCGATTCTCTCATCCCCTGCTAACAGGAAAATAGCTGTAAACCTTGATTTTTCAGGGTTTACAGCTATTTTTGATTAATACGCTACAGAGTATTTCAAAGCGTTTTGGCGTAAGTAAAATGAGGTCAAAATGGGGTCAGGAAAATAAATGAAAAGGACAGGAACAGTTTATGGGGCAAAGAGCAGAAGAATTGCAGCAGATAAAGGAACAAAAAAACATTTCTCATGAAGAGGGGGTACATGGACATGTGCATCATCATGGGGCGCATGGAGCAGGGCATAAACATGTCCACAGCACGGCGGAAAAAAAGGCGGTGCTCAACAGGCTTTCCAAGGCGATTGGCCATTTGGAGGCGGTGAAGCGTATGGTAGAACGGGATGAGGACTGCAGCCAGGTACTGATTCAGCTGGCGGCTGTACGTTCTGCAATCAATAATACCGGAAAAGTGGTCTTAAAGAATCACATCAATCACTGCATAGTGGAAGCGGTGGAGGAGAATGACCAGGACGCGATAAAAATGTTAAATGAGGCAATTGATAAGTTTATAAAGTAAGACGTTCTTTTTACAGATGGTAATATGGAATTGTCTGATGGCAGCAGAAGGCAGAGACAGACTAAAAAGCAGGCCTGACATAAGGTTTCCCGATAAAAACATGTTATGAAACAGCATGGACTGGGTATAATGTTTTTATACAGAGAGCTTACAAAATCACGGAATAGAAAATTTTGCGTTACAGTTCGCGGCCGGCTAAATGACATTGGGCTGTGAACTGTAATAATTTTGCAGGCTATTAATAAAGAAAGGGAGGCTATATATTTATGGTAGAACCAGATACAATAAGATTGCTGAGAGAATGTGACGCAGGAGTGAAGATGGGGGTGGCATCAATAGAGGAAATCCTGCCTTCTGTGAAAAATGAGGATTTAAAAAAGTGCTTGGAAAAAGGTAAATCGGCTCATGAAGTAATGGAAGAGGAAATCCAGGAGCTTTTGGCAAAGTATCATGATGAAGGAAAAGAACCTGGCGCTATGGCAAAGGGGATGTCATGGATAAAGACCAATGCAAAGCTTGCAATGGATGAATCCGACAAGACTGCAGCGGATCTCATGACAGATGGATGCAATATGGGTGCGAAAACGTTGAATCGTTATCTGAATCAGTATCAGGCTGCGGATGAAAAATCAAAACACATCGCGAAGCGGCTGATTAAGCTGGAAGAACAGCTTGTGATTGATATCCGGCAATTTTTATAAGAAGAAATTGTCTATCGGTCTAAAGTTGACTTCCCGATGCTTTTCAAGTATCATGACCTTAGTATAATATTTGGAAAGGTGGATACTTGTGTACCGGATCTTAATCGTAGAAGATGACGAGGGAATCGCACAGGCAGTAAAAGAACAGGCAGGAATGTGGGATTTACAGGCAGAATGTGTCCGCGATTTCCGCAATGTGATGGCGGTTTTCGCGGACTATGCCCCACATTTGGTTTTGCTTGACATTATGCTGCCTTTTTTCAATGGGTATCATTGGTGCAGTGAGATACGAAAAGTTTCCAGTGTGCCGGTTATTTTTATTTCCTCGGCGTCAGACAGTATGAATATTGTGATGGCCATGAATATGGGAGCAGATGATTTTATTGTTAAGCCGTTTGACGGAAATGTTCTGATTGCGAAGATACAGGCCTTGCTGCGCCGGACCTATGATTTTGCAGGAACGGTTCCTGTGCTGGAACACCGGGGAGCACTGCTGAATATGGGGGATAATACTCTTTCCTATCAGGAGAAGAGGATCGAATTGTCGAAAAATGAGTACAGGATATTGCTTGCACTGATGGAAAATAAGGGAAAAGTAGTCAGCCGTGAAAGGCTCATGGAGCGCTTGTGGGAAACGGACAGTTTTGTGGACGAGAATACATTGACAGTGAATGTCAATCGTCTGAGGAAAAAATTAGATGCTGCTGGACTGGATAACTTTATTGCAACGAAAATCGGAATCGGATATATTATTTCCTAGTATAATCCACCGAAAGTGAAGAGGAGTTTTATGCATTTTTTGACAGGATATTTGAAACAGCGTAGAAACATGTTTTTTATGTTTTTTCTGTTTTGTCTGGTATTTGTATGTGCGCTGCTCATGTACCGGCTGCCCTTAGAAGCAGCGCTGTACCCTGTAGTCGTGTGTGTGTTTCTGGGACTGGTTTTTCTGGGATTTGATATGCGGAAAGTGTGGTACAGGTATCGGAGGCTGCAGGAACTTCAAGGGCTTCCAGGTGAACTTCAGAGCGATTTTCCCAAAACAGAGTCTCTAGAAGATTACGGTTATCAACAGATCATACGGCAGCTTTGCGAGGGGCTAAAGCAACTGGAAGAACAGATGAATACCCGATATTCTGATATGATAGACTATTATACGATATGGGCGCATCAGATTAAGACACCCATTGCATCTATGCGTCTGAATTTACAGAATCAGGATTCGGAGTTTTCGCGGAGGACTCTGGAGGATCTGTTCCGGATTGAACAGTATGTGGAAATGGTGTTGTGTTATCTTCGTCTGGATTCAGATTCCACGGATTATGTGATCCGGGAGTATGATTTAGATGATATTGTAAAGCAGACGGTGAAAAAATTTTCGGTACAGTTTATACGAAAGAAAATCAAACTGTGCTACCAGCCGCTGCATACGAAGGTAGTAACAGATGAAAAATGGCTGCAGTTTGTGCTGGAGCAGGTCATTTCCAATGCACTGAAATATACGGAGTCCGGGAAAATAACGATTGAGCTTGAAGGCAGTGGAACAGAAGATGGCAGTTTACAGAATGGCGGAAATATAGAAGGATTGACAGGCGCTTTTGAAAAAAGGGGAAGAACCGTATTGTGTATCCGCGATACAGGGATCGGGATCGCACCGGAGGATCTGCCCAGGATTTTTGAGAAAGGATACACAGGATATAATGGAAGAAGTGATAAGCGGGCGAGTGGTATCGGGCTTTATCTGTGCCGGAGGATATGCAGGAGCATGAGGCATACGATAACGGCAAATTCTTCTTTAGAAAGCGGAACTGTCATACGTATCGGATTTGGGCAGGGCAGGGATTATTCTCAAATTCTTGGAAAATGAGATTATAAATCCGGGATTTAGGACGATATTATTTATGATAGGCTTCATAAAGTCTGGAGATATATATTATATATGTATGGAATGATTTATCTAAAGCGGTTGCATTAGGAGAAATCCTTTTACAACATAAAACAGGTATTTTATACCGGAAAGGAGATAAAATTATGGCAGTAAGTTCAGTATCCAGTTATAGTCCTATGTTTAACTATCAGGATTGGGAAAGCATTGCGAATAAGCGGACAGAAGAGCTGGAAAAGCGGGTGGCGGAACTGGAAAAACAGGTTTCTTCCAAAACAGATGATACCTCCAGTACAAGCAGCAGTTCTAGTAGTTCCAGCAGCAACAGTGCAAGCAGCGTCAGTACTTCTTCGTTCCTGCTGAATTATAAGCAGAAGCTTACTGATCTGGAATCTGCGTCAGCAAAGCTGCAGGTGGGCACGAAGGATAATGTATACTCCAAATATGAGAGTGCGCTTGAAGCATTGTCCAAAGCTGATACAGAGGATGCTAAAAAGGCAGCCCAGGAGAAGGTTGATAAGGCAAGGGAAGATATTGTGTCTGCAGTAAGTGACTTTGCAGATAAGTACAATAGTACGATTTCCTTCCTTCAGAGCAACTCGAACCGCGGCGCAGGTGTTGCCCGTCAGCAGGCTTCTTTGGAGAGGGCTTTACCGACAGAAGGCGCTTTGAAGACATTGGGCATGAAAGTGAACACTACAGGTAAGCTTGAGGTTGATGAAGATGCATTGAACAAGGCATTGACTGATGGACGCTACAACAGTGTGAAGGAGACAATGGGCGGCCAGTATGGTATCGCACAACGTATGGGTTCAAGGGCAACGAATATTCTTGATTCCTCTATTGATACTGTAGCAGGTTCTTCCAGTACAAGCAGCACAAGCAGCACAAGTACGTCTTCGAATACAAGCAAAGCGAACAGCTCAGTCAGCGATCTGTTTTCGTCTTCGAATGAAGATTCCATGTCTGCTTATTTTACATCTTTTGCAAGTTTTGCAAAGAGCGGAGCTTACAACCTCAGTAACTACTATGCGGTTGGTATGCTTTTGAATACGCTGGTTTAGGGCTGAGAACCTAAGGCAGACAGCTGATGGTCTGTCTGTACATGCATGTATAAAATAGCAGTAGGATGAAAATACCCTGTACATATTGTGCAGGGTATTTTCAATATAGCCGTATGCAAAAAAGCAGCCAAATGCAGGAAAAAAACTGATATAATGAATTACGGCTCCGTGCTTTACAAACGATATGAAATATGTTATGGTTACAGAGAGTTTAGCACTCTATTGAAAAGAGTGCTAACAAAAGGAGAGGTGTATATGATAACAATACCGATATATGATATGATAATCTTGCCGGAAGTGACCTACTATTTCAAGAGTGAAGTGCTGGGAGAACTTGGAGCACAGGATGCGAAAAAAGGAGACCGGCTTTTGTTTTTGATGCTGAAAGAAGATAAGGGCAGGAAAGATATGACAATGTCTGATTTCTACCCCATTGGCGTGACCGGCATACTTGAGACGGTCGACCGGGAGGGGAATGTCAGCGTAAGGACTGAGGAACGGGTTGAGGTAACGGATCTGCAGATAACAGAGGAATCCATCCAGGCAGAGGTATCAGAGAAAAAAATAGAACAGGATCTGGAAGAGGAAGAACTACAGGAACGGCTTGAAAAGATGCGTTCTGCCTTGCTGCGTTTCATACAGGGATTTCAATGGGGGATCTGGGCGCGCAGCTATGTGATGCATTGGAAATCTATGAATGAGGTCGTGTCTGCGCTTTCCGGCTATTTGAATCTGACAGATGAAGAGAGATATGCCATTCTTGCCTCAGACACCGTGTCGGAGCGCACAGAACGTATGGAAAGGGCAGTCTATGAGTTTATCGAGATGGCAAGGGTCAGTGAAGAGGCAGAGACAGCGCAGCAGGAAAAGCACGAAAAGGTCTACAGAGAAGATGCCATTAAGAAGCAGATTGATTTCCTGCAGAGACAGTTAGATGAGATGCATCCAGAGAATGTATCTGATATCCGGAAATTTGAACAGAAGCTTCAAGATTCCGGGATGAATGAAGAGGCGAGGAAAGAGGCTGACAAGGTTCTGAACCGTATGAAGCAGGAGGGGAAGGACAGTCATGAGTATGGGCTTTTGTATGATTATCTGGATTTTGTGACCAGCCTTTCCTGGAAAAAGGAACATGTAGTAGAAGTAAATCTGGAAAAAGCGGAACAGATTTTGGACCGGGAGCATTATGGGCTGAAAAAAGTGAAGCAGAGGATCATTCAGCAGATGGCGGTCATGGCGCTGAACCAGAAGCAGTCAGGTTCGATCCTTCTGTTTGTGGGTGCGCCGGGAACAGGAAAGACCAGTATCGGCCAGAGTATTGCGGAAGCGCTGGATCGGAAATATGTCAGGGTCAGCCTGGGCGGTGTCCGGGATGAAGCGGAAATCCGCGGACATAGAAGGACGTATGTGGGGGCTATGCCCGGCAGGATCATGGAAGGGATGAAGCGCTGCGGTACATCAAATCCGGTCATGGTACTGGACGAAGTGGATAAACTGTCGAAAGACTACAGCGGAGACCCGGCAAGCGCTTTGCTGGAAGTGCTGGATCCAGAACAGAATAATAATTTTACAGACCATTATATGAATGTTCCGTATGATCTGTCGGACGTACTGTTTGTATGTACCGCCAATACGACAGATACGATTCCAGAGCCGCTTTTGAACAGGATGGAAGTGATTCAGTTCCCTGGATATACAGCAGTCGAAAAATTCCGGATTGCCAGAAAACACCTGCTTCCAAAGGCGATGAAAGGGATGGGGATCAAGTCTCAGAATCTGAAAGTGACCGATCAGGCAATCGAGACTGTCATTCATGATTATACGAGGGAATCAGGAGTGCGGGGGCTGAAGAAGCAGTTGGATGTATTGTGCAGGTATGCGGCGGTAAAACTGGTGAAAGGCGAGCAGAAAAGTATTACCGTGAGTCCGAAAAGGCTGCCGGAGTTCCTGGACCGGAAGCCTTTGCGGCATGAGTCCATCCTGGAAGAAAAGAAGCCGGGTATTGTGACCGGACTTGCGTGGACGGCAGCAGGGGGAGAGATTTTATTTGTAGAAACACTGATGACAAAAGGGGAAGGGAAAGTCAAGGTAACCGGACAGCTGGGAGACGTGATGAAGGAGTCGGCCCAGATTGCAGTGAGCCTTGTGAAATCTATGTATCCGCAGGAGTCCGCAGTTTTCAAGGATCACGATCTGCATATCCATGTTCCTTCCGGAGCGGTTCCAAAGGATGGTCCGTCAGCGGGGATTACACTGACCACATCTCTGGTATCGCTGGTGACTGGAAAACCTGTAAGCCCGGAATACGCCATGACTGGTGAGGTGTCTCTGCGGGGTGTCGTGATGCCGATCGGGGGTCTGCCGGAAAAACTGATGGCAGCACAGAGGGCAGGGATCTCCAAAGTGTTTATTCCAGAAGAGAATGTAGACGATCTGGATGATGTAGCAGAAGAAGTACGCAAAAAGCTGGAGATCATACCAGTCAAAAAAGTGGAAGATGTATTAAGTGTTGTTATAAAATAGTTTTGTATTTAAGAACTGCAGGAGAGTAGGCTGGCTAGGCTGCGTATTTGGAGATATAGACGGGCAGGTAGTTTTGGCTATTCTTTTGCAGTTCCTATCATTTGAGGAAAGGTTTTTTCGGATATGGTCAAACTAAGCACATTATGTTATATAGAAAAAGACAGTCAGTATCTGATGCTCCACAGGACTGTGAAGCCAAATGATGTGAATGAGGGAAAATGGATAGGCGTGGGCGGACATTTTGAAGAGGGAGAAAGCCCGGAGGAATGCCTGCTCCGGGAGGTAAAAGAAGAAACTGGATATACGCTGACCTCGTGGAGTTACAGGGGGATTGTGACTTTTGTATATGGGAAAGGCCTGACAGAGTATATGTCTCTTTATACAGCGGACGGCTTTGAGGGAGAAGCAGTTCCCTGCGATGAAGGAGAACTGGCCTGGATAGAGAAGGAAAAAATCTGGGAATTGAACATCTGGGAAGGAGATAAAATATTTTTCCGGCTTCTGGAAGAAGGACACCCTTTCTTTTCTTTAAAATTAGTGTACGATGAAAGTGGGGCATTGCAGTATGCAGCACTGGATGGAAAGAAGTGGGAAGATAGGGAGGCTAAAGGATGCTGTGTATAAAACAGCCTGGATGCAGGCAGAAAATAAAAGCTGCCTTAGTATGTGCAGCAGTACTTTTTGGCAGTATCTATGCGGAATGGTATGTGTGTGCGGCAGCGCCAATGGTAGACGGGGGAACAAAGGAATTTATCTGCTATGTTGCTCTGGGGGACAGTATTCCGAACGGATATTATGGGAAGGAGGAACCGGAGATCACAGGGTATCCGGTGCTGCTTGCCGGAGACCTACAGAAAATCAGCGGCAGAAGGGTCCATTTGGGACAGTTTACGAAAAATGGATTGACAACAAAGAAATTGAATGCTAACATGCTTGCGGAACCATCCGTTCAGGAACAGATCGCGCAGGCAGAGCTGATTACGCTGACCATAGGCGCAAATGACTTGATGAATGAGTTTAAGAAGGTCTCAAGGGAGATATTAGGCAACCAGACACGTTTTGCCACGGCGGATGAAGCCTTGGCGGCCTTGCAGGATGGGATTATGTTTCTTTTGAAGAGCAATGGGTCCTTACAATGGAAAATATCAGCGCGTACCGAAAGGCGGACGCACAGGTTGCAGTTACGACAATCTATAACCCTATGGAACATCGGGAATTACCAGGTACTTTGAATGCAGTGGTGGAGGGCGTGATTTCCGGAATGAATGAAATTATCCGGAATTATGCGCAGGAGTACCAGTATCAGGTGGTTGATCTGTTTGATTCTGGTATAGAGGAGCATACCCAGTCCGACGGGCTGCATCCGGATCAGGACGGTCAGGATATGATCCGGGAGCTGATAGAATATGAATTGGACCTGGATGCATTTCAAAGTGAAGAAACCAATGAGGAAATTAAGAAAGAACTGGAAGAAGCTGCTGCAAGAAAGGCCGAAGAAGCGGAACAGAAACGGCAGCAGGAACAGAGAAAGAAATTGATGTATAGGATGGAAGGAGTGGGTGTTGTAATTCTCCTCCTTGTTGGAGGGATTGCAGTTGTGAAAAGGATGAAACGTAAACGGCAAGTGGTTTCCGGAACAGGAGAGCATCCGGAGGAAGAAAAGGAGTTTCAATAGAATTATGTAATAAGGGACACTATGTGACGTGATAGATTCAGAAAATGACCGGAGGATGTTATGGGAATAGAAGAATACAGCAAAGCACACAAACTGGGGAAAAAGGACTATCAGATGCGGATGCTGCGCGGCGTAAAGCCTACGCTGCAGGTTCTGGATGATATTATGCCCGAGAAAGGCTCCTATTCTGAGGTGCCGCTTGGGCTGATACAGATTCCGACGGATCAGATCGTTGGGACAAAGACGGTCGGCAGGAGCAATTCTTTTGCAGGGAACTTTATGCCGATCCTGCGGGAGACTACGGAGTTTGCTTCGAAATGGGCGACTTTAAGTACCAGCCATGTGGAAGAGGGGATCCGGGAGCCTATTAAGGCCTATGAATACATGAATAAATTTTATGTAGAAGAGGGAAATAAGCGTGTCAGCGTCATGAAGTATTTCGGCGTTGTATCCATTCCGGGCAATGTCATTCGGATCCTGCCGAAGCGGACAGAGGAAAAGGAAAATAAGCTTTACTATGAATTTTTAGACTTTTACAGGGTAGCGCCTATTAATTATATCTGGTTTTCCCAGAAAGGCAGCTTTGCCAAACTACAGAAAGCAGTGGGAAAAGAGCCGGAAGAGGTATGGAGCAAGGATGAACTGCTGAAATTCAGTTCCATTTATTCCCGATTTTCCGCGGAATACCGTGCTAAGGGCGGCAGTAAGCTGAAGATTACGGAAGGGGACGCGTTTCTGGCATTTATCAATTTGTATGGATATGAGGAGATTGATGCGAAGACCACCAGCGAGCTCAAAGTGCTGATCACAAAAAGCTGGGAAGAGTTCGAACTTCTCCAGGAGGAACAGGAAGTTGACCTGAAAATGAAGCCCAATGAGGAGAAGAAGCCGCTCCTTAGCCTTCTGCTGCCGCTGAGCACGCCGAAGCTGAAGATTGCGTTCATTTATGAAAAAACTCCGGGGACGTCTGCGTGGACCTATGCCCATGAACTGGGAAGGCTGCATCTGGAGCAGGCATTTTCCGATGAAGTTAATACGGTCAGTTATGAGAATGCCACACAGGAGAATGTGGAGTCCTTGATAAACGAGGCGATAGAGTCAGGGTGCAACTTGATCTTTACGACGACACCGACCCTGGTGCAGGCAAGCGTGAAAGCGGCAATCGCAAATCCGGAGATCAGAATCTTGAATTGTTCCCTGAATACCTCCCACAGGTATATCCGTACTTATTATTCCAGAATGCATGAGGCAAAGTTCCTGATGGGGGCTGTTGCAGGCGCAATGGCGGAAAATAACCGTCTGACTTATATTGCAGATTACCCGATCTACGGCTCGATTGCAAATATCAATGCCTTTGCGCTGGGGGCAAAGATGATCAATCCGCGGGCGGAAGTATTTCTGGAATGGTCCACTTTAAAGGACGTGGACATTGATGAAAAAATCAGGAAGACAGGTTCCTCTTGTATCTCGGGAAGAGATATGGTGATTCCGGAGGATGCCTCCCGGTTTTTCGGCCTTTATCATATGGAAGGTGGATATCTGAGGAATCTCGCCATGCCGTTGTGGCACTGGGGAAAGTTTTATGAGAGACTGATCCGGACCATTATGGACGGAACCTGGAAATATGACGACGACCCTTCCACAACGAAAGCGATCAACTATTGGTGGGGGATATCTGCAGGTGTAGTGGACGTGGTCTGCTCCCAGTATCTGCCGATCGGCACAAAACGTCTGGTGGAATTGCTGAAAGCGACGATCAGTTCCGATCAGTTTAATCCGTTTTCTGGTATTTTATATTCTCAGAACGGTATTGTGCAGAGCGACCCAAACCGGAGCCTGTCCCCGGAGGAAATCATGACTATGGACTGGCTGGCGGATAATGTCATTGGCTCGATTCCGAAAAAGGAAGAACTGAAAGACAAAGCAAAGCCTGTCATTGAGCAGCAGGGAGTACAGAAAAAGGAAGGTTAAATGTTGTATGAAGATACTGGCGATCGCAGATGAAGAGTCCAAGTATCTGTGGGATTATTATGAAAAGAGTAAGCTGGAGGGGATTGACCTGATCATCTCCTGCGGGGACTTAGATCCCCATTATCTCTCGTTTTTAGTAACGCTTTCTTCCGTACCGGTGCTGTATGTACATGGGAACCATGACGGAAAATATGAACGAGTTCCGCCGGATGGGTGTATCTGCATTGAGGATAAGATTTATGTCCATGAAGGAGTCCGGATCCTGGGGCTTGGAGGTTCTATGCGGTATTGCCCGGGACAGCACCAATATACGGAACGGGAAATGAAACGAAGGGTAACAAAACTGAAGTTTCAGTTATTCAAAAAACGCGGCTTTGATATTCTGGTGACACATGCGCCCGCTTATCAGCTTAATGACGGGCGTGACCTGCCGCATCAGGGGTTTCAGGTGTTCCGGACATTGATTGAAAAATACCGTCCAAAATATTTTTTGCATGGGCATGTGCATATGTCTTATGGGAGGCAGCATAAGCGATATGACAAGTATGAGGATACCCATGTGATCAATGCATTTGAACGATGCATCTTTGAATTTGAGGATGATCATCCACAGGAACACCTTTTTTGAACCGTCGGTTTTCTTTGTGGGTTACAGAGAATTTACGATTCATGGGGCTGTGCACTATGCCGCACGGCATCCGAGACAATAAAGTACTGTGTATCTGGACTGCCGAGGGCATTCCGGTGGATATGAGCAGGAGAAGGAGCAGGCAAATGAGAATTTTATTGATCCGGCATGGAGATCCGGATTATGTGAATGATACGATTACCAAAAAGGGGCATCGAGAGGCGGCGCTCCTGGCAGAGACTGCAGAGGATCTGCAGTTGGGAGAGTGCTATGTTTCTCCGCTGGGGCGTGCCCGGGATACAGCCTCTTATTCATTGAAAAAGACGGGAAAAACAGCAGAGACGCTGGATTGGCTCCGGGAGTTCCCGGCAGTGGTTGACATCAACCAGTCCGAAGAGCTTCAGAGGGCTTACCCGAATGCAAAAAAGATTCCGGGAGAGGAGCAATATGCGCCCAGGATCGTCTGGGATATGGTTCCGGGATATTGGATGGAGCACCCGGAATATATGGATCAGGATGCATGGAGAGAGTCTGAGGCGGCAAAGTATGGCGACGTTGTATCAGTCTATGATTCCGTGATCCGGAATTTTGATGCGTTTCTGGCTTCTCAGGGGTATGTGCGTGAAGGCGGACATTACCGTGTAGAAAAGGAAACAACAAAGACGGTCACATTTTTCTGCCATTTTGGAATAAGCTGTGTATTGATGTCACATTTGTGGAATATTTCTCCGTTTGTCCTGTGGCATACTTTCGCAATGCTGCCGACCTCGGTAACGGAAATTGTGACAGAAGAGCGGGAGCAGGGAACGGCTTTTTTCAGAGGGCTGCGCATCGGCGATCTGTCGCATCTTTATGCAGGCGGAGAGAAGCCTTCCTTTGCGGTCAGATTCTGCGAAGTATTCAGCGACAAGGATGAAAGACATTAGTTATGGAACTAATAAGGAGCAGGAAGACGAATGAAACTGGCAGAGAAGCTTATACAATACCATACGCTTACAAAAGCAGAATATATAGAACTTTTGGACGAATGCGAAAATCCGGAAATCTGTAAAAGGCTGTCAGACGAGGCGGTAAGGCTCCGGAAGAAGTATTATGGCGACAAGGTTTATACAAGAGGGCTCATTGAATTTACCAATTATTGTAAAAATAATTGTTATTACTGCGGAATCCGATGCGGAAACCAAAATGCCCGAAGATACCGCATGAGCCGGGAGGAAATTCTGGACTGCTGTGAGAATGGATATGGGCTGGGTTTCCGGACATTTGTACTCCAGGGCGGAGAAGACCCTTTTTATACGGATGAAATGGTCGCCGGGATCGTAAGAGAGATCAAGACAAAATATCCGGACTGTGCGCTGACTCTGTCGATTGGGGAAAAGTCCTGCGAGAGCTACCGCCTGTTCAAAGAGGCTGGAGCGGATCGTTACCTCTTGCGGCATGAAACGGCAGATGAGGCGCATTACCGCAAACTTCACCCGGAGAATATGAGCCTGTCCAACCGGAAACGATGCCTGTATGATCTAAAGAAACTGGGATATCAGGTGGGGGCGGGATTTATGGTTGGTTCGCCCGGACAGACCAATGAAACGCTGGCGGAGGATCTTTTGTTTTTGGCGGAGCTGCAGCCCCAGATGGTGGGGATCGGCCCGTTTATTCCGCATCATGATACACAGTTTGCAAAGGAAAAAGCAGGAAGTGTGGAGCAGACGCTGTTTTTGCTGTCTGTGGTCCGGATCTTGCTGCCAAAGGTATTGCTTCCTGCGACGACCGCTCTTGGAACGATCGATCCGAGAGGGCGGGAAAAAGGGCTGCTGGCGGGGGCAAATGTGGTGATGCCGAATCTGTCTCCGGTCAAAAACCGGAAACAATATGACTTATATGACAATAAAATATGTACCGGCGAGGAGGCGGCAGAGTGCAGAGGCTGCCTGGCACGCAGGGTAGGGTCGGTGGGATACCGGCTGGTACAGGAGCGGGGAGACGCAGTGTGATCATAGCGTCTTCCTGCTTTTTTTGAAATCAGGTATTGACATATAATGGATATGCATATATACTTTTAAAGTCAAATTATTTTATAATAAAATAGTTTGAGCAAAAAAGAGATACCATGGATTGGAGAAGGAAGATGTATGGGAAGATATGTGGAACAGGCTCTTGTGTGCCAAAGCATGTTCTAGACAATGAGGATTTATCCCGGATGGTTGACACAAGCGACGCATGGATCCAGGAGCGTACAGGTGTGGCCAGGCGGCATATCATTGAGGATGAGACGACAGTGTCTATGGCAGTGGAGGCGGCGCAGAGGGCGCTGGAGAATGGGAATGTCCGGGCGGAAGAGGTGGAACTGCTGATCGTATCCACATTTACCTCGGAGATCCTGCTTCCTTGCGCGGCATGTGAAGTGCAGAAAAGGCTAGGGGCGGTGAATGCGGCCTGCTTTGACTTGAATGCAGCCTGTACAGGATTTTTAGCTGCGTATCAGACGGCACAGGCATATATTGCGGCCGGATCATGCAGGACCGTTCTTCTGATCGGTTCGGAAAGTCTGTCCAATATGGTGGACTGGAAAGACCGTGGAACCTGTATCTTGTTCGGGGACGGCGCGGGAGCGGCGGTGCTGAGGGCAGAACCGGGGGAGGTGCCCTTGACAGTCATGCATTCTGACGGAGGGGCAGGCGGCGCGCTTACCCTGCAAAGCCGTCACCAGAAAAACCGGGGAAGCGGCTTGGATGCCGGGTATATCCAGATGAACGGCCGGGAAGTATTTCAATTTGCCGTGAAGAGAGTGCCAGAGGTGATACAGGAACTGTTGGAGGCAGGTCAGGTCACCTTGAGACAGGTTGATTATTTTATCCTTCATCAGGCGAACAAAAGGATCGTGGAATCCGTTGCAAAACGTCTCGGTGCGGACATCGAAAAATTCCCGATGAATCTTCAGGAGTACGGAAATACCTCTTCGGCCAGCATTCCGATCCTTCTGGATGAAATGAACCGGGACGGGAGGTTAAAGCAGGGGCAGACAATTGTTCTGGCCGGATTTGGCGCAGGATTGTCCTGGGGGGCGGCTGTTTTGAAGTGGTGAAGAACTGCATGCAAGGAACAGATGCAGGCATGCAGTCAGCTTACAGGGGAAATTACAAAAAAGTGAAAGGAAAGGAAGAAAAATGTTAGAAGAAATCAAAGAATTAGTGGCAGAGTCATTAGGAGCAAGTATAGAGGAACTGACAGAGGAAACTTCTTTTACGGAGGATTTGGATGCGGATTCCCTGGATTTATTTGAGATGGTTATGGAACTGGAAGATAAATATGATGTGAAGATTCCGTCAGAAGATTTGGAAAATATAAAAACCATTGGTGATGTAAAGCAGTATATCGAAGAACATAAGTAAAGAAAAAGAGGTTTTTGGTAATGAAGACAAAGCTGACGGAACTTTTAGGAATACAATATCCGATCATCCAGGGCGGTATGGCATGGGTGGCGGAATATCATCTGGCGGCCGCCGTGTCAGAGGCAGGCGGGCTTGGACTGATCGGGGCGGCAAGCGCTCCGGGGGACTGGGTGAGGGAGCAGGTGCGTAAGGCGAAAGAGCTGACACGCAGCCCATTTGGCGTCAACATTATGCTAATGAGCCCCTATGCAGACGAGGTCGCAAAGGTGATCGTGGAAGAGGGCGTACAGGTGGTGACCACCGGTGCAGGTTCTCCGGAAAAGTATATGAAGATGTGGAAAGAAGCCGGGATAAAGGTGATTCCGGTCGTTGCTTCAGTGGCACAGGCGCGGCGGATGGAGCGCTGCGGGGCTGACGCGGTGGTAGCGGAAGGAATGGAGTCCGGCGGACATGTCGGTGAGAGTACGACGATGGCGCTGGTTCCGCAGGTGGCGGACGCTGTGGAGATACCGGTTGTAGCTGCCGGAGGAATTGCCGACGGAAGAGGGATTGCGGCGGCGTTTATGCTGGGGGCGCAGGGAGTGCAGATGGGAACTTGCTTTATTGTGACAAACGAATCCCAGGTACACGATAATTATAAAAAATGCATCCTCAAAGCGAGAGATATTGATACTCGTGTGACCGGACGTTCTACAGGCCATCCGGTGAGGGCTCTGCGGAATCAAATGACGAAGGAATATCTGAAGAAAGAACAGGAAGGCGCAAGTTTTGAGGAATTGGAAAACCTGACGCTGGGGGGGCTTCGCAAAGCCGTAGTGGAAGGCGATGTAGTGAACGGCAGTGTCATGTCCGGGCAGATTGCCGGGCTGGTAAAGGAAGAACTGAGCTGTAAAGAACTGATTCAAAAGCTGATGCGGGAATTGGAGGCATTGGGCATTCAAAAATGATTTTTTCATGGTGATCAGTAGGAGGGGCTTTATGGGAAATACAGAGAAAACGGCGTGGATCTTTCCGGGCCAGGGCGCGCAGAAGTGCGGAATGGGAAAGGATTTTTACGAGAAAAGCGAAATCGCAAAGGAAATTTTTGACGAGGCATCTGAAGCTTTGGGAATCAACATGAAAGAATTGTGCTTCGAAGAAAACGAACGGCTGGATCAGACAGAGTTTACTCAGGCAGCCCTTGTAACGACCTGTCTGGCCATGGCAGAAGCGCTTAAGGAAAAGCTTCCGGCGCCCGATGTGACAGCGGGGCTGAGCCTGGGAGAATACTGCGCACTGGCTGAGGCAGGAGGGATGAAAACAGAGGATGCCATTATGACTGTGCGCAAGAGGGGGATTTTCATGCAGAATGCAGTTCCCGGGGGAAAAGGCGCTATGTCGGCGGTTTTGGGATTATCGGGGCAAGTGGTTGAGGCTGCAATCGCAGGTCTGGAAGACGTGTATGTGGCGAATTTTAACTGCCCGGGGCAGATCGTGATCACAGGGTATTGCCAGGCGGTAGAAAAAGCAACGGAGATTTTGCTGAAAGCGGGGGCGAAACGGGTGCTGCCATTGAAGGTCAGCGGGCCTTTCCACTCCCCGATGATGAAAGAAGCAGGAATGCAGCTCGCCCAGGTTTTGGAGAACGTAGAATTAAAGCCTTTGCATATCCCCTATGTGGCGAATACTACGGCAGAGTACGTTAAGGATATCCACGAAACCAAACGGCTTCTTGAGGAACAGGTAGCCTCTCCGGTACGGTGGCAGCAAAGTATGGAGCGGATGATCGCAGACGGCGTGGCGACTTTCGTAGAGATCGGGCCGGGGAAGACGCTGGCAGGCTTTTTAAGGAAGATCAGCCGGGACGTAAAGGTCATCAACATTGCATCATGGGAGGATGGTTTGAATTTATGAAGGATGAAAAGACGACAGGAAAAGGGCTGCTTCAAGGGCAGGCCGCTGTAGTGACCGGGGCCTCCCGGGGGATTGGGAGAGCAATCGCGCTGCGGCTTGCAGTGGAAGGCGCAGCAGTGGCGATCAATTATCATGGCTCCAAAGAACGTGCGGAGGCAGTAAAAGCGCAGATTGAGGAAAAAGGAGGGACTGCGTTTCTGTTTCCCTGTGATGTGGCAGATTTTTCAGCCTGTGAGCTGTTTCTAAAGGCAGCAACAGAACAGATGGGACGGCTGGATATTCTTGTAAACAATGCAGGGATCACTCGCGACGGGCTGCTTATGCGTATGAGCGAGGCGGATTATGACGCGGTGCTGGATACAAACCTGAAAGGGACATTCAACTGCATCCGGTTTGCGTCACGGCAGATGTTGAAGCAAAAAAGCGGGAGGATCATTAATATCTCTTCGGTTTCCGGGGTGCTTGGAAATGCAGGACAGGCCAATTATTCGGCGTCCAAAGCAGGGGTGATCGGACTGACAAAGTCTGCGGCAAGGGAGCTTGCGAGCCGTGGGATCACAGTGAATGCGATCGCGCCGGGATTCATCAATACGGAAATGACTGAGGGGCTTTCTGAGAAAGTGAAGATAAGCGCAGAAGAGCAGATCCCATTAGGAAAATTCGGAGAACCGGAAGACATTGCAGAGGCAGCGGTATTTCTGGCATCTGAAAGGGCGCGGTATATAACCGGGCAGGTGCTGCATGTAGACGGCGGCATGGCAATGTAAGAGAGAAGGAGAGAGCAATGAAGAGAAGAGTAGCGGTGACCGGATTGGGGGCGGTGACTCCAATCGGCAATACGGTAGAAGAGTTCTGGAAGAGCATCAGGGAGGGAAAAGTTGGAATCGGCCCGATCACAAAATTTGATACTTCCGGATATGATGTGAAAATCGCGGCGGAGGTAAAGGGCTTTGTGGCAAAGGAGCGGATGGATTTCAAATCAGCAAAACGGATGGAGCCTTTTTCACAGTATGCGGTTGCCGCAGCCAAAGAAGCAT
Organism: uncultured Lachnospiraceae bacterium; assembly: GCA_910589385.1. GTDB lineage: Bacteria > Bacillota > Clostridia > Lachnospirales > Lachnospiraceae > Schaedlerella. The sequence continues at coordinate 18,973 of CAJUTU010000022.1, forward strand.
TTGCGGATGCCGGGATTGATATGGAACAGGAAGAGCCGTACCGTGTGGGAGTGATCATAGGTTCCGGGATCGGAAGCCTGAAAATGGTGGAGGACAGCTATACCAGGATCCAGGAAAAAGGCCCGTCCCGGGTAAATCCCCTGATGGTGCCGCTTATGATTTCCAATATGGCAGCCGGGAACGTTTCGATCCAGTTAGGGCTGAAAGGAAAATGTACCAATGTGGTGACAGCCTGCGCGACAGGCACCAACTGTATTGGAGACGCGTTTCGTGCGATCCAGTATGACGATGCAGATATCATGCTGGCAGGCGGCACGGAAAGCTGTATCTGCCCTACCGGTGTCGCAGGATTTACCGGGCTGACGGCATTGTCGAAAACGGAGGATCCGCTGCGGGCGTCGATTCCATTTGACAAAGACAGGAACGGCTTTGTGCTTGGCGAGGGAGCCGGAGTTGTGGTGCTCGAAGAACTGGAACATGCGAAACGCCGGGGAGCGTATATTTATGCGGAGCTGGCGGGATATGGATGTACCGGGGATGCTTACCATATTACTTCTCCTGCTGAGGACGGGGAAGGAGCCGGTATGGCTATGAAGCTGGCTATGAAAGAAGGGGGCGTTTCCCCGGAACAGATTGACTATATTAACGCCCATGGAACCAGTACGTTTTACAATGATCTTTACGAAACCCGCGGGATCAAGTATGCAATGGGGGCGGCGGCATACAAAACGGTTGTCAATTCTACGAAATCCATGATAGGCCATCTTCTTGGTGCAGCCGGAGGGGTGGAATTTGTAACCTGTGTCAAGACGATCCAGGAAGGATTTATACACCAGACTGTCGGCACTGCAAAGGCCGGGGAGGAATGTGACCTGAATTATGCGGTCGGCGCGCCTGTTGAGAAAGAAGTGAATTTCTGTCTGACCAATTCTCTGGGATTTGGGGGGCATAATGCGACGCTGTTATTGAAGAAATATGACAGCGCGAAATAAACGATGAAAAGGCGGGGGATTTGTTCCGCGAATTTACTGAAAAAGTATAAATGAGGTGGACAGGATGAAATTTGAACAGGTATTACAGTTGGTAAATGCTGTCTCAGGCTCTGCCCTGACAGAATTCAAATATGAAGAGGGCGGAGTCAAGATATCTATGAAAAAAGCTGCGGAGGGAACTGTAGAACAGTCCTCTTTGCATGGGCCTATTTTGGGACTGGAAACCAAAACAGAAGAATCGGCAGATACATCGGATGTACAGGCACATGAGATGGAATCAGCAGCAGGCAGCGCTGAAGAGAAAGAGTCCGGGCAGGTGGTCACATCACCTCTGGTCGGGACATTTTATGCGGCGCCTGCAGAAGACGCCGACCCCTTTGTACAGGTGGGGGATCAGGTAAAGAAAGGGCAGGTCCTGGCGATCATTGAGGCTATGAAGCTGATGAATGAGATTGAGAGTGATTTCAGCGGCGAAGTGGTGAAGGTCCTTGTGGAGAATGGAAAGCCTGTGGAATACGGACAGCCATTGTTCGTAATCAAGGAATGAGGAGGAAATGAGATGAACAGTCTTGATACAAAACAGATTATGGAAATCATTCCGCACAGACACCCGTTTTTGCTTGTAGATCATATTGAAGATTACGAGCCGGGACAGTATGCTGTCGGTTATAAATGTGTCACATACCGGGAAGATTTTTTTGCAGGGCATTTTCCACAAGAGCCGGTCATGCCGGGGGTCTTGATCGTAGAAGCGCTGGCGCAGGTTGGCGCGGTAGCGATCCTGAGTATGCCGGAGCATAAAGGCAAAATTGCGTTTTTCGGCGGAATCCAGAAATGTAGGTTTAAAGGAATGGTACGGCCCGGGGATAAGCTGAAGCTTGAAACAAAGATCATTAAGCAAAAGGGACCCTATGGAGTGGGGGAAGCGAGGGCCACTGTGGACGGACGGCTGGCTGTCAGTGCAGAGTTGTCATTTATGGTTGGATAATAGCATGGCAATGCACGACAGTGCGCATATGCTGTGCATGCCAGGCAGGCGGTGGATTCAATCTGCCCGGAAAGTCGGAGGCAAATGGGAGGAAAGACTATGATAGGGAAAGTATTGATTGCCAATCGGGGGGAGATCGCGGTACGCATTATCCGTGCGTGCAGGGAAATGGGGATCGAGACGGTCGCAGTCTATTCAGAGGCAGACCGGGAGGCGCTGCACACTCAGCTTGCGGATGAAGCAGTCTGCATCGGCCCGGCCCCGTCTGCAAAAAGCTATCTGAGTATGGAGCAGATCATCAGCGCGACGGTGACTTCGGGCGCGGACGCCGTTCATCCAGGGTTTGGCTTTCTTTCGGAAAACAGCAGGTTTGCCGAATTATGCGAGCAATGTCATATTACATTTATCGGGCCAGGTTCTGATATCATCCGTAGAATGGGAAATAAGCAGGAAGCGAGAAATACGATGACAGCTGCCGGTGTGCCGGTGGTCCCGGGAAGTACAGATCCATTGACGGACGCAGAGGCAGGGGCAAAAATCGCGGAGAAGATCGGTTACCCAGTGATCGTGAAAGCGGCCCTCGGAGGCGGGGGAAAAGGAATGCGTGTGGCAGAGACGCCGGAGGAGTTCGAAGCCAGTTTCAATACGGCGCAGAAAGAGGCACAAATGGCGTTCGGCGATGGGACAATGTATCTGGAACATTATGTACGTCATCCGCGTCATATAGAATTTCAGATCCTGGCAGACCAATATGGAAATACGATCCATCTGGGAGAGCGGGACTGTTCGGTACAGAGGAACCATCAGAAAATGATCGAGGAAGCACCCTCTGTGGCATTGTCGGAGGAACTGCGCTCCCGGATGGGGGACGCTGCTGTCAGGGCAGCGAAAGCCGCAGGCTATGTGAATGCGGGAACAGTAGAATTTCTTCTTGAGGACAATGGGCAGTTTTATTTTATGGAAATGAATACCCGTATCCAGGTGGAGCACCCGGTCACAGAATGGGTGACTGGCATTGACCTGGTGAAAGAACAGATTCGGATCGCAGACGGCAGGCATTTAAGCTATACTCAGCAGGATGTAAAGATTACAGGCCATGCCATTGAATGCCGGATCAATGCAGAAAACCCGTCCCGGAATTTCCGTCCGTCGCCGGGGACGATCACAGATATGTACCTGCCGGGAGGGAAGGGTGTGCGGATTGACTCTGCCATCTATTCCGGCTACACTGTGCCGCCCTATTATGACTCCATGCTGGCAAAGCTGATCGTCCATGCCAAAAACCGGAAAGAGGCCATCCGTAAAATGCGCAGTGTGCTGGGCGAAGTGATCATTGAAGGGATTGACACCAATGTAGATTATCAATATGAGATCCTAAACCATCCGGATTTTGTATCGGGAGAGGTTGATATTGAGTTTATTGAGAAACTATGTCGATGAGAAACTATGCTGATGAGGAACTGTAAGGACAGTAGGAATTGATCATGCCGGCTGTTTTTACTGTTTTAGGTAATTTGTTTGATGATTCGCGAGGGAAATGACCAATGAAGCTTCAGAATATGTTTAAGAAAACGAACAGAAAGAACCGTGCTGTTTCCAGCCAGGTCCGGCCGGAGGTTCCGGAGGGGCTCCTTCGGAAATGCAATAAATGCGGCGCCGCGATCATTGCGGAGGATGTCAGGGAGGGAAACTATATCTGCCCGAAATGCCATGGGTATTTCCGTGTGCATGCCCGCCGGAGGATTGAGATGGTTACGGATGCGGATTCGTTTGAAGAGTGGGACCAGGAGCTGGCATCCTGCAATCCGCTGCATTTCAAAGGCTATGAAGAGAAATTGAGGAGCCTGCAGGAAAAGACAGGGCTGAAAGAAGCAGTGATAACCGGAAAGGCTGAGATTGAGGGCCAGCCTGTGGTGATCGGGGTGTGTGACGGCAGGTTTCTGATGGCAAGCATGGGGGAGGCCGTGGGCGAGAAGATTACACGGGCTATAGAACGTGCCACAGAAGAAAAATTTCCGGTCATCCTGTTCGCCTGTTCCGGCGGCGCCAGAATGCAGGAGGGCATTGTTTCCCTGATGCAGATGGCAAAGACTTCTGCTGCGCTGAAACGGCACAGTGACGCAGGGCAGCTTTATATTTCAGTGCTCACGGACCCTACTACCGGAGGGGTGACAGCCAGTTTTGCAATGCTGGGGGATATCATTCTTGCCGAGCCAAATGCGTTGATCGGATTCGCGGGCCCGCGGGTGATCGAGCAGACCATTGGGCAAAAACTTCCGAAAGGATTTCAGCGGTCGGAATTTCTTCTGGAACATGGATTTATAGACCGGATCGTGGAGAGGGAAGAACTGAAAGAAGTTCTGGGGCATATTTTGAGGATGCATGGATTGTCTGACAAAAAAGCCGGGGAGGAAAAGCAGAGGGAATCTATACAGCAGGATGGTGATACAGGGAGGGCTCTTGGGAAATGTGACCGGCAGGCACAGATCAGTGCCTGGGAAAGTGTACAGATTTCCAGGCGCAAAGGGAGGCCGGTGGGAAGTGACTATATATCTCGCTTATTTACGGATTTTATGGAATTCCATGGCGACCGTTATTATAAGGATGATCCGGCGATCATCGGAGGCCTGGCGTATTTCCAAGGTATTCCGGTAACGGTCATTGCTCAGGCAAAGGGAAAGTCCACCAAAGAAAATGTGGAGCATCATTTCGGGATGCCGTCCCCGGATGGTTATAGGAAAGCGCTGCGCCTGATGAAACAGGCAGAGAAATTCCGCCGTCCGGTGATCTGCTTTGTAGATACTCCCGGGGCGTTCTGCGGCCTGGAGGCAGAAGAGAGGGGGCAGGGGGAGGCGATCGCGAGGAACCTGTTTGAGCTTTCTGCTTTAAAGACACTGATCCTCACAGTGATTATCGGAGAGGGCGGAAGCGGGGGCGCCCTTGCCATGGCAGTGGCAGACGAGGTGTGGATGCTGGAAAATTCGGTGTATTCGATCCTTTCGCCAGAGGGCTTTGCGAGTATTTTATGGAAGGACAGTAAACGGGCGGATGAGGCGGCCGAGGTCATGAAGCTGACCGCATTTGATTTAAAGGAACTGGGAGTGATCGAGAAGATGATTCCGGAACCGGCAGATTATACGGATGAAAATATGGATGAGGTATGTGAGGCGCTGGGAGATCAAATTGCTGTATTTTTGGAAAAATACTCGGAGATGGGGGCGGAGGAGCTTACGGAAAAGAGGTATCAGCGCTTTCGGAAGATGTAGGAAACAGCTATCTTGAATCCCGGGATAAAACGTGTTATGCTAATGCTGAACATATTGAAAGCTGGAGAGGGGCGGAGAAACTATGGATGCATATAAGACGATCAATGACGTTCTGGTGAATTTATTCCATGAAATCTGGGAACTGGAAGAGAGGGCGATCATAACAGGCGAGTTTCAGGATATCAGTAACAATGATATGCATATCATAGAGGCCGTAGGCCTCGGAACCGGCAGGACGATGTCGACGGTTGCCAGGCAGCTTGGGATTACGGCAGGATCGCTTACCACTTCCATGAACAGTCTGGTCAAGAAAAAATATGTGGAGCGCGGCCGCTGTGAAGAGGACCGCAGAGTAGTATATATCAGCCTCACGGAGAAAGGCAGAAAAGCTTATGAGCATCATGCAAACTTCCATCGTCAGATGACCAGGGCGGCGATTGAGAGCTTAAGTGAGGAAGAGCTACCATTATTGGTACAAACTTTGAATAGCCTTGCGGTATTTTTCAGGAATTATGGGGAACGTGATATCGGAGCATAGGGGACAGGTGGAAAGGCATAGTGCTTTTGTATGAAAAGAGGGCTTTATGAATCGTACCTTGGTCTATCGGGTCGGCGAGGCGGAACAGGGTCTGCGGATTGAGCAGTATCTTCGCCGCCGGGGTTACTCCAGGCAGAACCTGACGGAACTGAAAAAGATGCCGGATAGTGTTCTGGTCAATGGGACCGGATGTATTTTAAAGAAGATTCTGTCAGCGGGCGATGAGCTGGAGGTGCGGATTGAGGAAACGGAGAAATGTGAGAAAATCCTGCCGTCAGAGATCCCGCTGAATATTGTCTACGAGGATGAAGATCTGCTGGTGGTCAATAAGCCGGCGGGACTTCCGATGCATCCTTCTATGAAGAACTATGAGTATTCTCTGGCAAATGCGCTTGTATGGCATTATCAGCAGAAGGGAAAGCTATTTGTTTTCCGCTGCGCCAACCGCCTTGACAGAGACACTTCGGGCCTCACTGTGGTTGCGAAGCATATGGTCAGCGCCAATATTCTGTCTGCCATGGGGTACAGGCATGAGATACAGAGGGAGTATCTGGCAATCGTGCGGGGCAAAGTGCGGCCAGATTCGGGCATCATTGATGCTCCGCTGTCCCGTAAAGAAGGGTCTGTTATTGAGCGGAAGGTTGATTTTGAGCACGGGGAACATGCAGTGACGCATTACCGTGTGTTGGAAGAAAAAAACGGACACAGCCTGGTTTTGCTTCGGCTGGAAACAGGGCGTACACATCAGATCCGGATCCATATGAAATATCTTGGATTTCCGCTGATCGGAGATTACCTTTATAATCCGGATATGGAGTATATCGGCCGTCAGGCTCTGCATTCTTATCATCTGAGTTTTCTGCATCCGATCACACAAGAAAAGATGGATTTTACCGCGCCGCTGCCGGAAGATATGAGGAAGGTGCTGATGGGTTAGATTTCTATAGGGAGGTCTAGCCTTATTTTTATCAAAAGATTACTCAAAAAGGTCTGGCAAATCATTTCAAGAAGGCATATATTATGTCCCTTGGAAAATCCAAATCTCTTTTTTAACTTGATGATAATTGTGAATAATGACAATAAGCAGGAAAGATCAAATTTACCGGAGCTTTATGGAATGCTATTAAAAATGATTTTGGTGATTTTATGTACCCATTGACATTACAACAAATGCACGGTAAAATACAAAAAAGGAGATGAGATTTTATGCAGATTTCGAGCAGATTTACATTGGCGGTCCATATATTTGCCTGTATAGATACATTTAAGGATGAATATAAAGTAACAAGCGACTTTCTTGCAGGCAGTACAAATGTCAATCCGGTCATTGTCCGGAAAATACTTGGCCAGCTAAAAGCTGCCGGGCTTGTGACGGTCGCGAGAGGAACCGGAGGCACATGGATCCCAAAGCCGTTAAATGAGATTACATTTCTGGATATTTATCGTGCAGTGGACTGTGTGGAGAAGGGCGAGCTGTTCCATTTCCATGAGAACCCAAGTACACAATGTCCTGTCGGAAAAAATATCCACAACATACTGGATGAGAAGCTGGACAGGGTACAACAGGCTATGGAAAAGGAACTGGAATCTATCACATTGGAGGACGTGAAAAGAGACACGCAGAAGTTCATGAAAGCTGAAAATAAAGAAGTGGAATAGAAAACGGATAACAGGAAAGGAATCATATGAATCAAAAGGAAACTATGACTGCAAATACCATGAAAAAGGTCCGGGATTCACAGACGGAACAGGTATATATCATACGTTCTCAGCATATCAATCCTCAGGGCAGATTGTTTGGCGGTTATCTGATGCAGTGGATTGATGAAATGGCCGGAATCGTAAGCAGAAGACATTCCGGAAAAAGCATAACAACCGCTTCTATTGACAATCTGAATTTTAAAGCAGGCGCTTACCAGAACGATATGGTGGTTCTGGTAGGCAGGCTCACATATGTAGGACGCACTTCTATGGAAGTACGGGTGGATACTTATGTGGAGGATTATACCGGAAAGCGTAAGAGCATTAACCGGGCATATATTGTCATGGTGGCAATTGACGAAGAGGGAAATCCGGTTGAGGTGCCGGGCCTCATGATAGAATCAGAAGCGGAACAGGCGGAATGGCTTGCAGGAGAGAAGAGGTATAAGCTGCGCAAGCAGAGGAGAGCCGAGGGATTTTGAGTGGTGAGTACTGGGGGAATGCTGAAAAATGATGGCATTCCCCTTTTCCTATTGGCGTCATTTTGAATAAAATGACAATTTTGTCACTTTAAAATTCACTGAGGTGTCATGTGCCGCCTGTATAATTAAGAACAGATAAAACATATTCTATAGTCTGGAGGATATTTATGGAGATTTTAAGATGTGAGGCTTTGTCAAAAATTTATGGTTCCGGCGACACCTGTGTGAAAGCTCTTGATGAGATTTCATTTTCTGTGGAAACAGGCGAATTTGTATCTATTGTGGGGCCTTCCGGGAGCGGAAAATCGACCCTGCTGCATATTTTAGGCGGTGTGGATAAACCGACCTCGGGAAAGGTGTTTATAGGTGGGACGGATATCCACGCGCTGAACGAGGACAAGCTCGCCATATTCAGAAGAAGGCAGATTGGGCTGGTCTATCAGTTTTATAACCTTCTCCCGGTTTTGAATGTGGATGAGAATATCGTGCTGCCGCACCTTCTGGACGGACGGAAACTGGACAGTGAGAGGCTTGATATGATCGTGGAGAGTATGGGGCTGACAGGCCGGAGGAATAATCTGCCGGGGCAGCTCTCCGGGGGACAACAGCAGAGAGTATCAATCGGCAGGGCTTTATACAACCATCCGGCAATCGTGCTGGCGGACGAGCCCACCGGCAACCTGGACCGGAAAAACGGGGCAGAGATCATACGGCTTTTGAAAGAATCCAACCAAAACCAGAAGCAGACCCTGCTTTTGATTACCCATGACGAAAGCATTGCGCTGCAGGCCGACCGGATGATCAGTATTGAGGATGGGCGCATCACCCGGGATGAACGTATCCGGATGTCGGGAGGTGGCCGGCAGTGAAAAAGAATATTGTATTTTATGTTACCAGGCAGTATATGAAGCAGAATAAAGGGAGGACTCTGACTACATTTGCCGGGATCGTATTCATGGTGCTGCTTATGACCTGTGTGTTTGTGGGAAGGGATACGGGAATCTGTTATCTGCAGGATATAGCAGCTTTAAAAGACGGAAAGTGGCATGTCAGTATGTATGGCATTACCTCAAAGGAATATGAAGAAGTTCTGGAAATATCCAGCGTGAAGGAAACCGCAGTGTCGACCACTTATGGCAGCACAATATTTGATGTGTCTGCAAATGAAGAACGGCCGTACTTGAATGTGAAGGCTTATACAACGCCGTGTTTTGACTGGATGAATATTAAACTTTTGGAAGGACGTTTTCCTGAGGATTCGAGGGAAATTATTGTCAGTGAGAGTGCGGTAGAGGATGGTTCCGGCATTTCGGTCGGGGATAAGCTGGAAACGGAATTTTTTGAACGAACCATAACCGGTATAGATCCGGAAGTAAAAGAGACTGTATTTCCGTTTTACAGCCTGACAGTGAAATATAACGAGACAAAGGACGTTCCGGAAGACTTCCCCTATTTTGGAGATGATCCCAGTTTCCGGGAGAACCGGGAATATACGGGGCAGAAGGAAACTTACCAGGTGGTTGGGATCATGGAAACGCCTTCTTTTGAGCAGACGGGGGCAGGCGGATATACCGGTATCACATTGCTAGAGGAGGATCAGGCGGCAGCTTTGGAAGAATTTAATCTGTCTCTGATCATGGATCCGGACAAGGAATCGGATCGTGATATCATACAAATGATGCGAATTGCCGGGAAACATGAGATTGATGTGAATGATTATCTGCTGGCATTTTCTGCAAGCAGCTCGGATGATACACTGAATATTGTTGTCCGATATATGACCGTTTTTTTCCTGATTTTGATTATGGCAGCTTCCGTTCTTTTAATATATAATGTATTTAACATGTCTTTCCAGGAACGAAGCCGGTATCTTGGAATGCTCTGCTCCATTGGGGCGACCGGGAGACAAAAGCGGAGCAGTATTTTTTACGAGGCCTTTTTCCTGTTGATATTTGCCCTGCCTACAGGGGTGCTGCTGGGGATTGGGGTGATCAAGCTTGCCATGGCGGCGTTTCGTCCCCTTATTGGTTCGGTTTTGGATATCAGTAGGTTTATAGAAATCTATCCGGCAGTGATCCGGATATCCTGGGAGAATCTTGCGGCGGTGGCTGCGGCAAGTACGGCGACGGTGCTGATTTCTGCGTGGCTTCCGGCAAGAAAGATCGGGAAGATCGGATCGGTGGAATGTATCCGTGGCAACATATGGAAAAAGAGCCGGCAGTATGCGATCAATGTTCCGTTTATCCACCGGTTTGGAGCGGAGGGAATGCTGGCAAAAAATATGCTGCTGCGCCGGAATAAAAAGGTCAGATCCGTGGGTTCTGCGGCAGCCGTTTTTATGGTGGTGGTGGTCGTGACCTTGTTTGGCTCGGATGCGATCCATGGGATTATCAGTGCCAGAGTCGATAATGTGACTATAAGCTTTAATCCGGACAGGTATGATTATATACTTTATACACATTCGGCACAATGGGAAGCATTGAAAGAGGAAATCCAGAAAGACGCGGGAGTAGAGAGCGTGGAGGAATGGAGAGATGGGATGTTTGCAGGGAGTGTGCCGAATGAGGTATATGGTAAAGAGTATTGGGACGCGCTGCACAGTATTTATAACCTGTATTATCACCGGGAGTTGACAGAGGAAGAGTTCCGGGAGAATAGTTCCTATGGAATGGGCGATCATATAGTGGTCAACCTGCTTTCCGTAGATAATGAAACAATGAGAGAAATGGCAGAGAAGACCGGGGCAGATCCAGAATTGCTGCTGGATACGGGGAAGATGTCAGCCCTTGTGGTGAATACCGGGGGGATTTCTACCTCTACTTACAGGATTTCAGACATGGTGCCAGAGCGCTACCGCTTTTTCCATATTTTTAAAATGACAGATCTGGAAACAGGGGACAGGATACCGGTCAGTTTCTATTCTCCTGCGGAAAAGGAAGAGGTAGAGATACCGGTTGAGATTGCAGGATTTGCTGACGCGGAACAATTACAGGATTATCTGTCTTTTGGAAATGATAATCATTATATTTGGCTGATTGTAAATGAAGATTCAGGTATACAGATTGCGGAGATCTTGAGGGATAAAAACGAGGAAACAGAGTGGATGGCCCCAATGCTTTTTATCCGTATGAATGGAGAGCCTACGGATATTATAGACAGGCTGCAGCAGGTCAGCGGGCAGGAGGATTCCGAATTTGCGATTTCAAAGACCGGATATTATGCAACGATCATAGATGCCATTTCCAATATTGTGGATGTGATGCTGTTCAGCTTTGTGGCGCTGACCTCTGTTATCTGCCTGTTGAATCTGTTTAATTCCATCAGAGGATGGATCTTGGAGAGCAGGCAGGAATTTGCAGTACTGAAATCGGTTGGCATGGATTCCCGGCAGATGAAGAAAATGCTGCTGTATGAGTGTGCGGGGATCTTTCTGTGGGCGCTTGTGCTGGGCGGAGTATTTTCAGGGGGACTGATCCTCATAGTCCGGCTCGGGCTGACGAAGATATTTGGGACGCTGGTGTTTCCGGCGCCTTGGATCGGAATTGCTGCTGCAACCGTAACGGCGGGGCTTGTACTGGCCGGTCTGGCATTGTATAATTTTAGAAAAGAGCAAAAAGAGGATTCCTTTGAAAGTATTCGCAGGGAAAGCGTGTGAATAGCGGGAGAAAATTATGAAAGTTTTGATTGTGGAAGATGATGAAATCATCAGGGACGGGTTGAAATTTGCGTTGATGCAGGAGGATTATGATGTGATTTCCGCATCCAACGTATCGGACGCAATGGAGCAGATCCACCATTGCCAGGATATCGGTTTTTATTTGCTGGATATCATGCTGCCGGATGGGGACGGATACCAGGTTTGCCGTGAGATCCGAAAATATGGAAATACCCCCATTCTCTTTCTGACTGCCTGTGAGGATGAGGTGCATACGGTGATGGCTCTGGAGCAGGGGGCGGATGATTACATCTCCAAACCCTTCCGTATCCGGGAATTGATGGCGAGGATGAAAGCAATCCTCAGAAGGACTTCTGAGGCGGGTGCAGCCACGGAAAAGATCATCCGGGTAGGAAACAACCAGATCAACCTCCAGACAGGAAGAGTCTGCTCGGATAAGGAAGAAATTATCCTGACAGCAATGGAGTATAAATTACTGCTGATCTTCCTAAACCACAGGGGCCAGATATTGACACGAGGCCAGATTTTAGAAAGTATCTGGGACGAGGCGGGGGATTTTGTAAATGATAATACATTGAGTGTTTATGTTAAAAGGCTCCGCAGGAAACTGGGGGATACGCCGGAAGGGCAGCTGATCCGTACTGTGCGTGGAACCGGGTATCGGATGGAGTAGGAGATCATACATTACAGTCCACGGGGCCGTACACTGTGCTGCACGGCATCTGGGGCAATAAAGGTAGGAGGCGGGAATGGAAATTGTGATACAGCTTATTATTCTTGGAATCACGGGGATAATCTGTGTGTTATCCGATGATTTACATATAGCCTGTTTCGCTCTGGGAGGGTGTGCGATCCTTTTGTGTTTGCTTTCTGCAATTGCTCGGTACAGGAGGGAAAAGCGGCTGGAGGAATTGGCTCTGTATCTGATGAAACTGCAGGATCATCCGGAGTTTCCAGAACTGTCAAAGTATAGTGAAGGGCAGCTTGGGGTTCTGCAGAGCGAAATTTATAAGCTGGTCATGCAGCTTCGGGAGACATCTTCCGGGGCTGTGAGGGAAAAAGAATATCTCGCGGGAATGCTTTCCGATATTTCTCATCAGATCAAGACGCCTCTGACCTCCATTACGATCATGACGGATTTATTGAAAAGCCCGAATCTGGATGAAGCAAAAAGAGTGGAATTTACGGACAAGATAGATTCACAGGTGACTCGGATCACATGGCTGATCCGGAATTTGCTGACGTTGTCCCAGTTGGATGCAAATATGTTGAAGATGAAGAAGGAAGACATTTCGGCTCAGGAACTCCTGCAAAAGGCCTGCCAGCCATTTGAAGTATTGGCTGAACTAAAAGGGGTGGAACTGATTGTCCGGACAGAGGAAGAAATTTGGTTGTCCTGTGACCGGCACTGGATGACAGAGGCGGTTTCCAATATTGTGAAAAACTGCCTGGAGCATACCGCGCCGGGAGGAAAAGTCGAAATCCAGGTCAATCAGAACAATTTTACAACGAATATTTTTATTGAGGACAATGGAGAAGGGATTGCAAAGGAGCATCTTCCGCATATATTTGAGCGTTTTTATAAAGCCGGGAATCCATCCAATGACAGTGTTGGGATCGGGCTTGCCTTGTCAAGGCAGATGATTATGATGCAGAATGGAACTGTCAGTGTGAGCAGTGAGAGAGGGATAGGGACCCGATTCCATATCAAAATCTATTCGGAGGTTGTCATTTGAGGTCCGGCAAAGTAGTTGGGATTGTGGTTTGTTCTGGTTCTTTTCATACGGCTCCTAAAAACGACACATATCAAACAACATAGAAAACGGCTGAGCAACGTGTACGCTTAGCCGTTTTTTCGGGCATATTTTAATAAGTAAATAGTTCTTTTGCCGCTTTCATATTTTCGATAATGGAAACTTCAAACGGGCATCGTGTCTCGCAGGCACCGCACGAGATACATTCTCCGGCGTGATGTGGGAGCAGCCTATAATGCTCCCGGACTGTCTCCGGGACTTCTCCCTGGGCCTTTGCCAGATTGAGGTACTTTGTAACCGAAGCTACGTCGATCTCTTTGGGACAGGGCGCGCAGTGACTGCAGTACATACAGTGTCCTTTCCAACTGATATTTGGAAAGGAAGCGAATGCTGCCGCATAGTCCTTTTCTTCATCCAGAGCATCTTCATAGGCAAGGCTGGTCTTTAGCTGTTCGGCCGTATGTGCGCCCGCTAAGACGGTTGCCGCAGCCGGGCGGGTGAGGGCATAATGCAGGCATTGGTTTGCAGTCAGCGCTTTTCCGGCAGGCGACATGGATGCATCCAGCAGGTCGCCGCCTCCAAATGCTTTCATGACAGTGATTCCCACCCCAAGACGCTGGCAGGTTTCATACAATTGCTGGCGTTCCGGGTCCATATTTACCAGAGGGGCGGCATAATTCTCATCTCTCCACAGATCTTCCACATCCTCGCTTGCAGGCTGGAGATCGTAGCAGGGATTCACACTGAACATCAATACTTCTATGTATCCGCTGTTGACGGCTTCTAATGCAACCTGTGGATTATGGCTGCTTAAACCGATATGATGAATGGTTCCGGCTTTTTTTAATTCCAGCACATAGGAAAGCACCGGGCCATTCACAATGTTCTCCCAGTCTTTTAGGGAATCGACATAATGGATCATTCCTACGTCGATGTAATCCGTCTGCAGGAGAGATAACATCTCCTCAAATCCTTCTTTTACTTCTGTGATATTCCTGCTGCGTTTATATTGTCCGTCCTTCCAGACAGAACAGATATGGGACTGGATGATAAATTTCTCTCGTCTTCCGGTTAAGGCTTTGCCTACGCTGGAGCGTACTTCCGGGTTGGATGTATAGAGGTCAAAATAATTGATTCCGCTTTCCTCCGCCAGGTCGAGTAAAACTTTGGCATTTTGGCAGTTATTTTCTGCAAATCCTTCACAGCCCATACCGATTTCGCTTACCTTTAATCCCGTATTCCCTAAATCACGGTAATTCATTGAATGTTGGTCTCCTTTTTCATCACATATTGGTCTTCTCTGCAAAATCAGACATTGCCTCTGAAATCTTAATCTGCTGCGGACAGACTGCTTCGCAGCTCCTGCATCCTACACAGGCGCTTGGAAGCTTTTCTTTTGCAAACGCGGACAATGCCATCGGTGCGATGAAGCCGCCGTCTGTAAAGCAATGCTCGTTGTACAGAGCAAGCAGGGCAGGGATATCCAGTTCCTGCGGACAATGGCTTATACAATAGCGGCATGCCGTACAGGGGAGCGTCTTCTTTCCAAGCATTTCCCCGGCAATGCCAAGCAGTGTATCCATCTCCTGCTGGTTCAGCGGTTTTTCTTCTTCGTATGTACGGATATTTTCTTCCAGCTGTTCAAAATTGGACATACCGGAAAGTGTGACTGCTACACTGTCAATGGACTGTAGGAAACGGAATGCCCATGCCGGAATACTTTCATCCGGGCGGAGCGCTTTTAAAGTAGCAGTATGCTGCTCCGGGAGAGAAGCGAGTTTGCCTCCGCGGACCGGTTCCATGACCCATACTGGAATGTGACGTTCCCGGAGCAGATCTGCTTTTCCTTTTGCATCCTGGAAAGACCAGTCCAGATAATTCATCTGGATCTGGCAGAACTCCATCTGTTCCCCATATGCATCCAGAAAACGCTTCATGACTTCACAGCTTCCATGGGCGGAAAAACCAAGGTGGCGGATCCGGCCATTCTCTTTCTGCTTCATCAGATATTCGAAAATTCCATATTTTTTATCAAGATAAGCGTCAATATTCATTTCACAGACATTGTGGAACAGATAAAAATCAAAGTACTCTACACCGCATTTTTCTAATTGTTTTTCAAAGATGGTTTCCACTTTATCCATATTTGAGAGGTCATATCCGGGAAATTTTGTGGCAAGGTAGTAGTTTTCACGGGGATATTTACTCAAAAGCTTTCCTATTACAAGTTCTGACTGTTCCCCGTGGTATCCCCATGCAGTGTCATAATAATTGATTCCTTTTTCCATGGCATAAGCAACCATCTTTTCAGAGGCAGCCACATCAATTTTGGAATCATCCCCTCCGATGGTGGGAAGGCGCATTGCGCCTAAGCCGAGGGCAGATAATTTTAAATCTTGAAACTCCTTATAAATCATGATTCATCTCTCCTTTTAGAATACAATCGTATGCAGACAAGCTGTCAGAGGCAGGATGTGTGCATGTTTTTAATGGTAACATTTTTTAGAAAACTGTTTTTATCATACACCTTAAAGTCAACTTTAGGTCAAGGGGAGATTCTTAGGAAAACAGGCGTATTAGGATATCTATGAGAATATGCTGCTGACGGAGGGGCTTAGAAGCATTTTATGACAAAAACAAGCCGCCTGGGACAGAAGCATTAATCTCTGACTGATATGAGCCGACAGAAACAGCGGATAGATGTTCATTTAGAAAGGGAGGACGGAATGAGACTTGATTATGGAAAACTGGGACAGGAAGCACTTGAACGTCTCAGGAATACATCGGAGAATGCGGTTTCCATACAGAAGAGTCTTCTTGTAGAACTCATACATGATAACCGGAATACGGTATACGGCAGAAAATATGGTTTTTATAAGATTGAGGATGTCTGGGAGTATCAGAAAAGGGTTCCGGTTTCTGTTTATGAGGACTATGAAGATTATATTTTACAGATGATAGGTGGGAAGGACTCAGTCCTGACAGCAAAGCCGGCGGTTTATTTCTGTATCAGTTCCGGAACGATGGGGAGACCGAAGTATCTGCCGCTTACAGAAGCAGACCTGGATATCCAGTATTTATATGCTTATGGCCTTGTGTTCGGGATAGCTGGGGAATATTACAGAGATTTGCCGGAAACAGAAGTATTTGGGAAAATTTTTCAGATTGGGGAATTTGCAAAGACTTATATGGAAGACGGGAGGATGAACGGGATCCGTTCCGGCGCACTCTATCAATGGCTGGATAGGGACGGGCAGTTTGATGCGTCGGACTATTGTGTGCCCAAAGAAGTACTTTTTCCAGACACATTGGAGGATCTGTTATATGTAAAAGTCCGGTTTGCCCTTGCAGAACGTGGGCTTTGTGCCATACACGGTGTGTTTATCAACCGGGTGTCAAAAGTCATGGACTATATCCAGCGTAACTGGGAATTGCTGCTCAGGGATATGCGGCAGGGAAGCGTTGACGAGAGTGTCAATTTAAGCGGCAGATGGAGGGAGTACGTCATGCAAAAGCTGCCGCCGGATCTTTCGCGGGCACAGGAACTAGGCACTATTCCTAACGAAAAGTTGTGCCAGGGGATGATCGGAAAGATCTGGCCGAATGTCCGGTATGTGCTGGCGATCGGCGGAAAGGCGTTTCCTTATTACACAGACAAGCTGAAAGAATATGCAGGCGCTATTCCGATCTACCATTATGCGTATGCCGCGTCCGAGGGGATATTTGGCGTCGCCAGAAAATCGGATGAGGCAGATGCCTATATTCTTTTTCCGGAAGCGGGGTTTTTTGAGTTTTATCCTTTGACAGGGAAAAAAAAGGACAATGGACAGCCCTGTTTTTTGTGGGAGCTTTGTAAAGGAGAGCGGTATGAACTTCTATTTACAAATCATTCCGGATTATATCGATACTGTATGGGGGATGTGATAGAGGTGATAGACTGGTTTGGACAGGCTCCGGTTGTAAAGTTTTGTTACCGGAAAAATCAGGTGATCAGTATTGCAGGGGAAAAAAGCAATCAGGAGCAGTTGGAAGAGGCAGTGAATCAGTTTTCTTGCAGGACGGGAATTAAGGTCACAGGGTATTGTGTGCAGGAGGATGTGTCGGATGTCCTGCCGCGATACCTATTTTATATGGAAGGTTCCGGCAAAAGGGATGTGGATGCAAAGAGGATTTTAGATGAGTGCCTGTGCTGTGTGAATTATGAGTACAGGGGATGCAGGAAGATGAATGAGATCGGAGAGCCGCGGATTGCTTATCTGCGGGAGGGGAGTTTTGAACGTTATGAAGAGCATCTGGCGGCAGAGGGCCATCTGATGGGGCAGAATAAGCGGATATGCATTTTGGGAACAGCAGAAAAGAAAGCTTTTTTTGCGTCTGAAAAGGAAGGAGGCGGGAATGAAAAAGAAAATGACAGGGATTACCGGTAAGCTGACCTTTGGCGTCAGTATTTTTGGAATTTTGCTGGGAACGCTCATCAGTGTGTTAGGCTATCGGGAATTTACTTTTGTTTTAGAGCAGCAGTACAATGATTCCGCCTATGAAATTGCGGAAACTGCGGCAGATTATTTAAATCCTGATAAATTCGAGGAATATCTGTCTGCCAGGCAGCCGGATGAGGAATATTATCAAATTGAAAAGCAGCTTGATAATTTGGTAGATGCTACGGATACTACACTGATTTATGTGGCCAGGGTAGATGAGTCAGATTATAGGACGTTGACGTATATTTATGATGCGGTAAATTCTAAAAGCGGATTTGAACGTTACCCGCTTGGTTATACAGCGCTGGGTGTTGAAGAAAAATATGTAAATAATATGCGTAATATTGTTGAAAAAGGGGAGCGCGCCACAGAATATCTTTATTCCTACTCGGAGGAATCCGGGGCGCATACCACAGCAGGTATTGCTATCTATGATTCAGAAGAAAATATTGTGGCGGTCCTGGGGGTAGAGAAGGCGATGACAAGGCTGGAAAATGCAAGGAATACTTATGTAAGGCATGTACTGTCGGGGGTTTTGGCTGCTGTATTTTTATTCTTGCTTTTATACAGCGCGTTTTTATATAAGGAAATACTGCTGCCTATCCTTGCGGTCACAGACGAGGCGAAGCGTTTTGCGGATTCCGGTGCGCCTTCGGACAGATTGCTGTCTGTTAGGAAAAATGATGAGATTGGTGTACTTGCAAAGGCTGTTGATAAGATGGAAAAGGATATCACGGAATATGTAAAAAATCTGACTTTAGTGACAGCCGAGAAGGAACGGATCGGTGCGGAGCTTTCGATTGCGGCACAGATACAGGCGGATATGCTGCCAAGTATTTTTCCGGCTTTTCCAGAAAGGCCGGAATTTGATATCTGTGCCTCTATGAATCCGGCAAAAGAGGTGGGAGGGGACTTTTATGATTTTTTCATGGTGGATGAAAGGCATCTTGCAGTCGTTATGGCAGATGTTTCGGGAAAGGGAGTTCCGGCAGCGTTGTTTATGGTGATTGGAAAGACCTTGATCAAGGATCATACACAGCCCGGCAGAGATCTGGGGGAAGTGTTTACTAAGGTAAATGAACTTTTGTGCGAATCCAACAAGGAAGGAATGTTCATTACCGCGTTTGAGGGGGTACTGGATCTGGCAAGCGGTGAACTTACATTCGTCAATGCCGGACATGAAATCCCATTTATCTGTAAAAAGGACGGTGTCTTTGAACCCTATAAAATCCATGCAGGTTTTGTTCTTGCAGGCATGGAGGGGACTCGTTATCACTGCGGCTCCATGCGGCTTGCACCTGGCGATAAGCTGTTCCAGTATACCGATGGGGTGACAGAGGCAGCAAATAAAAGAGGGGAACTTTACGGTATGGAGCGGCTGCGGGGAATTTTGACGCGTAATGCTGCAAAACAACCCAGAGAGCTGCTTGTGAAAGTAAAAGAAGATATTGATTTCTTTGTGGGGGATGGGATGCAATTTGATGACATCACGATGCTTTGTGTGGAATATCTGGAAGAAATGTCCGTACATTAGTATGATCTAACACGTCCGCTGGGGGCGCGGTTTCGAGAGAATAAACGGGAAGATGATAAAGAATGAAAGCTTATATACAAGGGGATATTAGAATATTACAAAAATGTTAAAAAGGTATTGCAAATTCTCCGAATATCCTCTATAATGTTAATGTATGGTTAGGAAGAAAAAACATTTTTGGCTCATTTATTGTATCTTTTTGAAAAAAGTTGGAAAAAAAGATTGAAAAATGATGTTAAGTGTTGTATGATACTAGCATATGTGGGGACATATGAATAATTAAAAAGTGAGAAAAGAAAGGTGACAAGATGAAATTTAAAAAAGTACGCAGTCTGTTGCTTGCAATTACTTTGGCATGTTCCATGGTTGTCACGCCTGTATTTGCTTCACCAGAAGAGGAAAAGCAGGCCAATTTGGAGAATCAGAAAGCAGCAGTTCAGAGCGAAGTAAATGACTTACAGACACAATTAAATACATTGATGATCAAAATGAATGAGCTGGAAGGGCAGTTGATTGCAAAAGGACAGGAAATTGTACAGGCTCAGGAAGATTTAGCTGTTGCGGAGGAAAAGAAGCAGCGGCAGTATGAAGATATGAAGCTTCGTATTAAATATATGTATGAAGAGGGCGATGTTTCAGCGATGGAGCGGATCGCAACATCAGGAAGCATGGCAGAAGCGCTTACTCAGGCAGAATATATTGAAAAAGTACATTCATACGACAGGGATATGCTTCAGGAATATGCAAATACAGTAACTGAAGTAGAAGAGTTGAAGACAACATTGGAGGAAGAAGATAAAGTGCTTCACAATATCGAAGCAGAATATCAGGTACAGTCCAATGAGCTTTCAACAACTATTGAGTCTAAACGTGATGAAGTTGAGAATCTGGATCAGATGATTCAGATTGCAGCCCAGGAGGCAGAGGCAGCAAGAATCCGTGCAGCGGAGGAGGCAGCGGCAGCACAGCGTGCAGCGGCAGCAAGATCCGCAGCAACAGCAGCGGGAACAACAGCACGGGCAGCCGTCCAGTCTCAGGCGCCAGAAGCATCAACTCCAGATGCAGCGGATACAACAACTTCTGATACAGTGCCGGATACAACGGAGGATAATACCACAGGCGAGGATCAGACAATAGATGACAGCGGTGAGGATAATACAGATACTACATATGAAGATACATCCTATTCTCAGCCGGAGCCAAGCTATGATGTATATACAGGCAATTCGATTGTTGACCGTGCGTATGGATGGGTAGGCAATGCTGAGTATGTATGGGGAGCATGTTCACCCGGGGCATTTGACTGTTCGGGATTTGTAAGTTATTGTTTGACAGGAAGCTATTCACGTCTTGGTACAACGTATACATTCCTTGCATGGCCGCAGGTAAGTGATCCGCAGCCAGGTGATATATGTGTGAATTCAGGACATTGCGGTGTTTATATCGGAAACGGCCAGATGATCCATGCAGCGACCGAGGGTGTAGGCGTTATAGTAGGGCCTGTACAGAGCGGAATGGTTTATGTGCGTTACTAATGAGAAATTTTTAAAATAGAAGAACAAAAGATAAGAACCCCTTGTACTGTGATAACAGGTGAGGGGTTTTTTAGACTTTAAGCGCTCTTGGAACTTTCAAGCATGGTTTTGTGAAAGCCAGAGTACATATAGCAGGGAGATTAATATGGATGATAAGCGGCGGTTAATAGAAATTGTTGAGGATACCCCGGTCATTATGGCAGTCAAAGATTGGGAGGGCATCTGGAAATGCATTGAACAGGAGGCAAAAGTTGTCTTTATTCTGTTCGGAGATATCTGCAATATTGGCGAAATTATAAAAACAGTTAAAGATGCCGGGAAGATTGCAATGGTGCATATGGATCTGATCAGCGGACTTGGAAATAAGGAAATTTCTGTGGATTTTATTCAAAAGACTACAGATGCGGACGGGATTATTTCTACCAAACCGGCTGTAATAAAGCGTGGGAAAGAGCTTGGAATGTTTACTGTGCTGCGCTTTTTCGTATTGGATTCGCTTGCCCTGGAAAATGTAATGAAGCAGGATGGCGCAAATGCGGATATGATCGAAATCTTACCGGGAATCATGCCAAAGGTCACAAAGAGAGTGACACAGACGATTTCCATTCCGGTGATTTGCGGAGGATTGATTTCTGACAAGGAAGATATCATTGGCGCATTGAATGCAGGCGCAGTGGCGGTCTCGACCACCAATCCGGCGGCGTGGATTCTGTAAGAAAATCCTTGCGCCCTGCGGTTTTCTGTGCTATACTACTACCGTTGTAAAAAACACGTATGTGGATGTTTCCGCAGGTGCCTAAGCCTGTAAGGACAGGACGGTTTCGGAAAAGATGAAGCATATGGAAGACTAAAACCAAACGGAGGAAAGAAACATGAGCGTTATTTCAATGAAGCAGCTTTTAGAAGCAGGTGTTCATTTTGGACATCAGACAAGAAGATGGAACCCTAAGATGGCTCCTTACATTTATACGGAGAGGAACGGCATCTATATCATCGACCTGCAGAAGTCTGTAGGGATGGTTGACGAGGCTTATCAGGCAGTAGCTGATATTGTGGCAGAGGGCGGTACTGTCCTGTTCGTAGGGACAAAAAAGCAGGCACAGGACGCGATCCGTACAGAAGCAGAGCGCTGCGGCATGTTCTATGTGAATGAGAGATGGCTGGGCGGTATGCTTACCAACTTCAAGACGATCCAGAGCCGTATCCAGAGACTCAAAGACATTGAAAGAATGGAAGAGGACGGAACTTTTGAAGTGCTGCCGAAGAAAGAGGTTATCGAGCTGAAGAAGGAATGGGCTAAGCTGGAGAAGAACCTGGGCGGTATTAAGGAAATGAAGAGAGTTCCTGACGCAATCTTTATTGTAGATCCGAAGAAGGAAAGAATCTGTGTTCAGGAAGCACATACACTTGGCATTCCGCTGATCGGAATCTGTGATACGAACTGTGATCCGGAAGAACTGGATTATGTAATTCCGGGTAATGATGATGCGATCCGTGCTGTGAAGCTGATCGTTTCCAAGATGGCAGATGCTGTTATCGAGGCAAATCAGGGCGCAGCAGAGGAATATTATGAGGAAGAGGCAGAAGCAGAGGAAGCCGTAGAAGAATAATAGGCTCCTGGAAAATCTTTGTGTCTGAAAGCAGGCGCAGTGGAGATTTCGAGAGACTAAAAAATAGATGGAGGAATAGATCATGGCAATTACAGCAGGCATGGTAAAAGAATTGAGAGAGATGACAGGCGCAGGCATGATGGACTGCAAGAAAGCTCTCACAGAGACCAATGGAGATATTGACGCAGCAATCGAATACCTGAGGAAAAACGGACAGGCGAAAGCAGAGAAGAAAGCCGGAAGAATCGCGGCAGAAGGTATTGTGCGTACCGTTGTCAGGGATGACAAGATTGCATCTATCGTAGAAGTAAACTCTGAGACAGACTTTGTTGCAAAGAACGCAGATTTCCAGGCATTTGTTGAGGCTGTAGCTGAGCAGGCAGTAGATACCAGTGCGGCAGATATTGACGCGTTTATGGCAGAAGCATGGAAGGAAGATTCCAGCAAGACGGTAAAAGAAGCTTTGGTAGAGAAGATTGCAGTCATTGGCGAGAACTTGAATATCAGAAGGTTTGAGCAGGTGAAGACAGACGGCTGTGTCGTATCTTATATCCACGGCGGTGGACGGATCGGCGTGCTGGTAGTGGCAGATACAGATGTAGTGAATGATAATATTAAGACATGTCTTAAGAATGTAGCAATGCAGGTTGCAGCTATGTATCCGAAGTATGTGTCCCGTTCCGAAGTTTCTCAGGAATATATGGATCATGAGAAAGAAATCCTCCTTGCCCAGGCTAAGAAGGAGAATCCGGAGAAGCCGGACAACATCATTGAGAAGATGATCATTGGGCGTCTGAACAAGGAATTGAAGGAAATCTGCCTGTTAGACCAGGTATATGTTCAGGACAGTGATCTGACTGTTGCAAAATATGTGGATAAGGTTGCAAAAGAAAATAATGCAAATGTAACCATCCAGAAGTTCATCCGTTTTGAGACAGGCGAAGGCCTGGAAAAGAAGGTTGATGATTTCGCGGCTGAGGTAGCTGCTCAGGCTGGAATGTAGGATAATTGCATATCGGTCTTAGGACTTTGCAGATGCGCAGGTGAGGACGCTGTTTTCAAAATGGATGCCTTGCCTGCGCATCCGTGTAATCTGGCATTGTTCTGTCAGGTTGCATCCATGCATAAAAATGATAATGAGTGTATGATTGTAGCAAGAGGGAGGTTACCATGAGTAAAATTTTTAAAAGCCTGCCGTTTCGGCTTCTTTTGGGAGTAGTGGCAGGAATCCTGATCGGGCAGGTTGCAAATGAGACGGTAATGAATGTGGTAGTGACCGTTAAGTACGTTTTAGGACAGTTGATCACATTCTGTGTTCCGCTGATCGTGATTGGTTTTATCGCTCCGTCTATCACAAAATTGGGGAATAATGCTTCACGGATTCTTGGGGTCGCAGTGACATGCGCTTACGTTTCTTCGATCCTGGCAGCGCTTCTGTCCATGGCTGCAGGGTATGGCCTGATTCCGCATCTTTCCATTGCATCTGACGTGGAGGGATTAAAAGAACTGCCGGAGGTCGTATTCCAGCTTGATATTCCGCAGATCATGCCTGTCATGAGCGCGCTGGTATTTTCCGTATTGATCGGTCTGGCGGCTACATGGACAAAGGCGATGACAATTACCCGGATCTTAGATGAATTTCAGAAGATCGTGCTGGAAATCGTAAAAAAGATTGTCATTCCGCTTTTGCCAATATTTATTGCATTTACATTTTGCTCCTTATCTTATGAGGGGACGATCACGAAACAGCTTCCGGTATTTATCAAGGTCGTGCTGGTTGTCATGGTGGGGCACTTTATCTGGATGGCAATACTCTATGCGGTTGGAGGTGTATATTCCGGAACCAATCCGTTCTATGTGATCCGGAATTACGGACCGGCGTATATTACTGCAGTGGGGACCATGTCCTCGGCGGCAACTCTTGCCGTTGCCTTGAACTGTGCGAAAAAGTCAGAGCCTGCGCTTCGGGATGATATGGTGGACTTTGGAATTCCATTGTTTGCCAATATCCATCTCTGCGGCTCTGTACTGACAGAAGTGTTTTTTGTTATGACGGTATCTAAGATTCTGTATGGAACCATGCCGTCTCCGGGAACCATGGTTTTGTTCTGCCTGCTGCTGGGTGTCTTTGCAATCGGAGCGCCAGGCGTGCCGGGAGGAACGGTGATGGCTTCTCTGGGATTGATCACCGGAGTGCTTGGATTTGACGAGAGCGGTACCGCACTGATGCTGACCATCTTTGCATTGCAGGACAGCTTTGGTACAGCCTGCAATGTAACGGGCGACGGCGCATTGACGATGATCCTGACCGGGTATGTGAAGAGGCATCACATTGAGAAGCAGGAGATCCGGATTGATTTTTAAAGGAACTCTTTGAGTATGTAAGGACGGTATGGAAATAACTTGTGCAGTGGTTGAGACAGGTCAAAAGCTGCGGTTTTCTACACCGTTTCCTGTAATAATTCCGAATTCTGCAGTGTGGGATTGAAAGCGTCCTGCATTGTACGGATCGGACGGATATCCAGAACGTAATCAGAGGTAAGCTGCCGGGGAGATATGCCTGTGATATCTTTAAATATCCGGTTGAAATGCCGGATGGTATTAAATCCGCATTGAGTGGACACCTCGGTAACAGACAGACGGGATGGATTGTCCTGGAGCATTTCAATGGCATGTTCCATCTTCACGATATTCAGGTATTGGGAAAATGTCATGCCGGATATTTTACGGAAAAATTTTGAAAAATAGGGTTCGGAGAGGCCCATAAAAGCAGCTGCATCAGAAAATGTGATGTAGCTGTATTTATTTTCAATCTCATCCAGCAGATTTTTATAATTGGAAATAGCAGTACCTTCTTCTTTGGCTGTTTTTTCAACAAGGTCTTCTCCGCGGAAAATCTGTATCATCAAGGATGCAATCGCTTCCCTGCATTGCAGTTCAAAAAAGGGAGGACGATCACTCAGTTCCCGGCGGATTCCGGCGAAACATTCTTTAATCGGATAAGCGTGCTCCAGCTTTGCACGTTTTAGGCGGTATCTGCTTACAAGGTCATGGATGATGGCAGAATCAAACAATGCCATTCCTACGATACTGCCTTCTTCGCTTTTGATATAATGGATATCCTGGCTGTTTAAAAAAACAGCATCCCCGGAATCCAAAGAATATTCCTGATGGTTATGGGAAATAAAGGTTTTTCCGCGTTCAATATAAATCAATTCACTTTCCAGATGCCAGTGTGGGAGGTTATGCAGGTTGCGGTAGCGTCCCACCCATACTCGTTCTTTTCCTTCATAACTGCGTTTTTCAAAATTTGCTAACATATAAATGGACCTTTTTTGCCTGGGACAGCAATTTTCAGAGTTTTCTGCCGCTTTGGATCGCTACTATATATTTTAGTCTATAGATTAATAAATGTCCATAACAAGACAACAATTTTCTTTCTATATTGGAAATTCTGCGTTATACTAAAAGTTAGAAAAAATAGGAGAGATGAACGTGAAAAGGCATTGTATATAGACGGCGGTCATTTCATGCCAGATATATAGAAATTTGTGCAGGATGCCTAAATGAAGTAAAAAGTGTAAGAAGCAGCAAAAACAAAACAGGGAAGGAGAATTTACATGATGGACAAAATGAAAACAGCGGAAGTAATCCGCACCGGTCAGACGGTATTGGGGATCGAGTTTGGTTCTACGCGGATTAAGGCAGTATTGGTAGATGAGAATAATGTTCCGATTGCTTCTGGCGGACATGATTGGGAGAACAGTTTTGAGGACAATATCTGGACCTATTCCATGGAGGATATCTGGACAGGGCTTCAAGATTGCTATGGAAAACTGAAGGAAGATGTCCAGGATCAGTATGGCGTGGAATTAACGGCTCTGGGAAGTATCGGGTTCAGCGGTATGATGCATGGGTATCTGCCGTTTGATGGGGAAGGGAAACTGCTCACACCGTTTCGTACATGGAGGAACACGATCACCGGACAGGCTTCGGAACAGCTTTCAGAAGTATTCCGGTTCCATATTCCCCAGCGCTGGAGTATCGCGCACCTGTATCAGGCTATTTTAAATGGGGAGGAGCATGTGAAGGATATCCGTTTCCTGACAACGCTGGCAGGCTATATCCATTGGCAGCTGACAGGGGAAAAGGTGATCGGTATCGGAGAAGCTGCGGGCATGTTCCCGATTGACTCGGATGCAAAGGATTTTCATGGCGAGATGTTGAAGCAGTTTGATGAACGGATCCAGGACAAAGGATTTCCGTGGAAGGTTGGGGAGATTCTTCCAAAGGTGCTGGTTGCGGGAGAGTCTGCAGGTGTTCTGACCGAGGAAGGCGCAAAGCTTCTGGATGTCAGTGGAAAGCTTCAAAGTGGAATTCCGCTCTGTCCTCCTGAGGGAGATGCGGGAACCGGTATGGCAGCGACCAACAGCGTGGCGGTGCGTACAGGAAATGTCTCTGCCGGGACCAGTGTATTTGCAATGGCGGTGCTGGAGAAAGCCTTGTCCAGGCCTTATGAGGAAATCGACATGGTGACCACGCCGACAGGAGAACCGGTGGCGATGGTACACTGCAACAATTGTACTTCGGACCTAAACGCATGGGTGAACCTGTTTAAAGAAGGCTTAGAAGCATTTGGGGCGAAAGTGGATATGAATACTCTGTATGGGACTTTATATCGTAAGGCCCTGGAAGGGGATCCGGATTGCGGCGGAATGCTGGCATACAATTATTTTTCAGGAGAGCATATTACCGGATTTGAAGAGGGAAGGCCGTTGTTTGTCCGCAGGCCAGACAGCAAGTTTAACCTGGCGAATTTTATGCGTGTGCATTTGTTTACATCACTGGGCGCTTTGAAGACAGGTATGGACATTTTGATGAAAGAGGAACATGTGCAGCTTGACAAAATGCTGGGGCATGGCGGATTGTTTAAGACGAAGGGCGTCGGACAGCAGATCATGGCGGCAGCGATCGATACCCCGGTCTTTGTGATGGAGACAGCCGGAGAAGGCGGCGCATGGGGGATGGCGCTTCTTGCTTCTTATATGAAAAATAAAGGACAGGAGGAATCCCTGGCGGATTATCTGGCACAGAAGGTATTCCACGGAGAAGAAGGAGAGAGTATTGCTCCTAAGGCAGAGGATGTCAGCAGCTTTGAAGAATTCATGATCCGCTATAAAGCAGGGCTTTCGATTGAACGTGCGGCGGTGGAAAATCTGTAGTAAGGATCTAGTATAACCCGATTTAAATACCTTTCTATTTCACGCAGGATAAATTTTCATCTGTACAGCAGACAAGGGCTGTGATCTGCTGTCTGGAATATTTGCATTTATAAAGGAAAAGGAGATATAAAAAATGCTGGAACAATTAAAACAACAGGTTTATGAAGCAAATATGCTTCTTCCGAAATATGGCCTGGTTACTTTTACATGGGGAAATGTCAGTGGGATTGACAGGGAATCCGGGCTGTTTGTCATCAAACCGAGCGGGGTGGAATATGACACTCTGACACCGGACGATATGGTCGTGGTAGATTTGGATGGGAATAAGGTGGAAGGAAGGTATAATCCATCTTCCGATACAGCTACACACCGGATCCTTTACAGCCGTTTTCCCAAAATCGGCGGAATCGTACATACCCACTCGCCTTGGGCTACAAGCTGGGCTCAGGCAGGGAGGGATATCCCCTGTTATGGGACGACCCATGCCGACTACATTTATGGCGAAGTTCCCTGTGTCCGGAATCTGAACAAAGAGGAAATCGAGGAAGCCTACGAATTGAATACAGGTATTTTGATCGCGGATGATTTTGAGCGCAGAAGGAAGGACTATCTTGCCGTTCCGGCAGTGCTCTGTAAAAACCATGGCCCGTTTACCTGGGGCAAGGATGCCCATGAGGCGGTCCACAATGCGGTGGTACTGGAAGAGGTTGCGAAGATGGCCTTTCGCTGTGAGCAGCTCAACCCGGATAACAGGCCGGCTCCCCAGGAACTGCAGGATAAGCATTATTACCGTAAGCATGGCGCGAATGCCTATTATGGACAGCAGAAGCAGTAGATTTTTAACATGTGAATGTATCTGGAAACAGCTTATAGATTCATGAAAAAGGAGGAGTTGTTCATCATGGAACAGAAAGCTTATAAATTTTGGTTTTGCACAGGTTCACAGGATCTTTATGGAGACGAATGCCTTGCCCATGTGGCTGAGCATTCCCGTATCATTGTGGATGCATTGAATGCGTCGGGAAATCTTCCCTATGAAGTGGTGTGGAAACCGACTTTGATCACAAACGAACTAATCCGCAGGACATTTAATGAGGCAAATATGGATGAAGCATGTGTCGGCGTGATCACATGGATGCATACGTTTTCACCGGCAAAGTCCTGGATCTTAGGATTGCAGGAATACCGCAAGCCTCTGCTTCACCTGCATACCCAGTTTAATCAGGAGATTCCGTATGATACGATTGATATGGATTTTATGAATGAGAATCAGTCCGCCCATGGAGACAGGGAGTATGGACATATTTTCAGCCGTCTTGGCATGGAGAGGAAAGTCGTTGTTGGATTCTGGGGAGACGAAGCTGTCCAGAAGAAAATCGGTTCCTGGATGCGCACTGCAGTGGGGGTGATCGAGAGCAGCCATGTACGCGTCATGCGTATTGCGGACAATATGCGCAATGTGGCGGTGACCGAAGGAGACAAGGTGGAGGCTCAGATCCAGTTTGGCTGGGAAATTGATGCTTATCCGGTAAATGAGATCGTGGAAAGCGTGGATGCGGTCTCTAAGGCAGATATAGATACGCTTGTGGAGGAATATTATAGTAAATATGAGATTCTTCTGGAAGGACGAGATGAAAAAGAATTCCGGGAGCATGTAGCGGTTCAGGCAGGAATTGAGATTGGATTTGAAAGGTTTCTGGAGGAAAAAGGGTATCAGGCGATCGTGACTCATTTCGGAGATCTGGGCGGATTGAAGCAGCTTCCGGGACTGGCGATCCAAAGGCTGATGGAAAAAGGCTATGGATTCGGCGGGGAAGGAGACTGGAAGACGGCAGCCATGGTGCGTATCATGAAGATTATGACACAGGGAATGAAGGATGCCAAAGGAACTTCCTTTATGGAGGATTATACCTATAATCTGGTTCCCGGAAAAGAGGGGATCCTGCAGGCTCATATGCTGGAAGTATGCCCGACGATCGCAGAGGGGCCGATCAGTATTAAAGAACAGCCGTTATCCATGGGAAACAGGGAAGATCCGGCGCGTCTTGTATTTACCTCAAAGACAGGGCCGGCAGTAGCGACATCCCTGATCGATCTGGGAGACCGTTTCCGTCTGATCATCAATGATGTGGACTGCAAAAAGGTTGAGAAACCAATGCCAAAGCTTCCGGTGGCAACCGCATTCTGGACACCGCAGCCGAACCTGCAGACAGGCGCAGAAGCGTGGATCCTGGCAGGCGGCGCACATCATACGGCATTCTCCTATGATCTGACATCAGAGCAGATGGGGGACTGGGCCAATGCAATGGGGATTGAAGCAGTGTATATTGATAAGGATACGACAATCCGGCAGTTTAAGAATGAATTGCGGTGGAATGCGCTGGCGTATCGGAAATAAAAGAAAAGGGCATAAGGCTGTGCGGCCGCAGCTATAAAGGTAAAAAAATCCATGAGACAGTTTCATGGATTTTTTTTATTGTAAGTATTTCAGGAATTTCCGGCAAAAAAAATCGTATTTTTGTGATTATTTATAATTGAATGTAGATGGATTCTTTCATATAATAGAACCCGTGCACTTTTTTGAGAATGCTATGCCGGGGGTAAACGGTATAGGATTCTCCGGCACAAATAGTGGAAAAGGAGGATGGACTTATGAAAGCATTACAACAAGATATGACAACTGGGAATCCGGCGAAAACGATTTTGAACTTTACGCTGCCAATATTTATTGGAAATGTATTCCAACAGTTTTATAATATGGCAGATACGGTTATCGTAGGAAAATTCGTCGGTACAAAGGCACTGGCGGCCGTGGGAAGTACGGGAACGATCATGTTTCTGCTGATCGGGTTTGTGCTTGGGATGACGGCAGGCTTTACGGTATTGACGGCCCAGAAGTTTGGGGCCGGGGATATGAAAGCGATGCGGCAGACCGTAGGAGGCGCGGCAATACTTTCACTTTTGATGTCAGTCGTACTGACTGTGGCGAGTATGGCATTTATGAAGCCGCTGCTTCGATTCATGCAGACACCTTCTGATATTTTTGACGACGCATATGCATATATTATGATCATCTGTGCAGGGATTGTGGCACAGATGCTGTATAATCTGCTGGCCTGCATCCTGCGCGCTCTTGGGAACAGCAGGATACCGCTGTATTTCCTGATCTTGTCGGCAGTTTTAAATATTATACTGGATTTGGTATTGATCGTTGTGTTCGGGCTGGGGGCAGCCGGCGCAGCTTATGCCACGGTTGTGGCTCAGGGCGTATCCGGCCTGCTGTGTCTGGTCTATATTGTGAAGAAAGTACCTCTCCTGCGTATGGAGAAGGATGACTGGAGGCCGAAAGCGTATCTTTTGAAATTGCAGCTTGGGGTCGGGTTCCCAATGGCGCTGCAGTATTCTATTACAGCGGTTGGTACGATGATGGTGCAGACTTCGCTGAATATGCTCGGTTCCACGGCAGTGGCGGCATTTACGGCGGCAAGCAAGATTGAACAGGTGGTAACCCAGGCTTACGTGGCAATGGGAACGACGATGGCTACATATTGCGCGCAGAATATGGGTGCGGGCAAGGTTGTTCGGATCCGCCAGGGCTTTAAGGCGGCTACATTGATCTCGACAGCATATTCTTTTGCCGTAGGTGCGTGGATCCTCACAGGAGGAAAGTATATGACATATTTGTTCCTGTCGGAAAATGTGTCGGAGGTCATCGGCCTGGTAGATGTTTATCTGAAATGTACGGGAATCTTTTTTGTACCTCTGGCGATTGTAAATATTTACAGAAATGGTATCCAGGGGATGGGTTATGGAATCCTTCCAATGACGGCAGGGATTACGGAGCTGGCGGCGAGAGGCGTTACCGCATGGATCTCCTCGGGACACAGAAGTTATGCCGGGGTGTGTCTGGCAGGTCCGGCTGCATGGGTCAGTGCGGCGCTTTTATTGATCGGCATGTACTTTTATGTGATGAACCATGATATGAAGAAACTGCAGGAGCGTTATCCGGAGCAGGCGGAAGAAAGCATGGAAACGGCGGGACATTGGAAGAAGAGAAGCAGAAGGTCAAGGCGCAGGGCGTCACATCAGCCTTTGTAGGAAACAGGGGATATTTTGGAATAAAAGAGAAAAACAGCGGAGGGGCTTGTGAGTCCTTTGGCTGTTTTTCTTTTTGCATGTTTTGATTATGCAAGGAATCGGCTGTTGACAGATTATTCTGCATGTAGAGAAAAAAGTATTCTTTTCATGAACTGTAACAAATGTATTGTGTGTGCAAATATGGAATGTTAAAATATGGTACATAACAAATCAAAACAAGCTATATTTGAAATCGTGGAGGGACGTAAATTGAATCTGCCAAAGTTTTTAAAAGAAGTGGACCATATTTCGGGATTGATGTCAAAAGAGGAGATAGCAGGATTTGTCCATGATATTGCAAGGATCCTGCCGGAAGCTATGCGGGAAAATTTTTTGGATCGATTGAAAGGGATGTCTGAAAAACAGGAAATATGCATAGAAAAAGAAGATACTGCCAAAGATAAACAGGTCCTTCAGGAATTTCAGTCTGTAAAAGAAAAGCTGGAGAGTATTGAGAAGTGGGAAATGGGGCTGGTTGGTTCCCTTAATGAAGAATATGACGACTGGTATTGTAATGACAGTGAGGAGTTTTTATATGAAGATCCGGAAGGGGTACTGGATATCATTGAAAATGCCTGTAGCCTTGTCCATCAATGTATTGATACAGCGAATTATCATGAGGCATTTGAGCTTGCCGAAATCCTTGTGGGACTGAAGGTCATGGTAGGAGGAGAGTATCAGGACTATTCGGATGAACCAATGTCTATCCAGGATTTTGGATATTATCACATCAGCGATGTAGATTACCGGCAGCTTGTTGTGGATGCAATGTACGCCGCATACTGTGTCAGTGAAGGATCTGAGAGGCCGGATGCAGTCTATATAATGTTGGAAAATTCCGGCATACATGACATTACGATGGAAATGGTCATGCAGAACGGTGGCGAACTTCCGGAGACGGATGAATTTTTGAAACTGTGGATTGCATATCTGGGAAAAATAACGTCTAACCGGGCACAAAAATTGTTACAAGAAGCGGTAGAATTATGTAATGATACGGAGCAATTGCTGGAAAATGCGCGTGACTACCATGTGGAGCATCCCGGACTTTATGAGCAGTATCTGCTAAATATCCAGGGGCAGGAGGATGACAGGAAATTATATGAGATTGGCAGGGAGGCCTTAGAAGCGATTGCATGTAAGTATGTTGTCCGCAGCCGCATTGCACTGATGATGAGTGAGGCGGCACTGCGCCTGGATAGGGAAGAAGAGGCGGAAAAATGCTGGGTAGAGGCATTTCGTTCGGATACAAGTGTTGCGAATTACTTGCGGCTTCTAATGGAGTGTAAGGAATTTTCTTCAGTCAAAGAAGAAGTAAAAAGAATTTATCAAGGCATGTATGCGCAGATTGAAAAAAATCAGTATGCGTATAATCCCAAAGGGGAACTACAGGAAAATAAGGTCGGCGCGGCGGAAGTATATATGCTTGCATTTTTTGGGGGAGAACTCCAATATGTAAAAGAACATGCCATGGGGATTGGAAAAACTCTGGGATGGAGTTCTACATTTATGAAATGCGGCCTGGCGGCATTCCTGCTGTTGCTGCTGGAGAATGAGGAGCTGCAGCCCGGATGCAGGGAAATGTGCCGTAAGGTCGTTTCTTCGGTTGGTTTTGAAAAAGAGGATTATGAGCATGGGATTTCCAGGCATCTCTCTGAAAGCAGCCAGGAGTGGTTCTGGAAGTGCTTCTGCCATTGGAAACATACGCTCTCTATTTCAGAAGAAGAAAAACTGCAATATCTGGAATGGGTGGAAACGCTCGTAACAAAGAGGCTCCTTGGCATCATGGAGGGGAACTACCGGAAGTATTACGGAGAATGCGCGGGATATATTGCAGCACTAGGAGAGGTCAGGGAATCCAGGGGAGAGATTGGCGGTAAACAATCTGTGATGGCAGAATATAAGGTGATGTATTCCCGCAGGAGTGCATTCCATAATGAATTGAGGGCATTTGGAATGAGGGACGGGAGGAGAAGGTAGAGAAAGAAATACCCTGCAGTTACACGGCAATGGGTTTTGATATCCAGGCGTTTGCTGCAGGGTATTTATCTTTTGATTCTTAGTACCTCTTTTCCGGAGCATCCGGCATGGTCATGCGGCCGTGTACATTATGCAGGTAATGGAGTACATAGCCGATCAGATGTTTTCGCTCCCACTCGGCGCCGCGGTATTCCATTACAAAACGGATTTCTTCATTCGTCAGATAGAGAGTATCTTTGGAATCCTGCCGGTAGCAGACCTGATAGGAAAATGACGGCTCTCTGTTTTCCACGGAAAACGGCTGACGTACCAACTGGTCCAGGGAAATCGAGTATATATCGCATAATTTATCCAACACCTCTGCATCAGGAGAGCGCTTTCCCGTTTCATAATTAGAGTATGCCTGACGGGAGATATTAATCTTCTTAGCTAAAACTCGTTGAGTAAATCCATGATACTTCCGATATTTTTTCAAATTGTCCGTAAGCTGTATATTTGCCATTGTGTACCTCCGTCCATAAGAGTAGCTTTTCTGGATATGAAATCATCCTGCAAACCCTTATGGCATATTCAAATTGTCTGTTGCTTGGATAAACTGTTGCTTTTTTGATGAGAAGCAACGATTGTTTACACTATTATAGCAATTTTTCTTGAAAACAGGAGAAGAGACAACGTATTGAAGCAAAAATATATTTAGCAAACATAAAGTTGCATAATAAAGTAAGATTGCGTGGAGATATCAAGGAAATTTCTCTAAATTTTTACAGGAAACTTTATTCGCAATGGCACAAGCAAAATGAATATAGGAAAAAAATTCACGCTGTCAAATCCGATATTCACGCTATCGGCATTAGATAATTTTTCAGTATTTTCGATATATAATGTGAAAGCCAAAGGGAGGTGGATGTGATAAGAATTGCAATCTGCGATGATGAAAAAAACATAAGGGTTTATCTTCGTACACTTGTCAGGAAACAGGATTCGGAGAGTGAAATTACAGAGTATGCGTCCGCTGATGAATACCTGTCAGGCGGAATGGAATATGACCTGCTGTTTTTGTATATAGAGATGAAAGACTCCGCATTCGGCATGGATGGCATGAGCATGGCAAAACAGATAAGAGGCATGGAGCTGGCCAGACAGCCTGTCATCATTTTTGTTACGGCTTATGAAAAATACGTTTATGACGCTTTTGATGTGGATGCGTTCCAATATCTGCTAAAGTCCATCAATGAACAGAAATTTGCGGAAGTTTTCAGCCGGGCGGCAGGGCGGATTTTATCTGAGGCAGAGCAGAAAAAGAAAACACTGATCATCCAGTGCGGGAGTGGGAGCAGGGCCATACCGTTAGACAGTATTTATTATTTGGAAAGCCGGAACCATAAGGTAGTGCTGTACTTAAAAGAAGGAGAACTGGAATATTACGCGAAAATCGGAGATCTGGAGAAGGAACTGACGGGGCAGTTTTACCGGATACACAGGGGATACCTGGTCAACTTTACTTATGTTGAGGGTTATGATAAGACCGAAGTGATAATTGCAAATGGGGACAGACTGCCTCTTTCAAAAAAAATTGATGATTTTGCAGCGGCATACCTGCAGTTTATGCAATAGGAGGGGGAATTTTGAGTGAGACAGGTTTTATGCTGTTCCAGTATATAGTGGGCGGAATTGAAACAGCCTTATATGCAGCCTGCATGACATTTCTTTTTTATCCATTTATGACAGGGCGGAAGGAACAACGGAAAAAGGAATTAAAAAGGCTGCTGTAGTGTTTTTATCGTATGTTCTGGCATATCTGGTCTGTGAAGCAGCATCCATTCCCGGATGGCTGTGCATGATCATCCTGATCGTTCTGCTGGTGACTGCCCATAGAATTTTGGGTGTGGAAAAGAATCATGTTTTTTTGCTTGGGGTGTTGTTTTTTGGGATCAAGGATATGTGCAGATTAATAACAGAAAGCCTGTATTATATTTTCAATATGAAGTTCCTGCAGGGCTTATGCAACGAAAGCATAATATACCGTAATGTTGCCGTGGGTTATTCTGCCGTAATGATATTGCGGTTTGGCCTTTTATTTATCATGCTTTTGTTTATCAGCCATAGGCTGCAGAAAGAAACACTGGAATTACACGTAAAGGAGCTGTGCTATTTATGCCTGATACCGATTGCGGGCATTTTGTTCGGGAACATTATTTTCCGTCTGTTTTTCACTGTAAAGGAAAATGTGTTTTTTCTGTTATACGAGCAGTCCCCGGTATTTATCGGATTAATCCCTTTGACCAGCGTTTTGTTTTATGTGGGAATAGTGATAACGATAACGTCCTATCAG
The DNA here is from genome assembly GCA_910589385.1 of uncultured Lachnospiraceae bacterium. Lineage (GTDB taxonomy): Bacteria > Bacillota > Clostridia > Lachnospirales > Lachnospiraceae > Schaedlerella. The sequence goes on from CAJUTU010000022.1 coordinate 55,201, forward strand.
GAAATGGTAAGGCTGCAGGAAGAAAAGAAAACGTATTTTGTAGAGGAGCAGCAGCTCCGGGCAATCAGGGAAAGGATGGAGGAAGTTGAACAGTTTTATGATGGCATACGCAGGATGAAACATGAGATGAAAAATCATATGACAAATATAAAAGGTCTGGCAGGCAGCGGCAGCTATGAGGAAATGGGACAGTATATCACCAAAATGGATGAAAGCCTGGATGCGTTTGAGCTTACCATTAAGACAGGCAATGCCGTTACGGATGTGATTGTGAATGACAAGCAGAAAGCAGCAGATAAACAGGGCATAAAATTTAGTTCAGAGTTTCTGTATCCGGCATCGGACGGGTATGACGTATATGACATTGCGATCATCATAAATAATCTCCTGCAGAATGCTTTGGAAGCCTGTGAAAGGATGGAAGGGGAAAAAGATATATTTCTCTTTCGGGCAGGCAGAAAAAGAGATTTTTTTTGATATGTGTAAAAAATTCCTTTGAAGGGGAAGTGGCATTTGATAAAAACAACAATCTTCCGGTTTCCACAAAGGGATCAGGTCTTTTCGGGAAACCGGACTCCATGCATGGCATAGGCTTATCCAATGTGAAACGTGAGACGGCAAAGTATTTAGGAAATGTAGATATTAAGGTCAAGAAAAATGAGTTCATCGTAACAGTATTGTTACAGGAAGCTTCCTGTATACTTTAAATAGATCAAGAGATTGACACAAAAAATACCTCAAGTAAATTTAGATTATTACTGACCTGCCAGTTGGTAAAATCTAAAGAATACAAGAGGCATCTAAAATGAATGTTAAAGGCAAAACGAAGAAAAATCAAGTAGCAACAGCAAATATTTTTGAACAGCAGGAGCTTTTGAAAAAAGCGGAGGTGATAAGAGAAAATCTTACAGCCTCAACCTGGCATGAGCTGGAGGCCAATGGTAAGTTTGATAAAAACCAAAAACTCTCCTTTGTCAGTGATGACATGCTTATCTTAGGATGTGATGTAGGCAGTGAAACACACTATATGAGAGCAATTGATACCAGAGGCAGGGAACTCAGTAAGTCCGCATTTCCGTTTAACAATGATGCAGAGGGATTCCAGAGCGCAAAGGAATGGGCACTAAGAATAGCTGCTGAGCATGACAAGTGTCAGATAGTCCTCGGCTTAGAACCGACTGGGCACTACTGGTTCTGCCTTGCGACATGGATGGTTTCAAATGGAATCAGCGTTGTGCAGGTAAACCCTTATGCTGTAAAGCAGACGAAGGAGGTTGAGGATAACAGCCAGCTGAAAGATGGCACGAAGGATCCGAAACTGATAGCAAACCTTGTCAAGGATGGCAACTTTGGGATGCCATACCTTCCGGAAAAACTCTATGCAGAGCTTCGCAGGTTATCCATGTTCAGGGATCAGCTGAATGAAGACAGGATCCGATCAATCAATCGGTTGCACAGAGAGATGAAGATTTATTTTCCGGAATATAAGGATGCGCTGGGGAAAGTAGATGGCGCATTCAGTCTGTAACTGTTGAAACAGGCGCCGTTTCCGGATGATCTGACAGCGCTTGGCGCAGATGGGATAAGACAAATCTGGCATGAGGCTAAGTTAAGAGGACGCGGCTATGGCAGAGCGGGAGAAATCTTAAAGTATGCAGAAGAAAGTGTTGGGATTAAAGATGGGGTAGCTGCTGGTAAGACCGCTGTAAAGTGGTTTGTCCGGAAAATCATGGAACTGGATGCCGAACTTGCTGATATAGAGAATCAGATCAATCAGAAATGTCAGGAAATACCGCATGCCGGTAACATTCTGGAGATAGCAGGAATCGGGGAAAATACACTTTTCGGAATCCTTGCAGAGATGGGAGATATTTCGAGGTTTGATGATGTTAAGGAAATACAGAAATTAAGTGGGTTGGGCCTTGTAGCATGCAGCTCAGGAAAGCATAAAGGAGAAACCAGAATCAGTCACAGAGGGCGCAAACGACTCAGATACTGGTTATTTCAGGCAGCAAAATCAGCAGTGGCACATGCAGAGGAATTTAAAGAACTCCATACTTATTATACGACACGGGCCGAAAATCCGCTGAAAAAGATGCAGTCACTGATTGTGATAGCCTGCAAGCTTCTGAGGATAATCTACGCGATTCTGAAGAATGGCATGGTCTATGATCCAAAGAAGATGTTGATGGACATCAGGCGACCGGAAAAGCAGGAAGGGATAGCAGCGTAAGATATTTTGGCATCATTATTTATTCCAGAACCCTGCCGGATTCTAGATGATTCTGAAATCGGGCAGGGTTCTGGAAAGAAACCCGATAACGATGGAGTGGTACAGGTACTGCATCATCACAAAGACCGGCTGAACGAGGCAGGGTAAGCGTCCACGGAATATCCGTACCCTGCGTAATGGACAGGTCAGTAAAATCAAAATACAAACAAGAGCAGTAGCTTGCAGTAGTTCTCTCCGTAGGGCATGACCCTGTTAGAAAGCTTAGCGGGCACTCGGTGTATGGACAGGTGGGACGAAGGAAGTTGGGACACGATCCCATTAGCCACGGAAGGTTCACCATCATAGTTAACAGAGGATTTATAGCCTTTATAGAGCAAACCAAGGGGACGCTTTATAAATTGCACCCTCTTTTAGCTTTTCAGTATAAGATACAATGACTGTCATACACTTTGGGCTCTGTTTTATGAGGTAACTATTTAAAGAAAAAGCCTAAAAATCAGTAACTTAGGGCTTGACATTATAGGAAGGAATGACTTGGAGGTGATGAGAAAATAATGAAAAAAGCATATTTTAACTGGAGCAGTGGAAAAGATTCTGCATTTGCTTTATATAAAGCCATGAAATCCGAAACATATGATGTTCAGAATTTATTTACAATCATCAAAAAGCAAGGCTCTAAAATTGCTATGCACGAGATTGGTATAGACCTGCTCAAACAGCAAGCAAACGCTATCGGCATACCGCTGACGGTTTTGGAGTTTGATTTAGCAGCTTCATCTGACGAATATGAGAAGTCAATTAAAACGCAAATGGAAAAATTCAAAGGAGAACAGATTAATACCGCACTTTTTGGCGGTTTGTATTTGCAGGATTTGAGAAACCGAAGAATTGAAAAATGTAAGCAACAAGGTATTCAAGCCGAGTTTACGTTGTGGAACAGCAAACCTGACGAATTGCTGAGAGAATTTATTTCATTAGGGTTTAAAAGCATTGTAACCTGTGTAGACGGTTCCGTTCTCGACGAGTCGTTTGTCGGACGTGTAATTGACGAAGCTTTTCTTCGTGATTTGCCGAGCGGCATAGATATTTGTGGTGAAAACGGCGAGTATCATTCATTTGTATTTGATGGGCCGATATTTCATAAACCCGTCAAATTTGAAATAATAAAACGATACTATATAGATTATCCAAATGAAACTAATACACAACAGAATAGGTATTGGTATCTTGAGCTTAGATGATCGACAAATCCAATTTATCTCTGCTGCATAATCGACCATTCCCCCTCCGCTTAGGTACAATGTACCAGAAGCGGAGGGCTTTTTATGAAATAAAGCAACTATGACAACTGATATGTCTTATACCGTAACAAGCAGGGAAACTGTATGGACAGTTTCCGAATACAAATATAAGAAAACTTCCTTATATGGCATTGCCTAAGGCTCTGTGACCTCTAGGGTTATAGGATATATATATTCTGTTAAGTGGAGATTCTACTTCTGGTTTCATGGTGAGAAGCAGCGTTGCATTGGCAGGGATTTTTTGACTGGCTTCCTGCTATTCCCCGATATGCTATGTATAAGTCAATTCTGCATTGCATGAACAGATGGGTAACTGTCCGAAAAAAGGACATAAAAAAATCCCTCCAAACTTCAAAAACAAAGTCCAGAGGGAAATAAGGTATGACAAAACATCCCACCATAACTCCGTTTTTTTATATGGTGGGTTACAAAAATAAGCGATGATAAACTACCATTTCTTCTTGGCGATTTCAATTGCTTCTTTTCCTGTCATATGATCAACAGACAGTTCCATCATGCATAAAGTTTTCCATTCTCTTGCAATTTCTTGGTTTCTGTTTTCAATGCTATCTGTTGGATGATATTTTATTGCCAACTTTTTAATTGCTTCTCTAATTTCATTTTCATCTTCCAATATGCGTATTTTACCAAATGCAATTACACTCCTAAAATATGTTGTATATTCTTCTGGGACTATCTCGTCTTGGGAGATTACGCAAAAGGATGCTTTGCTGCATTTCCTTATGGCATCTATTTTGTGTCCCGTTTTTGCGCCGTGAAAATAAATTCCACCTGTGCGGTTGGATTTTTCAGCTAATAGCCCTTGTCTCTTTTGACAAGG
>CAJUTU010000023.1 GCA_910589385.1 uncultured Lachnospiraceae bacterium
TTAAGAAATTTTCAAGGATCGTTGTCTATTGTTTAGTTATCAAGGTTCGTCGCTGCCCTTGTTTTCAACAGCTTAGATACTATATCACATCAGCTATCCAATTGTCAAGAACTTTTTTATTTATTTTTTACTTTTTTTATTTCCGCTTTCCTCTCATGAGCCAGCTTGAAATATACTGCCATATTCTCTTCCTGTTTGTCAAGAGTTTTGTCATTTTTCTCTCCTGCCGCCAAGCATATACCCGATATCGCAGTATGATGAAATGAAAGTCTCACAAGATACTTTTCATCCCAAGCAAGTTTTTGGAAACAACGTGCTTGCAAATGAACTTCACTCTTTCTGAAAATACAGCAAACGGAGAAGGAGGGATTTGAACCCTCGCGCCGCTATCAACGACCTACTCCCTTTCCAGGGGAGCCCCTTCGGCCAGCTTGGGTACTTCTCCAAAATGTCCGCTATTTAATATACACGATTCTTCCACATTTGTCCAGTACTTTTTTCATTTATTTTTATTTTTTTATTTTTTTCGCTATTTTCTGCTTGTTTAGGCTTCCTTCTAGCTATTGCTATGAGAACCGAACGGGCCGCCGGCATATACCGATGGCCCATAAACTCACTCCGATATTCAATCTTTATAATATGAAAGTCTTCTAATACATCCCAATTTTTTTTGGATCCTCCACGCCTTCAGGCTTTTCGTCTATCCGTTGAATCATAACAAATGCAGCAGCCCCGAAAAATGCACAGGCCACAACAGAAACCGCGAGGCGTATAAAAGCAGAGCACATCCAAGTGAGAACTCCCGTTTCCGTAAGGATAAGAGATGTTATATTTGCTGTAATGTGCAGTAAAACCGCAGCTTTGAGGGAGCCGTATTTCTCATAAGCATACGCCAGGAGCATTCCCAGGCCGACCGCATAGAAAAGCTGCACCAGATTACCGTGGGTAAAACCAAACAGGAAAGAGATCCCTGCTGCAGCCGGCAAAAACCCCATCAGCTCCCGACACCTTTTAAATAGGATCCCTCTGAAAATCAATTCCTCTGAAATCGGGATAATGATTCCCAGACAAATCATCTGAACCGGAAATGACGGTGTATAAAAAACAGAAGATACATTTTTATACCCCTCACTTACAAATGCAAGATTTGTCATAACGATTAATACATTACCGCCTATACAGACCATAATCCCCAATATAACGGTCCAGACATATTTCTGCAATGGCGCTTTTTTATTGACCGGAACATGCAGCACCTGCTCCAATTTTCTGTCTTTTTGAAACAACATTGCCATTACTGGAATCGTGCATAAAGCCGCAGCAGCAAGCATCTGGACTTGATAATGCGCTGCCGTTTCCAGCATTGCCGTCTGCATCTGCATTGCTGCACTGGCAATTTCTTCATTTGTCATAGCATCTTTCCAGGCCACAGACTGCATCATCTCAGGCATAGACAAAGCGAGCATTACCAATGCCGCGATTACGGCTGCGGCCCATTCAATTCCCCAATATAGGAGAAATGGGCCGAATAGATGCCAGAATTTATTTTTCCTCGGAGTACAATTCATCTTTCCATCTCCTCACTTTCTCCTGCAGCCATATTTTTATCTCTTCTTCTGCCCCTTTCAAAGCGCCTTGCGCCATCTCTGGCTTCCCGCCGCCTCTGCCTGAAAAAGCAGTATTCATTTCTTTTGAAAGCTTCCGCATATCCAGACTTTTGCTTCCAATTACATAGCGATACCCTTCTTCTGTACTTCCACAGAACACAGCACACAATGCATGTCCTCTCTCCAGCACCAGATTCATCAGAAGCCTTGGGCTTTCCCCCTCAAGCTCCGGCTCAAATAAACAGGCCGCATCGCCCTGCCCGTCAGTTTCTCTGGCTTTATACTTCAACATTTCTTTCTGCTGCTGTGCCAGCCGAAGCTTAAGCTGCCCGCACTCTTCTTTTAAATAATCCACTGCTTGCGCCGTCTCATCTTCCTTTGCACAAAGAGCAGCACAGATTTGCTTCACAGAAACTGATTTCTTACCATAATCCGCAAGGGCTCTGAAGCCACAGAGCATAGTAACCCGCACGCCGCCTTTATAACGCTGTACATTGGTCAGCTTGACCATGCCGATTTCCCCGGTCCTATCCACATGTGGCGCACAACAGGCGCAGACATCATATCCGGGAACCGTAACAATACGGACCTGCCCTTCAATCCCTATCTTGCTGCGGTAATCCAAGGCCAAAAGTTCCTCTTTCGTGGGATAAGAAACCTGGATTTCTAAATTTTTTACCACAGCTTCATTTGCCTTGTATTCGATCTCACGCAATTCTTCTCTCGTGATCTCGCCGTTGAAATCCATGGTGCAGTCTTCACTGCCAAGGTGGAACCCTACATTATCATATCCAAATATTCTGTGTACCAGGCCTGACACGATATGCTCCCCGGTATGCTGCTGCATTTTCATAAAACGCTCCGGCCAGTCAATGGTGCCAGACACAAGGCATCCCACTGGCACCGGGATATTTGTAATGTGCCGGATTTTTTCGTCGGATTCCTGTACATCCACAACCCGGATTTTTTCAGAAATGTCCTGTCCCCCCATATTCGAGGATATTTCATCTGCACTGGTGAAAGACTCATCTGTTACTGTCTCAGGCTCTGCCGGGAACTGTGGCCTCATTTCCAGCCATCCGGTATCCGCATACTGTCCTCCTCCCTCCGGGAAAAAGACTGTCCGGTCAAGGATCACATGATATTGCTCCCCGTCCGGAATACATTCCACCACCTTTGCATGAAATGTCTGCATATGACTGTTCTGATAAAATAATTTTTCTGTCATAGCCCCTTTTACATCCTTTCCGGCGCCTCAAATCCAAGAAGGTCTATACAAGTCTCCAACACCTGTTGTGTCAGCTGCAGCAGAGCAATATACCCTGCTTTTTTCTGGGCATCTTCCTCAGCCAGTATTCTTGTCTCATGGTAAAATTTATTAAATGCATTCGCCACATCATAAATATAAGCGCAAAGCTTATGCGGAGCAATTTCCTCATATACAGTATCTATTATTTCATTAAATTTTGCAGTCTCCAGCATTAAAGCCTTCTCACATTCTTTGCAAGCTTCCCGGATGAGAAGCCCTTCTGCATGGTTTCCGCTTTCTTCATATTTATTGAGAATGGATTTGATACGGACAATGGTATATAAAATATACGGCCCCGTATTTCCTTCAAAAGAAGTAAACCTGTCCACGTCAAAGATATAGTCTTTGGACGCCTGATTGGACAAATCCCCGTACTTGACCGCGGCAAGCCCTACTATTTTCGCCGTCGCTCTCGCTTCCTCTGTATCTACGGTCCGGTTGTCCATAATCTTTTTGAGCATCTCTTCTTCAATCTCACGAAGCAGGTTTTCCAGCCTCATGACGCCGCCTTCCCGCGTCTTAAAAGGTTTGCCGTCCTTTCCGTTCATGGTCCCGAATCCGAGGTACTTTAATTCCACATCCGGCCGCACGATCCCTGTTTTCTTCGCGCAGCGGAACACTTGTACAAAATGAAGTTCCTGCCGCTTATCTACCACATAAATAATTTTGTCTGGAGAATAGAGTTCCTCCCGTTCCACCAGCGTAGCAAGGTCTGTCGTATCATACAAAGCAGCTCCGTCTGATTTCAAGATCATGCAGGGCGGCACTGCCTTGTTGTCACTCTCCTCTGCCACATCCACGACCAGGGCTCCTTCATCATAATGAGCAAATCCTTTGTCCTTTAGCATTTCCACCATTTCCGGAATATATTTCTGTACGTCTGCTTCCCCTTTCCAAAGATCAAAATCCACTTTGAGAATCCCATAATTCTTTTTTAGATCTGACACGGAAACATTCATAATATGCTGCCAGATAGCACGGTATCCCCGATGTCCGCTCTGCAGAAGATAGGTTGCATGTAATGCTTTCTCCCGATATTCTTCATGCTCCTTTGCATAAGCGCTGGCTGTGGGATAGATTTCTTCCAGCTCCCCGATTGTAAATGGAGGTTCTTTCGGATACTCACCGGTAAATTCTTCATCAAAATAAGGTAATTGGGGCTTGCGCGCCTCCAGTTCGGTAATGATCAGCCCCATCTGGTATCCCCAGTCACCCAGATGGATATCCCCGATCACCCGGTTGCCTTTAAACCGGATGATCCGTTTTATACTCTCCCCAATAATCGCGGAACGCAGATGCCCTACATGCAGCGGCTTCGCCACATTAGGCCCGCCGTAATCAAGCATAACCGTTTTAGGTTCCTTCTCTTTCTCCACTCCTAAGTTTTCTGCCTGCGCCATCTCATTTAAAAATCCTGCTGCAAACATCGGATCCACTTTCAGATTAATAAAGCCTGGACGGACTGCCTCTGCCGAGCACAGACATTGGCTCTCCTGTAGATGCGCCACGATATCCTCCGCAATCATAAGCGGCGCCTTTTTGTAGGCCTTCGCAGCCGCCATCGCCCCATTACACTGATATTCGCACAGATCTGGCCGGTTCGACAAAGTCACCTTTGCATAAACCGCATCATAACCTGCTGCTTGAAATGCCTGTTCCATCTCCATTGTTATAAGGTTCAGCAATGTCTTCACGTTATTCACTCTCCATATTTTTTCTCTTTTCTTTTGCCATTTTATCACCTATAATGATTTCTAGCAAGCATTCCGCAAAGAAACTTATTAAAGGTTACAGTTCAGTCACATACTGTTATGTCTGTACAAGAATTTATCAGCATGGCGGATGACGAGTGGACTATAACAATCAACGAAAGGATAATGTTATGATAAAAATTGGTTCTCACGTAGGCATGAGCGGCAAGGAAATGCTGCTGGGTTCCGCAAAAGAAGCAGTCTCCTATGGCGCAGACACATTTATGTTTTATACCGGCGCTCCACAGAATACCCGGCGCAAAGAATTGAACGATCTGAACATTGAGCCTGCCTGGGTATATATGAAAGAACACGGCATTGATGAGATCATCGTCCACGCGCCTTATATCATTAATTTGGGGAATTCTGTAAAGCCGGAGACTTTTCGGCTGGGAGTCGAATTTCTGGAAAAGGAGATCCAACGCACCATTGCGTGTGGGAGCCATTTGCTCATCCTTCATCCCGGCTCTCATGTAGGCGAAGGCGTGGATACGGGAATTGCCCAGGTCATTAAAGGATTAAATGAAGTCCTGGCCAAGGATATGGACTGCTGTATCGCGCTGGAAACGATGGCTGGAAAAGGCTCTGAACTGGGGCGTACCTTTGAAGAACTGGCCCGCATCTATGACGGAGTCATATTGAATGAAAAGCTGCGTGTTTGTTTTGACACCTGCCACACAAGCGACAGTGGATACGACATCATTCAGCATTTTGATGATGTCATGGAGCAATTTGACCAGATCTTAGGGAAAGAGCAGATTGCCGTCTTCCACATTAATGACAGCAAGAACGCATCCGGCGCCGCAAAAGACCGCCATGCAAATATCGGGTTTGGAGAAATCGGATTTGACGCGCTTTGCCATATTGTCCACCATAAAGATTTTGAGCTGATACCCAAAATCCTGGAGACACCTTATGTTCCAGATTTGGAAAATCCGAAAAAATCTTATGCGCCTTATAAATATGAGATCCAAATGCTTCGTAACCGGCGGTTTGATCCCGATCTTCTGGAAAAAATACGAGGCAGCGCGCCTTAAAGACGAGTAAAATCCAGATCCATTTTTCATGACATGTAAAGAATCTGCTGCCGGCAGGTTCTTTCACGTGCCATGGCATAAAAATAACACGTCTGGGCGGGATCGAACCGCCGCACCTGCCTCCGGAGGGCAGTGCTCTATCCACTGAGCTACAGACGTGTATTGCGTATTTCAGAAAATGTAACATTATTCCCCTAAACGCATTTGTTATTGTAACATAAATCCTGGCAAAAGTAAAGAACGAATTTTTAAAAAACCTTTGAAAAAGCTGTGCTTCGTAACAAAAAACGCTTTAAGACCAGGCTGGTGTACCGACATGTCCGCCTGGTTAGTTCAAAAATATGTCAGTACACCAGAACCTGTAGTTCATCCCCTGACCGGACATGAACTACAGCGGCACCATAAGGATTCACTTTCAACAGTTTACATATTTCCTCATCGTCAGTCTTCTTGCCTTTCTTTCATAAATATACGCATGATTGCTTAAAAGTTCTTCTTCCTCTACATGTGTCTCGTTGATCTCTGCCACCATTGCATCCATTTCATCCGGCGCCATCCCCTTTGATTCCGGCACCAGTACAACCTCGTGCACACTGCTCGGCAGCACATAATAGTCGTCTCCAAGGATTCTGCCCGCCATATCAAGCACTTCCGGATATGCGATACATGCCGCGCCTAAACTGCGGATCGGGTTTGACAGTACATACATAAAATCTCCGTCCGGCTTTTGTATTCCTTCCAGCAGATTTTTCCTTTCTCCGGATGCACAATGCAAAATCTCGTCAACCGCCTGCTGCATAGTAAACAACTGCGCCGGAAGGAGTCTCTTCGCATTTTCACATGCCATCGAAAACAATTCTTCCTTTGTCACATCCCAGCTTTGCAGATGTTGGCTGCCCACCGTCATGGTGGCCGTCCCCTGCTGATTGATATCCAAAAGCGCATAAAATACAATACTTAAATCCAGCAGTTCCATATGGGGTATACTTTTTAATAATTCCTGATTCTTCTCTGTATTTATCAGCTTAAATACAATCTTGTCCCGGATCGAATCATAATGTTCAATCCTTGATGTATTCCAGGATTTATCACATCTTATCGTATGGTAAAACTTCAAGATGTCTTCTACGATTTCATCCATAGATTCTCCCTTTGAAAAGCGTTCATAAAACTCTTCCAGATAAATCGTCGGAGAAATATTGACCCCTGGAGCCTCCACAAGCATCCCTTTTTTCACCTTGCCATTATTTTTTACCGCCGTATACAGGCTTGCCGTAACACCTCCCTCTAGTTTCCGATTCATTTTCTTTTCTATTGCGCATATAAATTCCTGATATTCCATAATTCTCCTTTCTTTCTGCGCATCCATCTGAAATTAAAATGAGAAAGCTGACACCGAAACTGTGTCTTAGAAATTGATTTGAATAATATTTGGTGTATAGATTATAATGGATTGGTGCAAAAAATGCAACCACTTTTTATAGAAAATATATCTGGCAAAAATCCTTTTTTCACACTATCAAAAATTATTTTGTCATACAAACTTTTTCTCGCAAAAAACATCCAGCCTATAAAAACTATTTTCAACAGGCTGGATGGCTGCTATTCAACGTCATTTCGCTTGCATGCACAAATCAGCCGACAAAACTGTCTGCCGCTGCTATACCGCTTTTCATTTTGCTTATACTCTTGACAGATATTCTCCCGTACGTGTATCGATCTTTAATACATCTCCGGTCTCAACAAACAGCGGCACCATAACCGTAGCACCGGTCTCAACCGTAGCTGGTTTCGTAGCGCCCTGTGCCGTATCGCCCTTGAATCCAGGCTCTGTCTCTGTAATTGCCAGTTCTACAAACAACGGCGGCTCTACAGAGAATACATTGCCTTTGTGAGAGCAGATCTTTACATTCTCATTCTCCTTCACAAACTTCAGCGCATCTCCAACCACTTCAGAGTTCAACGCAATCTGGTCATAAGTCTCTACATCCATAAAGTTATATAAATCCCCGTCCTGATACAGATACTGCATTTCCTTTCTGTCGATATGAGCTTTTGGGAACTTCTCAGTGGGCCGGAATGTCTTCTCAACTACGCCTCCACTGATGATATTTTTCAATTTGGTTCTGACGAACGCTGCGCCTTTTCCCGGTTTTACATGCTGGAATTCCAAAATCTGGTAAATATTTCCTTCAATCTCAACGGTAACACCATTCTTAAATTCTCCTGCTGCGATCATTTGTAATCCTCCTTCAACTGCGCATCTGCGCATAATTATAACCATAAGCAGTCAACTGTTTATCATTCTATAATAATTTCCTGTTTTTTTCAACCTTTTTTTGATCAACGGCGTGAACTGCGCTTATAAAAATAAAGCACGATCCGTTCCAGATAACGCTTCAGCACAATCTGGATCTCTTCTTTTGGATAAATCGGTTTCACAAGGATATTGCGGATTCCTGCACGTTTTGCGCCCCATACATCCGTAAATAGCTGGTCACCTACAAAAATCGTATTTGTCCGGTCTGTCCCCATGGTCTCCATCGCGCGGATGTAATTTTTCGTGGACGGCTTATGTGCATTGTAAATATAGTTCGTCCCAATCTCCGCATTAAATAGCTTCACACGGAATTCCTGATTATTGGAGATGAGGCACGTAGAAAACCCCATCGCATGCAGCTGGCCAAACAATTTTTTTGCCCTTTCATCCGCAGGCGCGCCATGGGGCACTAACGTATTATCAATGTCGAATATGACCCCCCGGTATCCTTCCATATATAATTTTTCAAACGGAATAATATAAGTAGATGCTACATATTCATCCGGAAAAAACATATCAAACAAGATTTCATCCTCCTTGTTAAGCCTCCTCAGTAAGCTTTGTGATCAATTCCTCACAAATCTGAAGCACCGTCTTGCCGTCTGTACGGATCACCACATCCGCTGCCGCCTCATATTTTTCCCGGCGCTTTTCCATGAGATCCGTGATATATCCTACATTGTTGTTGCCATTCAAAACAGGACGGTCCGTGCTGTCCTTTACACGCTCATAAATAGTCTCAGGGCTTGCCGTCAGAAGCACAACACGGCCGTTTTTCTTCATCTCGGCGACATTTTCTTTTCGGAGGGCCGCCCCGCCTCCACAAGAGATCACCACATTCTTATGGCCCTGCATTTCCATAAGAAGCTGGGTCTCTTTATTCCGAAAATATTCTTCTCCATAAGTCGCAAAAATATCCGGGATGCTCATTCCTTCCCGCTCTGAGATGACCTGGTCCATCTCCACAACTTCCATGGCAAACATGGTGCTAAGATAATCGGAAATTGTTGTTTTCCCTGCACCCATAAATCCAATGAGGACAATATTGTAGTCAAACAGATGTCTTGCCTGGATCCGCTTGCTGTTCTTGATGATCCTTAAAAATACATCCTCTATCTCTCTTTGATACTGATTTCCTTTCAGCCTCTCCTGCCTTCTGCGCTCCTGCTTCTCTTCCTGGCCGGGCTGCAGGATCGTCAGTCCATATCGCTCCTTGTACGCCATGATTTTTTCGATAATGGAATTCCGTTCCTCCAAAGCATCTATGATCCTATCATCACACATGGCAAGCTGCTCACGGTACATCTCTAAATCATTCATCGTTTTCTCCCTTTTATAGCCAAACTCCCATATTGATCACGCTGGTGCAGCTATTCCGCTTTTCACTGCCAGGCTTTTTCACTCCTCTTTACTGTCTGCCGCTCCTTTCTCCAGAGCCGCGTTAACATCTGCCTTAAAGAGCGCCCAGGCATCTTCATCTTCTACAAAGTACTTTGGGCAGTTCTTTCCCGTCACATCATAATGCCGGATCACCGCATCCGCGTTTAACTCATACTTGGCGCACAGAAACGCCGTCAATCTCACCATGGAAAGATAGGTTGCATCCGTAAATTTTCCGGTCTCATCCTGATGGCAGCACTCAATGGAAATCGTATCATGGTTCCGTTCATTTGAAGCATATGCAATCTCCCACGTAGGTACACACTGTACGATCTCTCCATCCAGGCCGACTACAAAATGGCTGCTTACGGAAGTGCCATGCCCATCCTGGAGTCCGTTAAAATAATCCCGGTTCTGCTGTGCAGTGCTTCCAGGGTTCGCTGTATAATGGATTACGATCCCTGCGATCGGATCCGCCTCTATACCTGGCCGTGAATACTCATTGACATCTAAAAGCTGTACACTGATCTCCGGTTCTGATGCATCCACATCCAGGCCGCTTGTCTTTTCTTCCTTCACAGAACAACGCGAGAATACCGTCATCACCAGCAGGACGCCAAGCACACCGGCAGCAATGCCCAGCAAAAGACTTTTGGCGTCCAGATTGATGTTTACCGATATCCTCCGGGAAGACTTCTTCTTTTTCTTTTTTGTCTTTTTCCGCGATGTCTTCTTCTTTTTTACCCCCGTATCTTTACCGGCAGTTTTCAGCCCTGTACTGGTTGGCTCTATACTCTTTAGTTCTGTACTTTTCTGCTCTGTACTCTGCTGTTCCATACTTCTTCGCTCCGTACATCTCTGGCCCTATAGCAGCCTGATCCATGCAGGACTGCATGGATATCCGGGCAATATTTACCGCCATATTCACGCAATCCAATCCAGACTCTATTCATCCACGCTATAGTTCGGCGCTTCTTTCGTAATATGAATATCATGCGGATGGCTTTCTTTCAGCGATGCCGCAGAAATCTTCACAAACTGCCCCTTCTCCTTCAGTTCTTCGATCGTGGCCGTACCGCAATATCCCATTCCGGACCGGAGCCCTCCCATGAGCTGGAATACCGTATCCTCCACGGTTCCTTTATAGGCTACACGTCCTTCAACCCCTTCCGGAACCAGCTTCTTTGCATTTTCCTGGAAATAACGGTCCTTACTTCCGTTCTCCATGGCAGCAATGGAACCCATGCCGCGGTATACCTTGTATTTTCTTCCCTGATACAGTTCAAACATTCCCGGACTCTCATCACATCCGGCGAAAATACTTCCCATCATACATACATTCGCTCCGGCTGCAATTGCCTTTGTCATATCTCCAGAATACTTGATACCGCCGTCTGCAATGATCGGAATCCCATACTCTTTTGCCGCTGCATAGCAGTCCATTACTGCTGTGATCTGCGGTACACCGATTCCCGCAACCACACGGGTCGTACAGATAGATCCCGGTCCGATACCAACTTTAACCGCGTCCACTCCGGCTTCGATCAAGGCTTTTGCCGCTGCCCCCGTTGCTACATTCCCGGCGATCACTTGAAGATCTGGATACTTTTCCTTGACCATACGGACAGCATGCAGCACATTCGCAGAATGCCCATGGGCAGAATCCATCACGATCACATCCACCTTTGCATCCACAAGGGCCTCTACACGTTCCAGACAGTTTGCAGTAATTCCAAGGGCTGCGCCACACAGCAGACGCCCCTGGGAATCCTTCGCCGAGGAAGGATATTTAATCTGCTTTTCAATATCCTTGATCGTGATCAAGCCTTTCAGATTGCCATATTCATCTACAATGGGAAGCTTTTCTTTTCTTGCCTTTGCAAGGATCTTTTTCGCCTCATCCAAAGTGATGCCTTCACGGGCAGTAATCAGACTTTCTGAGGTCATACATTCTTTTATTTTTCTGGAATAATCTTCTTCGAATTTTAAATCACGATTTGTTATGATTCCGACCAGCTTCTTGCCTTCTGTTACCGGAACGCCGGAAATACGGAATTTTGCCATCAGGTCATTGGCATCCTTCAAAGTATGTTCCGGTGAGAGATAGAACGGGTCTGTGATCACTCCGTTCTCAGATCTTTTTACCTTGTCCACTTCATCTGCCTGCTGCTCGATAGACATGTTCTTATGGATTATACCGATTCCGCCCTGGCGCGCCATCGCAATCGCCATGCGGTATTCTGTTACCGTATCCATCCCCGCGCTCATCATCGGAATATTCAGCTTAATTTCCTTTGTCAGATGAGTAGATAAATCCACCTCATTCGGAATGACTTCCGAATATGCTGGTACTAATAATACGTCATCAAATGTGATACCTTCTCCAATAATTCTGCCCATGACTTAACCGTCCTTTCCTTTTGTACTGACACATTTGTAGATAATTATCTGTTATGGTACAGAAATTCAAGTTGATTGTCAAGTAATTTCCACAAATAAAAAAGAGTTCCAACAGGGAACTCTTTTTTATTATGATCATTCAGGGGGGATTACATCATGCCCATGCCGCCTGCACCGCCGGCCGGCATTGCTGGTGTATCTTCCTTGATCGTTGATACAACGGATTCTGTCGTCAGCAGAGTAGCCGCTACGCTGGTTGCGTTCTGCAGCGCGCTTCTTGTAACCTTTGCCGGGTCAAGAATTCCTTCTTTTACCATGTCAACATATTCTTCTTTGTATGCGTCAAATCCGGTTCCAACCTCAGATTCCCGAACCTTATTGACAACAACAGAGCCTTCCAGTCCTGCATTGCTTACAATGTGGTACAGCGGAGCTTCCAAAGCTTTCAGGATAATCTTCACACCTGTCTTCTCATCTCCTTCTAATTCATCTGCAAGTTTTTCTACCTGCTTTGCAGCATGAATATATGCGGAACCGCCGCCTGCGATAATTCCTTCCTCAACGGCAGCTCTTGTCGCATTCAAAGCATCTTCCATACGCAGTTTTGCTTCCTTCATCTCTGTCTCTGTCGCTGCTCCGACACGGATAACTGCAACACCGCCAGCCAGCTTCGCAAGTCTTTCCTGAAGCTTCTCTTTATCAAAGTCAGAAGTGGTCTCTTCAATTCCCTTCTTGATCTGTGCAACTCTGTCAGCAATTGCCTGCTTGTCGCCGGAACCGTCTACGATAACTGTATTTTCTTTCTGTACTTTCACAGACTTTGCACGGCCAAGCTGATCCATTGTTGTCTCTTTCAGATCCAGGCCTAATTCTTCTGAAATCACCTGTCCGCCGGTCAGAATTGCGATATCCTGCAGCATTTCCTTTCTTCTGTCGCCATATCCCGGTGCTTTCACTGCTACTACGTTAAATGTTCCGCGCAGTTTGTTCACGATCAGAGTGGTCAGCGCCTCTCCTTCGATATCTTCTGCGATGATCAGAAGCCTTGCACCGGACTGTACTACCTGCTCCAGAAGCGGAAGGATATCCTGGATATTGGAAATCTTCTTATCTGTGATCAAGATATATGGATCTTCCAGAACTGCTTCCATCTTCTCCATATCTGTTGCCATATATGCGGAAATGTAACCACGGTCAAACTGCATACCTTCTACCAGATCCAGCTCGGTCAGCATGGTCTTGGATTCTTCGATCGTAATAACACCGTCATTTGAAACCTTCTCCATAGCATCCGCTACCATCTCGCCAACAGCCTCGTCGCCGGAAGAAACGGCTGCAACTCTTGCAATCTGCTCTTTTCCGGTTACCTTACTGCTCATCTCAGCGATCGCCTCTACTGCCTTATCTGTTGCTTTCTTCATACCTTTACGCAGAACGATCGGATTCGCGCCTGCTGCCAGATTCTTCATTCCTTCATTCACCATAGCCTGTGCAAGCACGGTAGCTGTCGTAGTTCCATCGCCGGCAACATCATTGGTCTTAGAAGCAACTTCACGGATCAACTGTGCTCCCATATTCTCAAATCCATCTTCCAGCTCAATCTCTTTTGCAATCGTCACACCATCATTTGTGATCAACGGCGCGCCAAAAGACTTATCCAAAACTACGTTCCTTCCCTTTGGCCCCAATGTAACGCTTACTGTATCTGCGAGCTGGTTCACGCCCTTTTCCAATGCTGCTCTGGCTTCTGCGCCAAATTTAATTTCTTTTGCCATTTTCATTCACCTCATTCATTCTATTCAGTCCATCTATAAAAATGCTGCTGTCATTGATATCGTCAATATTATAAAGCCTGTCAGAAATTATGCTTCTACAATTGCCAGAATGTCGCTCTGCTTTACAATAATAAATTCTTCTCCATCCAATTCAACGTCAGTTCCTGCATATTTTGAATAAATCACCTTATCCCCAACGCTGACCTGCATTGTAACTTCTTTTCCATCTATAGTCCCGCCAGGCCCTACAGCAATGACTTCCGCTTCCTGCGGCTTCTCTTTTGCCTGTCCCGGAAGAACGATACCGGACTTTGTTGTTTCTTCTGCTTCTAACTGTTTTAATACAATTTTGTCGCCTAATGGTACTAACTTCATTGTAATTCCTCCTTCAATATATGTTGTCCTGTTAGCACTCATTTCATTTGAGTGCTAACCTATGAATATAAAATAGCACTCCATCTGCAATTTGTCAACAATGTTTCCAAATTTTTATAATTAGTTTATAAAAACCCCGGATTTCAAATCCCTCAGCTGTCCTTCTTTTCCGATACACTGTAGAACCCGTTTTCAATCCGGAATACAACCATATTCCCTGTCTGTGAACGGTAGCGCTCTTTCACGACCCCTGTACAATACAGAATTTCTTTTTTTGTGGAAATATAGCACTGGTACTTTGCGTCCAGGGAAATTACTGTTAAATCCTCCTCTTTTAACTGTAAGTATATGTAATCTTCCTCAATATCATACTTATAGACCTGACATCTATGCGTCGTGTCATCCAATACAACATCTGCTGAAATCGTCTTTGCCATCTGTAAATCTACTAAATTCCCTTCGTACATTTTTTCCTCCTTACTCCATGTTTATGAAAAAGAAAGGATATCAGCTTACTGACATCCCTTCTGTCGTTTTCTTTCCGACTGCTATGCTCTTTCCTTCTTAATCTTCTCCAGCTCCGTAAAGACATATTCATTTAATACTTTTATATATGTGCCTTTCATACCGGAGGAGCGTGATTCGATCACCCCTGCACTTTCAAACTTCCGCAATGCATTGACGATCACGGATCGTGTGATGCCTACCCGGTCCGCAATCTTGCTTGCAACTAAAATCCCCTCTGTTCCGCCCAGTTCATCAAAAATATGGATGATCGCTTCCAACTCAGAAAAAGACAATGTTCCGATCGCTGACTGGACAATATGTTCCTTTCGGGACTCCTCCGCACTTTCTTCACTCACAGAGCGGAGCATCTCAAGCCCTACAACCGCAGTCCCATATTCGCTTAAAATAATATCATCAATCTCATAAAACGCATCCTGTTTGTAAATAAACAATGTACCCAGCCGCTCTCCTGCAATATCAATAGGCGTGATGATCGCCTGATATCCCCGGATTGCCTCTGGCGAGAAACCAAGTGTCTCCAGATTCACATTTTCCTTTGTAGACAAAATACTTAAGAGACGCTCATTGAGCATATCATCAATATGAGAACCTACGGACTCCGTAATCAATTCCCGGATTCCTCTAATTCTCACAGACCTGCCTACGCCAAGAATCTTCCCTTTTTTGCTTACCACCAAAACATTCGAATCCAAAATTTCCGTCATTACAGCACAGATATCATTAAATATGACCTTGCTGGAATTATTATTATGAAGCAATTTATTGATCTTTCTCGTCTTATCTAATAATTGTACACTCATTACGTTCCTCCGCTTTTGTTAAAACCAGTGCTTGTCTTTCGATTATTGTATACACAACTCGTTCCAATTTGTCAGATAAAACTATGTTATCATACAATTTTTGAAATATCAATTAAATTCTCAACCTTTTTTGAAAGCTTTTCAATCCTTTTCAGCCTGCTCCGGCTTCTTATTTCTCACATATCCACATTTTTCATCCGCGCAGACCAGCTTATTTCCTTTTTCTACCATATAGCCTCCACAGTCCGGGCACTTCTCCGGAGAAGGCTTCTGCCAGGACATAAAATCGCACTCTGGACTGTCCTCGCAGCCATAGTACTTTCTGCCCTTCTTTGTCTTCCTAAGCACAACCTCTTTCCCACAGACCGGACAGGGTACTCCAATCTTTTCCAGATAAGGCTTCGTGTTGCGGCATTCCGGAAACCCGGGACAGGCAAGGAACCGGCCGTGGGGGCCGTATTTGATGACCATATTGCGGCCGCATTCTTCGCAGACCACATCAGTCACTTCATCCTCAATCTTCACACTTTCCTGCTCTTTCTCCGCAATCCGGACTGCCTCGTCCAAATCCGGATAAAAATTACGGATCACTTCCTTCCACGGCACCCGGCCTTCCTCTACCATATCCAAAAGCCCTTCCATATTTGCCGTAAAGTTAACATCCACAATACTTGGGAAAGACTGTTTCATAATATGATTGACCACTTCCCCAATTTCAGTCATATACAGATTCTTTCCTTCTTTGGTAATATACCTTCTGGCCAAAATAGTGCCAATGGTCGGGGCATACGTACTTGGCCGCCCAATCCCCTGTTCCTCCAATGCCTTGACCAGCGTTGCCTCTGTATAATGAGCCGGCGGCTGGGTGAAATGCTGTTTCGCCTCAAAATCCTGCTTCGTCAGCACAGAATCCTTCTGCAGCCCATTGACCAGAACGTTGCTTTCTTCCTTTTCTTCATCCGCCTCCATATAGACCGAACGGAAGCCTTCAAATGAAACCCGGGATGCAGACACCGTAAATATATAGTCTCCTGCCCCAATCTTAACAGAGGTCGTCTCAAACCTGGCTGGCTGCATACGGCTTGCCGTAAAACGCTTCCAGATCAGTTGATACAGCCGGAACTGATCCCTTGACAGGGAATCTTTTAAAGAAGCTGGGGTTCTGGTAATATCAGACGGACGGATCGCCTCATGGGCATCCTGGATCTTCTTTTCCGTCTGCTTCGCGGTGCCGCCTGCTGCCGCATACTCTTTTCCATAAGTCTGGGCAATATATTCTCTCGCCGCTGCGTCCGCCTCCACAGATATCCGGGTGGAATCCGTACGCAGGTAGGTTATAACACCTACAGTCCCATTTCCTTTAATATCCACCCCTTCGTATAACTGCTGCGCAATGCGCATCGTCTTCTGTGTCCCGAAATTCAATACCTTTGCCGCTTCCTGCTGCAGGGTACTGGTGGTAAACGGCAAAGGGCTCTTTCGGATCCGTTCCCCCTTTTTAATATCTTTAATCCGATACTCTTCCTGTTCTAAAGCACTCAGAATCTTATCCAGTTCCTCCTTAGAGCGGATTGTCATTTTTTTCTTATCAGTTCCGTAGAACTTCGCTGTCAGAGGACGTTTTTCTCCCTTAATAGAAAAAACGGCATCCAAAGACCAATACTCTTCTGGAATGAAAGCATTTATCTCATCTTCCCTGTCGGCAATGATCCGAAGAGCCACAGACTGCACTCTTCCGGCGCTTAATCCCCGCTTCACCTTTGCCCATAGGAGCGGGCTGATACGGTATCCCACCATCCTGTCTAAAATCCGCCGTACCTGCTGCGCATCCACCAGATCCATATCAATCTCACGAGGAGATTTCAAGGATGCCTTTACTGCATTCTTCGTAATTTCATTGAATGTAATACGATGCATTTTCTTTTGATCTAACTTCAAAGCCGCCGCCAGATGCCAGGAAATCGCCTCTCCCTCACGATCCGGGTCAGTTGCAAGATAAACCTTATCCGCCTTTTTTACTTCTTTGCGCAAGCCCGCAAGGATATCCCCCTTCCCCCGGATTGTAATATATTTTGGCTCATAATCATGTTCCACATCAATTCCCAACTGGCTCTTCGGCAGATCACGCACATGTCCGTTGGATGCCGCGACCGTATAATTACTTCCCAAAAATTTTTTAATTGTCTTCACCTTGGCCGGTGACTCCACAATAACAAGATAGTGTGCCATACAGCTTACCCCTCCATCCAAAACTGTAAACCGTCTATATTCTAATATAATAGTTTTTCGAAATCTCTTTAATGTATCCTTTCATCTCCAAAGAAACCAGTGTTTCCAGCACCTTCTGCGGCAAAATCCCCACCTCTTCCACAATTTCGCCCATACTCCTTGGTGAAAGAACAACTGAACTATACACCAAATTTTCCGTACTTTCAAGCACTTTTTTTGCTTCGCTGTCTTTTTCCTTTGGAATATTGCCGGAAATTCCAAGCTCCTCCAGAAGCGCCTCCGGCGATATCAGGATTCCTGCCCCCTGCCGTATCAGCTGGTGGCAGCCCTTGCTGAGCTTACTGTCAACAGGCCCCGGCAGGGCGTAAACATCTTTCCCCTGCTCCAACGCCATATCTGCAGTGATCAGCGACCCGCTTTTCTCTTTCGCCTCCATTACAAGCACCAGATCAGATAATCCGCTGATGATCCGGTTCCTCCGCGGAAAATGATAAGGCAAGGGCCTCACTCCCGGACGCAGCTCGGACAGGATTCCGCCTCCCTGCTCTAAGATGTCATGATAAAGCCCGGTATGCTCCCGGGGATAACAGATATCTACGCCATTTCCAAGCACTGCAAATGTCTTTCCCGGCCCCGACAGCGCACCCCTCTGGCTGATTCCGTCAATGCCGAGGGCAAGTCCGCTTACAATCTGGATCCCGTGCCGTGAAAGTGCTTCAGCGAATTCATAGGCATATTTTTCCCCATAGTGGCTGCAGCGTCTCGCCCCGACAATGGCTGCACTCAGAAGCTGTTCATCGGGCAGGTTTCCCTTTACAAATAAGGCATAGGGTTTGTCCGGGATATGAGTCAGCTTTTCCGGATATTCCGGTTCAAAACAGGTCACCAGGCAAATGTCCTTTTCCTGAAGCTTTTCCCATTCCCCCTGCAAGTCCCATGTTTTTTTCGCCTGAATTATTGTATTACAGTCTTTTTCATTTAAGAACTGAAACCGAGGCAATTGCGTTTCTTCTATATAATAAACTTCTCTAGCTGATTTCATGTATTCCTGAAGTAAAGTTTTTTTCCGGTCTGAAATGCTGACATAAGACAGCCAATATTCAAAAGCCTTTTTTTCCCATCCCATCGTTATCTCCCCCAATACTTTTTATCAAGTGATCGATATCCCACAGCCTCTTTTAAATGCCGTTCTAAAATCTGCTCTTCTCCATCCAGGTCCGCAATCGTACGCCCCACTTTCAGGATCTTATGATAAGTACGCGCTGTCAGCCCTAATCGAGAAAATGCCTGTTTCATCAGCTCTTCTTCCCTCTTTCCCAAGACACAGTATTTTTCCATTTCCCGGGTCTCCAGCATGGCATTTGTCAAAATTTTTGTTCCCTTGTACCTTTTGATCTGCAATTTCCGCGCCCGGCATACCCGCTCCCGGATGGCGGCAGAACTTTCTTCCTGCCCCCCTTTCTTCAAAGCCTCATACTTCACTCTGGGCGCCTCCACACAGATATCCATCCGATCCAGAAACGGCTGGCTTAATTTTCCCAGATAATGCTGAATCTGGCCCGGCGTACAGGTGCATCTGTTCATATCTGGATAACATCCGCAGGGGCATGGGTTCATTGCAGCTACCAGGATGAAGTTTGCAGGAAACAGATAATTTCCCTGGTTCCGGGTGATTCTTACCTGATGGTCCTCCAATGGCTGACGCAAGACTTCCAATACATTTTTCTGAAATTCCGGAAGCTCATCTAAAAATAAAACACCTTCGTGGGCAAGACTGATTTCTCCCGGCACAGGCACAATACCGCCGCCCACAAGAGCTGTTTTCGTGGACGTATGATGGACACTGCGAAACGGGCGTCTCTGGATCAAAGGACTTTCACTGTCCAGCATTCCTAGTATGCTATATATTTTCGTAAGTTCCATACTTTCTTCTAATGTCATAGGCGGAAAGATAGAAGGAATCCGTTTTGCCGTCATGGATTTCCCGCTTCCCGGCGGCCCGATCAACAGCAGATTATGCCCGCCGGCTACGGCGACCTCTGCCGCGCGCTTTACCGCTCTTTGTCCACAGACATCCGCATAATCCCACTCTTCCTCTTTCTTTTCCCGTCTCTGCTCCGGGTAAGGTTCCGGTCCGATCAAAATTTTCCCACTCAAATACTCATAGGTTTCTTCCAGGCTCTTTACGCCAATCACTTCAATCCCTTCCACCAAAGCTCCTTCCGCCGCATTTTCGCGAGGTACAATACAAGAGGCAAGCCCTGCATTTCTTGCCTCCGATACAATGGGTAAGACACCTGGCACTTTCCGGACCTTTCCGTCCAGGCTCAACTCTCCAACGATCAAAGTAGATTTCACCCTGCTTCCGCTTAATTTTCCCAGGGACATCAAAATCCCCACTGCGATTGGGAGGTCAAACGCCGCTCCACGTTTCTTCATGGTCGCCGGAGACAGATTGATGACTGTCTTTTTCGCCGGAAAATCCAGATTGGAATTCCGGATTGCCGTACGCACCCTCTCCGCCGCCTCCTTCACCTCCGACGACAGATACCCCACCATGTGGAACGCCGGAAGCCCATTACTTACATCTGCCTCCACGTTTACAAACTCTACTTTCAGCCCAAAAATGGACGCAGACAACACTGTGCTAAAACTCATCCGCACACTTCCTTTCTCTTTTTATTTTTTAATCAATGAATCTTGGCCGAAGCGGCCGGATTACTTAGTGCAGAACGCACCGCTTGATGTATGTATCATATTCCACCTGTCTGGGAATTGTCAACCCTTTTTTGTCCTTGTTTTCTGTGGAAAAGCACAAAATCACATTTTTACACATAAACTATATCAAATGAGCTGAGGAACTGTATGAAAATAGCGTAACATACGTTATTTCAACGCAATTCCTATGAGGTGTCATCTTGAAATCTTTTCCCAATCCCCTGACTCCTTCGGAAGAAAAATATTACATCCAGAAATATACCGAAGGAGACCTTCAAGCAAAGCACATCCTAATTGAAAGAAATCTACGGCTCGTTGCACATGTTATCAAAAAATACCAATATCTTGAAGAAGACCAGGAGGACCTCATTTCAATCGGAACCATCGGGCTGATCAAAGCCGTGGCCACGTTCAATGCGAAAAAAGGAAACCGCCTTGCAGCATACGCCTCCAAATGTATTGACAATGAAATACTGATGTACCTCCGGTCCAGAAAAAAAGCAAGTAAAGAAGTCTCCTTATATGAGCCCATCGGGACTGACCGGGAAGGAAACGAGATCAAATTGTATGACATTATCGAAACGGAGGAAGAAGATGTCCCGGAAAGACTGTATCTGAAAGAAAACATCCAGAAACTCTATGAAAAAGTCGAAAGTGAACTTTCCCAGCGCGAAAAGCTGGTTTTAAAAATGAGGTATGGCCTGTATAACGGGGAGGAATATACACAACGGGAAATAGCCCGTCAGCTCGGTATCTCCCGGTCTTATGTATCCAGGATTGAAAAAAGCGCAGTCGAAAAACTGCGGGTTTTTTTTCATTGAAAAAGTTTTCCCCTTCGGACAAAAAAAGAAGACTGTATGATCTTCATATTATACAGTCCTCTCTTACATATCACACTCCGGCTAATACCTGATTTTCATAAACAGCAGCATCTCACTTGTCCTTTCGTCTTACAATCTGCCTCAGGATTTCCGGGTCTTTGATCTTTCCATCCTCTGCCAGCAGAATCACTTTTGACAGAATTTCCGCGGTTTTCGGATCTTCATCCAGAAACGGCAGATATACCTTTCCTCTCTTGCCGCTGTGTACGGCAACGATATGGATTGCCCCGCCGCCAGACTGGTGCACCACGCCGCTTCCCAGATGTACGCTGTAATGATTCAATCCACCTTTTATATCTGCAAAATGCTCCTGCACCGTCACATTGGTAAGTTTCATCAACTGACAAGTATACTCTACGATCGTCTTTCTGAGCTCCATCGTTGAGAAGGAAGTCACTGGATCCACACCGCCGACATACGCGGTGCTTACCGCAAGATCCACGTCGCGCATGGTTTCTGAAAATGTCACCGGGTCAATATCCCGGATCAGAACTTTTTTCCCGTCTTTTCTGGAATAAAACGATATGTACTCAATGGCGGGCGCCTCGATATCGCCGGGTGAAAACCAGTCTGCCTCTGCATACAGGTTAACGATCAGATTATCCTTATAATAGACCCTTTCCAGGCCGCTTTCGTAACTCACGTTCCATTTCCGGCTCTTCAATGCTGCCGCTGCTTTTTTGGTCTGGATCTGATAGCCTGAATATCTCCGGGATTCGGACATGTCCTGTTCGTCCTCCAGTTTCAAATACAATTCCCTGAACGCTTGTTTGAACGGCTGCACGATCTCCTCATCAAAAATCTGCTTCTGGCAGGTATGCCAGACCTGATGTTCATACAAATCATAGGGGTGGGCAATACGGACCGTATCCGCCTGGCCTGCCGCAGGCTTCTCCCCAAATTTCCCGTCCTTGTAAAATCCAATCTCCTCCCCGCTGACCAACACCAGCTTTTCCAGCATAGGCGCTACAATCGGATTGTGCATCATGACTCCCAGCTCTTCTCTGGAAAATTGCGTCCGCTCCTCCATAGCCTGTTCTAACATCCTCCGTGAACGCTTATACTGCTCGTTCCACTGGCTATGGATTTCTTTCAAACGCAGCACCCACTCGTCCTTTTTCAATGCTGCCGGGACAGACTTCTGCTTCTTCCCGTTCTTCCGGATACAGATTTCATTTCTGCCCTGCCCGTCAATCTCAATCCATGCTTCTATGCAGTCTTTCGCGCCTTTCCCTCTGCCCGATGTTTCTTCTTTCCTATCCTGCGTCTTTTCGTCTCCTCCTGATAGGATCTGTGGAGAAAGTACATCCTCATTCTGCCGGATCCCCTCGCTCTCCATCATCCACGATAGCCGTGTCACTGTCTCAAACCGGGAATTACGCGCCAGATTCATCAAAGCCATTTCCACCGCACGCTTTTCACTTGCCTGACGCTGGGAGCCGAATTTTTTCGACTCTTTTAAAAACTGCTGTACATACAGATACCGTTCTAACAGATCCGTGTCACTCTCCAACGGACAGATGCAGTATGCATTCAA
Source organism: uncultured Lachnospiraceae bacterium (assembly GCA_910589385.1). GTDB lineage: Bacteria > Bacillota > Clostridia > Lachnospirales > Lachnospiraceae > Schaedlerella. The sequence goes on from CAJUTU010000023.1 coordinate 22,648, forward strand.
TGCATCCTTGTTCCGCTTGTCCACTGCCTCCTTTTTCCAGGCTTCCTTCCCTTTTTTCCCAAGGCAGGCATCGGCATACTTCCGCGCCCTTGTATGAAATGAGTTTTCGCACAGGAATTTGGATGCCTTGTACAGTATCTGGAACCGCTTCTCACCGAGCGCCGCATATACATTCCTGCACCAGCCCATATCAAATGCGCCGTCATATAAATCCTCCGGCTCTAACTCCGTATACTTTGCGATTTCCGCTTTTTTCTGCTTCAAGTCGTACTGCTTCATATGGGCGGTAAAATAATAACAAGCCTCCTTGAACCCATCCCATTTTAATACTTCATTGACCACATCGATCCACTGCGGAGCCAGCATGGCTGCCTCCACCAGACGTTCCTCCGGGATCCGGGCCGCAGCAAGAGCCTTTGCATCACTGATATCCAGAGATTCCGGTCCTACAGTGTCAGATTTCCGTGCGGTAGCACTGTTTTTTTCTGAACCTTCTATAAACGAGGCTGGATAACAGTGGCGGATCACATTGGAAAACACGATATTCCGGTCCTCACCGTATGTCTGCCTGCGGATATCCTCCCCTTCCAGCACCTGCAGCGCCAGGATCAGATATCTTACCCCGCGGATAACGGTCAGCCCCTCTACATAATCTGTCACTTCCGTTTTTTCATTCAACCTCTGGCATTCCATAGCAAGCAATGTATTTGACAGGGTATCCAGGGCAGTCCGAAGGCATTCCAACACTTCCGTATCATAGTGGTACAAGATATGTCGGTAATTCTTCAAATCCAAACGCGGTTTCCCCCAGGTTCCCTTCCCTTCAAAATACGCATCCCTAAACGCCTCGTTGAACTGGCCTCTGTTCCTGTAATAATAAGGCCGCGTTTCTGACATATGGTCATCCAATATCCCTTCATAGAGCGCCTCTACAGGCAGCATTTCCAGATGCACTGCCCGTGCCAGGAGCATCGGCATGATGACAGGCAGATTTAATACATCCGAAGTATTCCCCAGATTAAATTTATTATATAATTCTAACACCACAGGGAAATAGTTTCGAAAATGCACCTCATCTGATTGTTGTAAATGCAGCTGTCCCTGCAAAAAAATGATACTGCGGTTGAAAGTCAGAGCATGCGTCTCTTCTGTGCCGTCATACCTTTTTTTCTTGTAGATCAGATATTTCCCATAGCGCGCAAGCATCTGCAGAATCTGCGCCGCTGTCCCGGCAAAATCTGTTTCTTCCTGAATATCCGTATAATAACGCATCATGAGCGTCTCAAAATGGCCGACATAAGGAATCTCCTTCAGTTCCGAACGCTCCAGGGTAAAAAGCTCTGACTTTACATCTGTCATTTTTTCCAGATAAACAGAATCATAGGTACTCTCCATAAGAAAACGGATTTCAAAAACCGTTTCCGGCGTCAGATGATCCTCTTCAAAATATTTTTTCCATGTGTCAAAGAGCGGCATGGCTGCCAGCCCTTTTTCCCCATGGTTCACAGCATAAAAGCCGCTGTCCTTTACCTGCCTGTATTCGTATCCTGTATAGTACTCTTCATTTTCATGGCATGTAATCCTCTCCCCCCAACGGCGTATATAATCCAGCACTCTTTCTTTGTCCCATGGGAATACAGCCTGTAAATCTACATATTTCTCTTTTTTAAGCAGTCCTTTATCACAGACCTGTAGATATTCCGGACATTCCAGTTCATAAACATGCTTTGGCTCATATAGACCAAATCCCTTTTCCTTCCCTTTGATCTCCAGAGGTGTAAAACCGGCCAAAACAGATCCAGACCTGCCGGAAATGGCTTCTTTCTGCATATTTTCTTTTTCTAAAGCCCCAGCGTGATCCTCTCCCTCGAAATACTTTTCTGCCTTTTTTCTAAGCTCCAACGCGGACTCCCGGATTGTCTTGACTGCAGACTCTTTCAGACGCATATAGCTTGCCCTCACAGTATCCCGCTTCTGGGACGCAAGCACCTCTACAATATACGCCCGTGCTTTTGCTTTCTTTGATTTCAGACGTCCCTCCAATTGCAGGATATCCTCTTCTGTGAGGGTGCTTTCCCGATATTCCTGCACAATCCATTTACCAAGCGCATCATTAGAAGAAATGATTTCCTTCAGCATGAAGCGTTTCCTTTTTGTCTCCGATGCCATCCTAAACAGTCTGCCCATGAAGAAATCCAAGTCTTTCGTTCCCAGCGCAGACGCGACGTAAGGAAGGAACTGCTCCACCATCTCTGACGACGGATATTTGTCAAGAAGACGTATCATACAATAACACAGGCTGTCTCTTGTAAGCGTCACCTCAAACCATTCAAAGCCTTTCGAAGTATATACTTTCTTACTTCCCACAGATGGAAGGAAAGCTGCCATCGCCTCATACAATTTTTCTGTCTGTTCCTTCGTCAGATGCAGTTTTTCGATATCCTTCCCCAAACGGATGCATTCAGAATAGAACAATGCAAGGATCCACTCGTCATCCCCAAATTTTTCCGGGAAATCCAGATGATCTTCCACATCAAAACTTTTTGTCAGGTGTAGATAAACCAGGGCGCTTGCCACTACATACCGGCGGCCGCTTTGGAGCAGCACACAGGCTTCCTCGATCGCCTCTTCTACATCCAATGCGCCTTTACAGTACAGTGCAAGATAGATATCCAGCGGATTCCCGGATTTTTCAAAAGTTTCCCTGCGCATTTTTTCCTGCCCTGATTTCTTTGTTCCCTGGAAATCAGATGCATCAGCCTTGGGCAGATAAAGCCGGATATGTTCAAATATATATCGGACATCCTTTTCCTTCACTTCCTGATATCCGATTCCGATCCAGGTCAGCACAGCCCTCTGGACAGAAGAAAACCGGAGCAGATTTTCCCTTTCGATCGCATCCAGGACTTTCTGGAAGAAATCCATCGTATTTTCATCCGCCGTTTCCACAATACTCTGCCGCAGCCCTTCCTGAAGCTTTGCTGCCAGAAATACCTGCAGCAGTAACTGCTGTAGTTCCTGATTGTGGCTTTGTTCTACCGCAATGATTACACTTCTTGTCAAAACTGCCGTGTTATTTTCACTTGTCAGTACATCTACGCAATATTGGATGACCTCAGGATTCTCCGCCAATAATTCTGAGACGATCACCTGAGAGAAATCCACACCGTAAAATAAATCCCGGTATTCCCCATATACCAAATCCTTCATAGACATTCCTGAGCCATAGAACCAGTAAAAGCAAGCGATTGCCCGGAAAATTTTTTCTTTATACCGTGAAAACCTTTTGCTCCTTATATCCATACGGACCAGGCCGTCATTGCAGGTATATTCCTGGATATGCCGCAGATACCGGCAAAGTTTATCATGATGCTCTCCTAGAAGTCCTTGAAAATAATGCTGCCGATCCAAAAAGTCCTCTACATTCTCCGTGAGTTTTGCCTCATAACTCGTGTATATATATAAATAATTGTGTTCATCAACATATTTCATGTATTGCTTTTCTAATCTTGTACATGTATTAGAGTTCCGCGTTTTGTTATATTCCCTCAGACGGGAAATCATTTCTTTTTGTTCCATGCTTTTTATGTACCTTTCTTTTTAATCTTCCATCCAACCATTCCCATATCCTGGTTACCACATTCGCCCTGCCAGCATAACCAGACGAATCAGCACCACATCATCCCCGTCTTTGATCTCCAGTCTTTCTTTCAAATCCAGACATTCCCTTTCATTGAGGTACACCCGGAATAATCCGTCTCGAAAGTCCTGCAGCATGACCTGGACCGCTGTTTCCAAATCCCCCATGCTTTCCTGATAGGATTCCGAAAAACGGACTCTGCCCAGGGCCGCCTGCTGTCCGATTTCCTCTTTGGAAAGTGATTCCCTCGCAGAATCTAAACTGCCATCTTGATGCTCTGCTCCTCTGCTTTCACTTCGCTTACGAAACTCTGAAGCCGTCATTTCCGTCAGTAGTCCTTCTAACGTAGAAACGGCAGGAAGCTCCAGCGGCTCCCTGCCTAATTCCCGCAGACTGGAAGCCTTTTTCCTAATTACATTCAGCCTCATCCGCTTATCCTCCATCCTTCATTTTGTGATTTTTATCTTGTCACATTCTAACCGCTGTCAAACAACAACCGGCTAACCAAATAGGCAGCCGGTTGTTCATCTCGTGAGGTCATCCTTTTCTTTTCCATGCGTTTGCTTTCAGAAATTGCGTTCCATCCCTCATTTGTCGTACATGAAACCCTTTTTTCCGGGGAGTGTCTTTTCTTGTATTCGCCTGAGAAAAACCTATCTCTGAAAAGCTATTCCTCTTCTCTCTTGGCGGAATATAGTCACGCATTACATACACAGATTGCGTTTCTCTCCCCTGAACAAACACTTTTTGCTTCATAAAATCTCCTCTCTACCGATCAGCAAAAACATATCCTTACGAATTACCCATCACTCTATAATCTCCTTTTTCTTATATAGAATACCTCCGACGTTTCTATATAATCAGATACGCTATATGCAACCGTCCATCCGACAGATTCATTCAAAATAGGCATGATAAAATTTTTGCCATCGGGAAAATATAAATAACGCTGCTTTTGTTTATAATGTTACATTAACCATCTTCTATTGTCAAGAAATACCTTGCTATTTATATATGCACAACAACATTATCTTGACTGTAAATATCAGGAAATTGTACTGCCCATCTGCTCTTTTTCATCTATCAAATCCGTATACCAACGAATAATATCATCAAAAGCCTGTAGCCCTTCCTTATTGATTTGAATTTGATCACTTAATAGGGAATAGAGTTTACGAATTCGTTTTTTTGCTCTCTCCCTTGAATCTGCTTTTTTCTTTTCCTTTGGTTCTGTAATCTGTCCAATCTCAGCCTCCTGTTCCAAAAGTTCTTCCATAACCTCGCTAAAATAATCCATCTGGCTGTGCCATGTTGTACTTATCTCAGCAATTGATTCTTCCGTTTCAGAAGGCATAGTTTCGGCAACATCCTTTAATACTCTATCCTTCATATAACCTTCCCCTTTTTGCATCATTGTTATATAGGAGTGTGCATAGAGCACCAGATAGTCAATACCATTCATTCTACTTTTATTTTTCCTGTATTTCTTCTTTTTATCCTGAACCAGTGCCGCCCAGTTTTTCTTCGCATATTTATCCCATTTAGACAGCACAGTTACAGTTACGGCAACCCTATTAATTTCTTCGTTTGAAAAATTGGCAACATCTAAATCTACACCTTCCGAAAGATAGAATACTTCCAGATATCTTTCAAACAGACCATTAGTATTTTGGAAGCCGATTAAATTTAACGCAATAATGTCGGCATATGTTTCTTTGAAACATAGTTTCATATTTTTTTCCAACCGCTCTATACATTTACTTTTCAAAATACAGCTGCCCATCCTCTGTTTTAAAATAAAATATAGATTCTCCAATTCATGAATCCGTTTTGTAAAAGACTCAGAGGAACTGCCCTCACAAATTTTCTTTTTCAACAATTCTCCTTTCTTCTGAATTTTAGCACGAAGTATACCATCTTTATCCTCTAAAATTTTTTGGCTGAAATCCACAAGCATTAAGAATACATCATCGAAATATAATTCTTGCCCCGCCTCTTCTCTTCTTTGATTTTCTTTTCCTATCTGATTTTCTAATTCTTCAGTAATATATTCGCTTACCTCCTTCCTGTTTTCATCATAAATTAAATCTAGACACTCCTTTTGAAAATCGCTGCCTAATGTACCATCATCCCAAAGAATCCTTTTTGTCACAAAGTCTCCCCATGTTTGAATCATACAAAAAGCCCTGAACTTCCTGTTTCTACAAGAACTTACATAATGGGAAAGTTCATGCAGCAATAAAATAGGCATAAGGTTAGCTGAAAACATACTCCTTTGAGAAACTCTAATTTCTATTAACCTTTCTACAGGAAGCAAATGAAAGTCAACCTCTGTTGTTGACGGCTTTGAATCAATCACTGGATAAAGGCAGCATTCATATACTTCTGACTCATCCTTCAAAACTTCAATTCCTGCATATAAAAAAGCCATATACATCATACTCAGCTTCGGAAGGATCGTATATAAAGCCCCACAATAGCCGGGCACCATAAAAAAAGTCTGCTCAGAATGGATAGAACGGTAAATAATCTGTTCCAACATTTCCAGATAGTCAGCAAGGTTTTTAATCAACTCATTCCATCTTTCAGCGTCCATCTCATTATATGCTACAGTACCGTCCTGCTTTGTCAGTGCTATATCCAGCTGCTTGTGAAACATCAAAAGTGACGGAAATATAATATAAAACAGGTCTTTTGCGAATAATGACTCTTCATAGGGGATAATCAACGTCAAAGATTGTATCAAGGCAAGATAATAGGAATATAGCATATCATTTTTTCTGCTGCGGATTTCATTTAGTTGTTCTTTCAACTCGACTATTCGTTTCCTGCACCATTTTGTCTCGTTTAAATCTTTTGGAGACCCAGGAAACGGATTTAGAATTTTGTCTTGAGTTTGATAATGGTTATATTGGGCAGCAACTTCCGTTGTAATACCATAAATTTGGCTGCCATACAAGGGATGAGAATGACTGGCAACGGCATGCCCTGCCAGCTTTTGATCTGTATAAGGCCGCATTAGATTAATCGCACGTTTAATTGTCTGCCCTTCCTCTTCCAGTTTCCATACAATATCTGTATTGCCAAACACCCATGACCACTCTCCGCTGCCTCCAAACATTGCTTCTAATATAGAAACATCAATCGTTGGCTTTGCAACAATCCGGCCTGTAATCTGATGAATCTTATCATCAACCAAGGGGTGCTTCGCACCTCCCCACTTTTCATTCCTTAAATATTCCTGATTTACGCCACATACTGAATATGAATATACTATGTGCTGATTATTACGGCTTAAGTCAATCACCTGTGCCATAATTTTCCTATAACTGTTTCCTTTTATCAGAACTATGGCATCCGCATTATCCATTGTACGAAAACAGATACTATCAACATATCCCTCTGCATCTTCTGAAAGCCCTAAATCCAACATCAAATTATCATATGCGCTTGTCTGATACGAGTTTTCCAATTTCAGCATACAAGCACAGCAAAAAAATTCATCCGGGACTAAAAAGTCTTCCAATGTTTTGTTACCTTTATAGATTAAACCAATACATTGCTGACTATAGGTTCCATCTTGTACTCCAAGTATATTCGATAGTTGATACCACATATCCGTTAGTCCCAGTGTATCACGGCTTACGATAAGAGTATTTTTTTGACGAGTAACCATTTCCACAGACATACTGTCATAATTTCCCCAACATGAATATTGCCCTTCTGTCAAAGTTGTGTATTCTTTGATATGATGTTGTTTATATAACCGCAGGATTGCTGTTTTTATCATTTCCTCCATTCCTCCCATGTTAGTCTTCCCAGTACCCACGTACGATGCGCATACTCTTCGTTTCCAAAATTGTTAAAACCCTCCACAAAATCATAGAAAACGTCAAAGCGGAAATCCTCCTGGTGATCGAACAAATTCCAAGAAACCCAAAATTTATATAAAATATTTTTTTCGTTTTGATCCATAGCAAATTCATGTACAACCTGCAACAAATCCGCTCTTTTTAATGCCATGATATACTCGTCACATTCATCCCCACAGCATCGCAGATATTCAATATAAAGCAACATGATAAGCACAAGCCTCTGACGATCGCTCCATGGAAAATAGTTTAAAATATATATAGTATCAATTCCCGTATCGGAGCCTCTCCATTTTTCCAGTATCGGCAATATAATGCCTGCCCTAATCCATAAACAACGCTCCTTATCCCAATGATGCCGTAATAAGTCAGAAAAAAAGCCTTCGGTTCCTGCCGCCTCATAACGGGTCTTAAATCCAGATTTATCACAATATGCTGAAATGATAGGCATAAGGATAAAATACTGGTATGTAATCTTTTCTTCTTCAAAAAGGCTGCAAATATCTAACAAACATTCTTTCACTCTCTGTGTTTCTTCCGAGTCATTGCTTTCCAGATAACGAATCATTTTCATTAGAGGCAATTGGTTTACAAGACCATAATAGTCAATATCAAAACCTATTGGGGTATGGCAAATCTTTTTGGCGCGGGTAATTGTATTGTACCGGATTGCTTTAAAAGTATTCGTTTTTTTGCTGTAATAAATCACAAAGGAGCTTGCTCCAATAATCCATGTAAATATAAGGAATATATCAACAACAATACATGCATCTATTCCGTAAAAATATGCCCAAAGCCCCCAGAGGAACAACACAGCATAGATACTGCCAGCCCCTGAAACACCTAGCAAAGTAATCTGCCAGATAATAACATTACTGAACTTAATGCCATATATGATTTCATTTGTTTTGCCCAAAATAAAAACAATAATCGTAAGGCCAGCTATCCAAAGTGCTGTAAGAATCCCAAGCCAGTTCAATTTATCGTCGCATAATTGTATATTTCGAATATCGTTTATAACATAATCTGCAAAACCCAAAAGTATACCATTGTCTTCTTTCAAACATATCATACTAGGATTATATGACAAAATCGTAAGAGCTATCAGTACAAGATAATTTAACAGCCAATATATGTTCGTTACTACGAACAAAATCCGATGCCTAATACGCATGTCATATTCTCCATTCTGGCAGAAACAAAGCCTGCTCTTTTGTATATCAAAAAAGGAAATAAAACCCATTTGATAAACAAGTGGATTTTATTTCCTGTATCATAAAATTACGCCAATAAAATTGCATCATATCTAATAAATGTTTTCAACAATAAACGAACAAATCCGTGAAATTGTACAAAACCTATCCTAAAATCTTTATTTATGGCTGTCAGCACGTTTGTCCAGATCATATCTCAAACATTGATATATTTTAAAAATCATCTTCCCTTTAACGGACTTCCAAGCTATACTCACATTTTTCTTCTCTATGTAAGGTTGTCGCAGAAGCTGTCGCCGAAATCGTAGCAGTTCCAGCCCCTACAATATGGACTGTACCTGTATTCGCATCCACTGTGGCAACTGACGGGTCACTGCTTGCATAAGTAACGGCACTGTCTTTTACCTGGCCTGAAGCTGTAATTGTAAAATCGTCTGCCCCAACTGACTTGAGTATCGTTGCCGAGCCGGAATTCAAGCAGAAATCAATCTGTGGCAGCAGCTCCCCTGGGCCGGAACTAACGGTAGTCGTCACGTTTCCTGTGCTGCCGCTTCCTCCAGTGCCGCCGCCGATACCGCCGACACCTGTGCCACCGCCTCCGGTATTACCGCCTGTATTGCTGCCGGGTTTTTCTACATCGACGTTATGATTAGGCTCAATCCACAGAGTATGCCTTATTGTTGTTTCTGCATAAGCATCTGTTGCCCCAGCTATTGCCCAAATCTGTACTGTCAGTGTCTCCCACCGCTCCCCTACATCATTCAGATGAACCAGAGCAACGTTATTTCCTAATTCTGGTTTTACTTCTATGGTAGCAACTGCCGGATTCGTACTTTTAAAACTTACCTCGCCTTTGTTTCCTTCCACTTTTACTACAGCAACCTCTCCAGCCTTAACTTCAACAGGTGCACAAACAAACTTAAAATCTGTCTGCTCTGGTTGATATCTTAAAGAAGATGACGGCAACTGATCCTGGACAACCTTAGCCGGAATGTATTTCATCCCATTTCCAATCTCATAACCTCCGTCTTGAAGCTGCGCACCGACTAAAAAGAACTCCCCGTTTTTTCCCGAAGCATGGTTCAACATATCCACCACATAGTTCTTTCCGCCAATACGCACAATGTTCCAAGTGTGATATGACTCCTCAACACCTTTCACTACTTTTCCGGTTACAGTGTAACACCTCGTCCCCCCCGTTGTTCCTGTTCCAAAGGTACGGTCGCAGAAATACTGGAATGCCTGTGTATATCTCTCTGGCTCACCTGGATATTTAGTGCAAAGGGCATCCCTAAAACCACAGAGTATTTCATAATCCGACAGCCCCTTTGCCTGATTATATTCGCCTAAAATGTTGTCAATCCCACTTTTTGACTCAAAAATTTTCTGTGCCCGTATAGATTCAGGAATATCAACGGACGACCTATAAGACTCTTTTACTGCCAATGTAAACATAAAATATGCTGATTGATATGCTGTCTCAACATAATCCGAATTAAAAATATATTTATATGATCCCCCATCAAATTTATTAAATGACTGATCATACCAAAACAATTCCGAAGGGCACTCTTTTGAAAGACTGGTCAGAATCTCTGGTATAATAGTCTCTGCTTCTTCCTGCAGCACCCTGGCTTTCGCTCTAGTATCAATATCATAAAATGATACTGTAAACGCAGCTGTAGGCTGATCTTTTTTTCCATTGACCAATTTTAATATCTCATTCTTTAATCCGTCGTAGAGCGTCTTTCTAACTTCGCCTATCTGTAATTTCGGATCTTCCAATGCAGCTTTGGTTTCCCTGATTTCCGTTATATTTACTGAGTCTAAGCCGCCCTTCGGCAATCTATAAGTTTCCTTTACTGCAAATCTAAATTTAAAATTTGCTTTCATACTTTTATAATCAATATTCAAAATATATGAACGATTATCAAACTTCTCAGACGTCATATCATACCAAAACAAATCCGAAGAACAATCTTTAGAAATACGTGACAAAATCTCTGGCACCTTTCCTTCTACTGCCGTCTTCAGTTCTTCATTCTTACAATCAATTCCCACTACAAATTTAGCTATATCCGTAGAATTTCCACTTCCGTTAACAAAGTCAGATATTTGTTCCTTTAATCCGTCATAAATTTTTTTTACAGCTGCATTCAACTCCGCATCTGTATATGCTGCAGCCGCCTTCTCCCCTTCCACAGCATATACTGGAAGGCACGTCGCTGCACTCACTCCACCTGCTATCATTCCAACTGTCAAAAAAGATGCCAGTCCCCGCTTGAAACGATATTTCCATTTTTTCATAACTGATACTCCTCTCCTTTATCTTGTGTTAAATATAACTCTTGTCTACAAGATATAATACTACTCAAACTGATTTATGTCAATGTAAACTTTTTTATTTCCACCCATCCGTTTCTTCCATTAGGTATACAGCCAAATCCCCCTCTGGTCGAAATGTACATTTTTTTTTTTTTTTTTTAGTCATTCGTGACATTGTCTCTTTTGGCGCTCTACCGTATACTATATTCCAGAAGCAAACAAAACAAACGAAAACATTTTTCAAGGAGGCTATTCAAAATGGCAAGTTTATCATTAAAGGGAATTCAGAAAATTTATCCAAACGGATTTCATGCAGTACAGGACTTCAATCTTGAGATTGAAGACAAAGAATTTATCATCTTCGTAGGACCATCTGGATGTGGAAAGTCTACAACACTTCGTATGGTAGCTGGTCTGGAAGATATCTCCGGCGGTACTTTTACAATCGACGGCAAGGTTATGAACGATGTAGAGCCAAAAGACCGTGATATCGCAATGGTATTCCAGAATTACGCTCTGTATCCGCATATGACAGTATATGATAACATGGCTTTCGGTCTAAAGCTGCGGAAAGTACCGAAGGATGAGATTGATAAGAAAGTTCGTGAAGCTGCAAGAATCCTTGATCTGGATAAACTGCTTGACCGTAAGCCGAAGGCTCTTTCCGGTGGACAGAGACAGCGTGTTGCTATGGGACGTGCCATTGTGCGTAATCCAAAGGTATTCCTGATGGATGAGCCTCTTTCCAACCTGGACGCAAAGCTGAGAGTTCAGATGCGTATTGAGATTTCCAAGATTCATGAAAGTCTGGGCGCTACGATCATCTATGTAACACATGACCAGACAGAGGCTATGACCCTTGGTACAAGAATCGTTGTTATGAAAGACGGTATCGTACAGCAGGTAGATACTCCTCAGAATCTTTACAACACACCTTGCAACCTGTTCGTAGCCGGATTTATTGGTTCTCCACAGATGAACTTCCTGGATGCTGTTGTTAATATTGCTGGCAATGACGTAACATTAAAGGTTGGCGATTATGTATTAAAAGTACCGGAGAGCAAGAAGCAGGCTTTGATCAAAGGCAATTACAATGGAAAGACCGTTGTTCTTGGTATCCGTCCGGAAGACGTACATGATTCTGAAGAATTTATCGCTGCAAATCCTGACAGCGTTGTAAAATCTACAGTTAAAGTTTACGAGCTGCTTGGTGCAGAAGTATATCTGTACTTTGATGTTGCCGGAACACAGATGACAGCACGTGTAAGTTCACGTACACCTTTGAGAACAGGTGATCAGGCTGTATTCGCACTGGAAATGGAAAGAATTCACCTCTTCGACAAAGAAACAGAGTTGACGATTACGAACTAATAGGTTACAATAAAAAGGCTGTACGACTGTGCAGCCTTTTTTGATATCGCTCCATAAGAATTCAACAGTCATTTTACGTCGCTGTATTACTACAGCGAATTCCGTTTTTATGAAAAAGCACTTATGAAAGCAGGTAACTCACATGGAATATTCCACACAGTTATGTTCCGCTCTTAACGAACTGAAGCGGATCACCGGTATCAAACTAGAAGTAACAGCCAATGATCCGCAGGAGGAAGAGCGGGCTTTAGCCCAGATACGCTGTCTATGTACCGCTTATAAAGAAAAATATAATAAAAATCATTTTTTAAAAACCTTGATGACTGGAAACATTTCTTCTATAGAAGCCGCGGAACATGCCGGACGCCTGCATATTGACCCAGAGGAACGGCGTATCCTTTTTTTATTGGAGAAGAAAGGGTCTTTGGATGATATGGTGATGGAAATCCTCAAAAACCTGTTTCCATCCCAGACAAAATCCTATCTGATCCCTATGTCAGACTGCAGCCTTGCCATCCTTCGTCCTGTAAAAGCCAATGAATCAGAGCATGATCTTTCTCAGATTGCCCATATGATCGTAGATACTCTGAATATGGAGGCTCTGACGCAGGTACGAGTGGCATACAGCGCAGTCATGGAGCATCTTACAGAACTTGGTACAGCCTGGCAGGAAACCAGCCTGGCCTTAAAGGTTGGAAAGCTGTTTTATTCTGAGCAAAATGTATTTCCTCATGATCGGCTGGGAATCGGCAGACTGGTTTATCGTCTTCCTATTCCTATTTGTGAAGGGTTTCTAAAAGAAGTTTTTGGAGATAATATTCCTGATACCCTGGATGAAGAAACCTCAGCTACAATCAATCGTTTTCTTCAGAATAACCTGAATATCGCAGAAACTTCCAGGCAGCTCCATATGCACAGGAACACTTTGATCTACCGTCTGGATCAGGTAGAAAAACGTACCGGGCTGGATCTTCGCAAATTTGAAGATGCCATGACCTTTCGGATTGCCTCCCTTGTGATGAATTATCTACAGACAGAAAGGAACACTTAAAACATGAATGATGCTTTTTATGAACAACTTGTAACCCGGAAAACAAAGCCTGCGGACATTATCCTCCGCATCCTTATCATTGTATTTATCGCAGCGGTTGCCGTACTCGGAACCCCGTTCATCGGCTTTCTCGCATTTTTTATCGCTGTAGTTCTGGCAATGCTGGCATATTACTTTGTCTTCCCACGATTCAATGTGGAATATGAGTATACGCTTTTGAACTATGATATTGATGTTGCTGCCATCTTCAGCAAAGAAAAACGGAAAAACATCACTTCTTTTGATATCCGTCAGGCAGAAATCATTGCACCTGTTGGGTCTCCCCGGCTGAATTCTTATCATCCCGGTAAAACCCATGATTTTTCCTCTGGCAGTGATTCCTCAAAAGTCTATGCCATTATGATACCATTGGAGCAGAATACCACTTGCTTCTTGTTGGAACCGGACGAAAAGATGAAAGAGCATATGAAATCCTGGACAGGAATGAAGTTCTACGAAGACTAGACAATAAAAACTGCCGCAAAATAATCTGTACGGATCACATAAATCCGATTCCATGTACAAATTGTTTTACGGCAGTTTTTATGATTTATACTCCGAAGTTACAGATTTAACGGCGAAGGTTCCTGAGACAGAATTCCACACTTTGAAACCGTCACACATGAACTTGCCCCAATATCTGACCGATCGGCGCAGCAATGGTCAAATCCGCCTTTACCGCACGCCCTGTCTCGGATTTATTGATTACAGCTAAATATTTTCCTTGGAAATAGTCAATAAATCCTGCTGCCGGATAAACCACCAAAGACGTACCGCCGATGAGCAGCATATCCGCATTCCCAATTACCCGGATCGTTCCCTGTATCACATCTGAATCCAGGCTTTCCTCATATAGCACTACATCGGGCTTAACGAGGCCGCCGCATTTCTCACAACGCGGAACGCCTTCTGATTCCTTTACATATTCCGCACTAAAGGAGGCATGGCAGTCCATACAATAATTCCGCATAATGCTTCCATGCAGTTCATATACTTTCCTGCTTCCTGCCGCCTGATGAAGCCCATCGATATTCTGTGTCACAACAGCAGAAAGCTTTCCTGCCTGCTCCAATTCTGCAAGCTTTAAATGAGCCGGGTTCGGTTTGGCATCCAGGATCATCATTTTCTCTTTATAAAAGTCATAGAACGCTTCGGTATGCTGCATAAAAAAGCTATGGCTTACGACCTGCTCCGGCGAATATTTATAAGCCTGATGGTAAATACCATCCGCACTCCTGAAATCCGGGATATGACTCTCTGTTGACACCCCTGCGCCGCCGAAAAACACAATGCTGCTGCTCTCGTCAATCATCTTTTGAAGCTCCTCTACTTCCCTCTCATACATAAATCTTCCCTCCTTTTATAAAACCGATCTGCACGGCAATCCGCTGCCCGCTTACCTGTCGTCTTTATTTCATCTTATGCGTCTTCCACATGTCCTTTTTCAATATGCTTTTGTACAATCTTCTGCATACAGTTCCAGATTTCCCCAGATATCTCCTCAATCTTCTCATTACGCTTATAAATCTGCGATTTCTTCACACTGTGCTCTGTCCAGCTTCTGCCGTCTGACGCGTCGTTTAAAAGCAGCGGCTGGAAATTGTCTAACAGGTGGGCATACTTTGCATCTACAGTCTCATAACCTTCAAATTCCTCCCACAGTTCACGGAAATACTTCCCTTGATCCTCTGGAAGCAATCCAAAGATCCGATCTGCCGCAGCACTCTCTCTGTCTCGCTTCGTCTCTGCCCCAGCCGCATCATATGCGTATGTATCGCCTGCATCAATCTCCACCAGATCATGGATCAGCACCATCAGCATCACCTTGCTGACATTTACCTGCTCTTCTGCATATTCCTGAAGAAGATATGCCATCAGCGCAATATGCCATGAATGCTCGGCATCGTTCTCTTTACGGCCTGCATCTGCAAGGTAGGTCTGACGGAATATGTTCTTCACCTTATCAATTTCTACAATAAATTGAAGCTGCTTTTCCAGCCTTCTCATCTCTTCTTTTCCCATTTTGTTGTCCCCCATCCTAAAAGTTAACAAGCTTCCTCTGCATACTATGGCATATAGAAAAAACAGGCTTTTCAGCCTGTTTACAGATCTATCTTACCGCTTGTATCGTCATTCACCACATAATAGGCTGCAGATTCTTCCGGCTTGAGATAAATCTTCACGTCTTTCATGTCGCCAACCTTGTTTTTCAAAACTTTGGTCCACACTTCTTTTACTTTCTGGAAAATCTCTTTTTCTGTATATTCCTTTCCAGAAAACTGAAGGAACATCTCGGTCTTCACTTCTGCCTTTGAAGCCGCCTTCTTCGCTGCCGGTTTCTTTTCTGCCGCTGGCTTTTTCGCTGCTGTCTTCTTAGCCGCTGGCTTTTTCTCCTCTTTCACAGTTTCTTCTTTTGCAGGTTCTTCACCAACTAAAACACCTGCTTTTGTCTCAATTGCTTTCGTGCTGTCTTTTTTTGTTCCAATCGCTTTCTGTGCCGGCTTTGGTTCCACTGTCTTTTTTTCTGTTGTCTTTTCCGCTGCTGTCTTCTTCTCTGCTGTCTTCGCCTCAGCCGCTTTCTCCTCAGCTTTTTCCACTTTGGCTTCAGTTTCCTTTACTTCTTTTGCAGCCGCACTCTCAACCGCTGCTTTTTTTGATTTTGCTCTCGGCGCCATACTTGCTCCCTCCTAAAAACACTCACGTATTCAGCTTCTCTATCTCATAGTGATAAACGCTTTATGACAGATGTATTATACCTCATTTTTTATGAAAAGTCAAAAAAACTTACTAATCTCTTAAAAAACGTAATATCATCTATAATTCTTTACATTTGTACCTCAAAAAATGTAATTATTACTATAGACTTTTATCATCTCGTTACGATATTGTACGATTTTACGAAAATGTCCTTTGCACACAATGAAATAATGCCAATTTTTCTTGAGATGTCCTCAGAAAACCCATAATCATCGCACCGTCCTGCCCACGGTTCCAGACAGACAAAAGGCGCATCTTTCACTGACCAGATACCAAAATTTTCAAATCCATCACATCGTATGCCTGCATATGGGGTTCCGTCCTTATGGCAGAGCCACGCCTCTTCAATCTGCCCGCCGTCAAAAATCAACGCATCCCTTGCAAACATTTCCTCTGTCAATGGACAGGTTCCGTCTGTCAGCTCCAATACGTGTTGAATCTCAGGACGGCCGGTTCCAGTTGCCGGGTCAAGCAAGCTATAAGTCAAAGCCTCCTTTCCCGGAAACTTCAAAACATAATCTTCCTTCTTCTCGTCTCTTCTGGCAAAGCGGAAAGCCGGATGGCCGCCGATCGTAAAGTACATCGTCCGTTCATCACAATTTTCTACCCGCCATTCCACTTTCAGTTCCTTCTCTTGAAGCTGATAATAGATGAACAACTTAAACTCATATGGATAGACTTTTTTTGTCTCATCCGAGGAAGCAAGCATAAACAATGCGTGGCCTGCAGAAGACTCCACACAGTTAAATACCTGGTCTCTTGCAAATCCGTGCTGAGAAGTGGGGTACAAAGTCCCGTCAATCAAGATTTGGTTCTGATATGTTTTTCCAACGTTCGGGAACAGGACAGGGGAATGACGCTTCCAATAGAGCGGATCCCCCTCCCAGAGAAGCTCTATGCCTTTCTGTCTGTCAAAAATCCTGATAACTTCCGCACCATCTTCTGCAATTTCCACACACAGAAAATCATTTTCCAACTTCATCACCGTATCCCCCTTCGTATTCTTATCTATACAGAGGGCTTGCCGCCGGCAGCCTTTCTGCATACAATAGTATCTAACCCAGTTGGCCCAGATACCCGGTATCCATATTCTATAACGGTTTCTGCATCATTCTGACTCACTGTTATCCGCATCAGAAACCTCTGCGTCTGAATATTCTACCTGCACACAGTGATCTACCAGATACTCTGCCACTTTCCTCTGGAGGATTGCTTTTTTCAACAAATCTTCCCCTACGTTTTCCTTGAAAGCCTCCACGTCATCGTAGCCCGCATTTTCCGCATACTCTTTCATCTGTTCCTCGTATTCCTTTTCCGATGGCTCCAGCTTCTTTTCCTTTGCTAAAAGGCTGCATGCCAGGTTTGCTTTCACAATCTTCTCCGAGGACTCCTGAGTCCGCTTTTCAAAATCCTCCATAGTCATGCTCATATATGTACTAAGAAATTCCTCAAATTCCAATCCATATCCGTCCGCCAGCTTTTTATAATTATCCTCTGTCGTCTTATACTCCGCTTCCACCTCATCTTCTGGAAATTTCTTCACTTCTGTTTCTTCCAAAAGCGCTTCTAAAGCTGCCGACTGAAGGGCATTGGTCACCTGTAGTTCACTGTTCTCCTCCATCTGCTTACGGATTTCCTCCTTATACTCTTCCACAGTCTTGGATTCCTCACTGTTTTCCTGCACCCATTCATCTGTCAGTTCCGGGAGCTTCATCTCATAGATCGCGTTCAGCGTTATATTAAAAGCAGCAACACTGCCAGCCAGCTCCTGATCACGGTAGTCTTCCGGGAACTGCACCTGAATGTCAAAATTGTCTCCAATCTCATGCCCCTCGATCTGTTCCTCAAACCCTTTGTAGTCTCCCTCAGCACGTACAAACTGGCCTGAACCGAGCACAAGCATGACACCGGAAGCGCTTCCGCCGCCAAATTCCACTCCGTTGACAGTCCCTACATAGTCAATATCAACGGTATCTCCGTTCTCTGCTTCCCTTCCGGTCACCTCTTCCCGTTCCTGGGACAAGGACAACTGGCTGTTGATCGTATAATCCACCGATTCATCTGTTACTTCGGTCTTCTCAACTTTGGGAATCTCCAGTTTTTTATACTTTTTGATCGTAATGTAATCATCTGACACCTCTGACCCACATCCGGCCAAAGATAAGGCCATCATGCCGCTTAGTATCACTGCAGTCCATCTTTTATTCATCTCTTCACCTCATAACTCTTACTCGTAACCTTTCAGCCACCGTTGTTTTGTATATCATATGCCGCCAATTTCCAAAAAATTGATGACCTGCCTGCGCCTCAGCGCAATTTATTATACCACACTTCCTATATGAAAAAAAGTAATTTTTCTATGAACTGCCTGGAAGGGGCCATCTGTCACAGCAGCGGTGAAAGCAGCCTGCTGAATTGTTCTTTTACCCGGATGACCAGTCCCCTCTGATCATATACCTTTCTGGTTACATGAGTGCACTTCAACTGATCCGTCTCAAACACTCTTTCCAACCGCTGTACCGTGCGTTCACTGTAGATTACTGCGTTTACTTCAAAGTTGAGGCTGAAACTCCGAATATCCATATTGGCCGTCCCCACGCAGGCAACCATGCCGTCTACGCACAATGTCTTTGCATGCAGAAAACCGTTATTATAAACATAGCATCTTGCCCCTGCCTGCACCAATTGCCCGACATAAGAATAAGTTGCCCAGTACACAAACGCATGATCCGGCTTGCAGGGCACCATGATCCGCACGTCTACCCCTGAACGGGCGGCAATCATCAAGGCATCCAAAATTGATTCATCCGGGATAAAATAAGGGGTCTGGATATATACATGATCCTTCGCACTATGGATCAGCCTCAGATAATTGTCATGAATTGTTTTTGTCTGGGAGTCTGGCCCACTAGAA
Organism: uncultured Lachnospiraceae bacterium; assembly: GCA_910589385.1. Taxonomy (GTDB): domain Bacteria; phylum Bacillota; class Clostridia; order Lachnospirales; family Lachnospiraceae; genus Schaedlerella. The sequence continues at coordinate 41,831 of CAJUTU010000023.1, forward strand.
ATAATCTGTACCGGATCGTGTCCGTTCCTGACATAATCCGGGATCTCAAAAAGCTTATCCTGCAGGAACAGATTTTCCTTTGCCGCATAATTCCAATCCAGCACAAACCGTACTGCAAGAGAAGTGACCGCCGCGCCTTCAATACACAGATGTGTATCCCTCCAGTAGCCAAACTTCTTATTATGCCCCAAATATTCCCGCCCCACATTGAATCCGCCTACAAATCCAATCCTGCCGTCAATGACAACTATTTTCCGATGGTTACGGTAATTCACACGAAATTGCAATTGGCCAAGCAGTGCCGGAAAAAATTCCGCCACCTGCACCCCGGCTCTTTCCAACCGGTTCCAATCCCGATTGTGCATGGAACGGCAGCCCATACTGTCAAACAGAATCCGGACCTCCACTCCTTCTTTTACCTTTTGGATCAGCACCGGTTCAATCTTCTTCCACAGTTCATCATTTCGGATAATATAATACTGAATATGAATATAACACCTGGCCTGCTTCATCTCATCGATCAGCGCCCGGAATTTCTCTTTTCCGTCCGTATAGATCCGTACATCATTGTTGTCTGTCAGCACAGCCTGTCCGGCTCCCAGATTATATAGGATCAGATTTTCAAATCTGCGCATTTCTGGATTTGCCAGCCGGAGCCGTTTTTTAAAAATCTTCTCTTCCTGCCGGCGGACAGCGTAATTTAATTCTCCGTCTACCTCCTTTGCCCTGAACATCCGGCTTTTATGATAATCCTGGCCAATGACCAGATACAGTACAAATCCAAGAATCGGAATAAAATATAAAATCAAAAGCCAGGTCCACACAGTAAGAGGGGACCTGCGCTGAAAAAATATGATCACCAGCGACAGCAAAATGTTAATAATCACCAGATGAGCCATAATAAATTGAAAAGAAGAAGCTACTGCCTCCCAGATCATCTCTGCCATATTATTCCCCCATATACTCAAATACTTTGCAGATTAAAATATCCGCACACTGTCAATTTCTGATAACGCAAGAATACTTCTAATTTGTACTTTTGTCAAGTTCTCCCTCCACAGCAAAAAAGCACTTGTCCGCAATGTCTGCTTGCACTTCCCACAAAACAATGTTACAATAAACTACGGAAGAAAGAGAAGTCAGGAGGGTTTGCCGTGAGCACAGGAACAATTGTATTGCTGGTGGTCTTAGCCATCTTAATCGCTGGGACTGTTGCACTCTATTTCTTTGGCAGAAGGATGGAGAAAAAACAGGCTGAGCAGAAAGAGCAGATGGATGCTGTCGCACAGACAGTCACGATGATGGTAATTGATAAGAAAAAGTTAAAGCTAAAGGATGCCGGTTTCCCCGCCATAGTTGTGGAGAACACGCCCAAGTATCTTAGACGTTCAAAGGTTCCGGTAGTGAAAGCCAAGATCGGTCCTCAGATCATGACTCTGATGTGTGATGCCGAAGTATTTCCCCTGATCCCGGTAGGCGGAAAGCCGATCAAGGCCGTCTTAAGCGGTATCTACATAACCAGTGTAAAGGGAATCCGCGGCTCCCTGGAAAAGCCGCAGCCGAAGAAAAAATTTATGGACCGGTTTAAAAAAGAAAAAAAATAGCCGAAATTATTGTCGGCTATTGCTTCAAAAATCCCCTGCAGCAAGCTGCAGGGGATTTTACTTTACTAAATTCCAGAAATCAAAATCTCTTTTTATCCAGTATCTTATGACAGGCCTAATGAAAAATCACCGGATGTTCTGGACATAATGTTCATCTTGATCGTACAGTCTGCCATTGGCTCATGATTCACATCCAGTTCATAATCCAGAGAAACATCAATATTTTTCTCAGTCACTTTGACTTCCATGCTCTTCGTGCTCACACCTACCAGCATCTGTCCATAGGGAGTCTGATAATAAGTCAGATTCTTCTTATTCTTTTCAAAAATCATATGTGAATTTGCAATTCCTCGTTTGATGATTTCCAAGCTGTCATTTCCTGAAATCTTGATCTCGTTTTTTGTAACTCCCGGAGTCCCTTCTGTCAACTCATCATAAACTACATAATGCTTCCCATTGCGGCAATAATAACTTGCCGGTGTCACTACTTCTATCGGTTCATTTTCATCCTCCGGCAGATCAGACATTGCATCCTGATGCAGACCGGAAATACTGACCAGTACATCTTTTGTCATGTTATCAAATACACTCCTCACCCGGATAAACCGGAAAATCAGCCATCGTACCAAAATGGAAAAACCGGGACTTTCCTGCTCCCCTAAAATCCTTCTATGTTCACCACATTTGTCTCCGGCACATCAAACGGCATCACTGTATTAGCAAACTGCCGGAATTTTTCCGCCGTATCACTGACATAGAACTCATATCGGCTGGCAGAGCCTTCTGCCCGGTCATTGTCCATTCCCTGCTCCTTAAGAAGCTTTTTCAGATCCATAGCCGTCTCATATGCCGGATTGACGATCTGGATGTCCTCACCCATATAGGCTCGGATCTTCGAGCGTAAAAGCGGATAATGCGTGCAGCCTAATATCATAGCGTCTATATCGGTTGCCCGCAGAGGTTCCAGATAATATTCGATAACCTCCCGCGTTACTACATGTTCCTTAAAGCCCTCTTCCACCAGAGGTACAAACAACGGACATGCTTTCTCGATCACTTGGATCCCTGGATCCATCTCCTGAATGATCTTGGTATACATGCCGCTGCGCACAGTAGCATCCGTCCCTACAACGCCGATCTTCTGATTCTGTGTGGCTTTCACCGCCGCCCGGGCACCTGGAAAAACGACCCCCAAAATAGGGACATCGAATTCACCCCGGACAGTGTCAAGCGCAAGTGCACTTGCCGTATTACAGGCAATAACGATTGCTTTCACCTGCTTTGTCTTCAGAAAACGGATGATCTGCTCCGAAAAACGTATGATCGTCTTTTGAGACTTGCTGCCGTAAGGAACCCGTGCAGTATCTCCAAAATATACAATATTTTCATCCGGCAGCTGCCGGATGATCTCACGTACAACGGTAAGCCCGCCTACTCCGGAATCAAACACGCCGACCGGCGCCTCTTTTTTACGCTCCATACTCACTTGTTATCCATTTCCATGTATTTATGTACCGTTAGGGATTACCCTTTCATCTAAATCCCGAGAGCCTGCACCGCACTCAACAAATATCCCTGCAGCAGGCTTCCCGAAATCAGACTCAGAAAGATTAAAGAGCCAGCAGCTTGGAAATCTCGTACTGATGAGCGGAAATCTTCTTCTTCATGCTCAGAGCTTCATTGATATCAAAATCTACATACTGTCCTGCCTGATATCCTACCACACGGTTATATTTACCCTGCATAAGCAGTTCTACTGCCATTGCCCCCATTGTGGATGCATAAACTCTGTCCTTACAGGTCGGGCTTCCGCCGCGCTGCATGTGTCCCAGGATCGTTGCCCTTGTTTCAATCCCCGTAGCCTGTTCAATCCGTTTTGCCAGATTGATCGTATCACCCACGCCTTCTGCGTTGATGATGATATAGTTCTTCTTGCCACGTCTTTTATTTTCCAAAATATCTTTAATTAACGCTTCCTCGTCAAAGTTCTTCTTTTCCTCCGGCAGCAGAATCCTTTCTGCACCATTGGCAATCCCGCACCAGAGAGCCAGATATCCTGCATCACGTCCCATAACCTCGATGATGCTGCACCGTTCATGAGATGTAGATGTATCACGTACTTTATCTATGGCTTCCATAGCCGTATTCACGGCCGTATCAAATCCAATCGTATACTCTGTACAGGCAATATCCAGATCGATCGTTCCCGGAAGCCCGATTGTCTTTACTCCATAATTCGCCAGCTTCTGCGCTCCGGCAAAGGAACCGTCACCACCAATAACTACCAGAGCATCAATACCGTATTTTTTACAGATCGCTGCTGCTTTCTGCTGTCCTTCCGTAGTACGCATCGACTTACAACGCGCGGTCTGAAGGAATGTTCCGCCCCGCTGGATCGTATCGGATACATCACGGGCAGACAGGTCAATGATCTCTTCCTTCAAAAGTCCATGATATCCTTTTCTGATCCCACGCACTTTCAAATCATATGACAACGCAGTCCTGACAACCGCACGGATTGCCGCGTTCATTCCAGGCGCGTCTCCTCCGCTTGTCAGCACGCCGATCGTACGGATGCGGTCTTCCAGATCATCTAATACCTGTTTTGGTTCCATTTTTTCCATATCTCCCATTTTTTCTTCCTCCTAAATCGTAGAATAGAATAACTATATTTCCAAAATCACCTCCTAAATCAAATTTTTCTGCTTGAAGATCTTCTGCTTGTTTTTCAGCATTCTTCTTTTTCATTTTAAACTATTTATACATGGTTTTCAATAGTCTTTTCGACTACTTTTATCCGCTTTTCACCAAATTGATTCTTCAGTCTGCTTAGTACCTGCGGGCTGATCATAATGTTCCGGCTTCTGGGCAGTTTTTTCATAGCCCGCTCTGCCTGGCAGTAAATGATCACCTCGTCATCCCCCTCAAAATCCATCAGATGTCCGTACACTGTCTGCTCATTTTCCAGGAAAGATGCCTTGTCGGGAAATTGGATCCATAATTCCCTCTTCTTCTGTTCAAATGGAATGACCCTTTCGCAGATCAGCTTGCTTGGCCTTTCATCCTCCTCTGATACCCTGCCCTTGATGAACACTTTCTGATCCATCTCCAAAAGCGCCCTGTTTCTTTCATAGTCCCGCGGAAAAACTACGATTTCCACAGTTCCCAGGAGATCCTCTATTGTGACAAATGCCATCATCTGGTTTGTCTTTGTATGCTTCACTGTCTTGTCCGTGATCATACCGCCCACAGTTTCCCTTGCTCCGTCATGGACCTTGGAGCGCCCAGACTCTTCATCGGGCTGAAAATCCAGCGTGGTAGCAGATATATTTTTTTTCCACATTTCCTCATAATCATCCAAGGGATGCCCACTGATATAGATTCCCAGCACCTCTTTTTCAAAGGCAAGCTTGTTTTCCCTCGCGTATTCCCCAACATCTGGCAATTTAATCTCAAACTGGCCTTTTTCTTCCTCGCTTACCAGATCAAACAACGTCATCTGCCCGCTCATGGCATATTTCTTTTCCTGGTTCACATGATCCAGGATCTGCAGATAGATGCTCATAAACTGCTTCCTCGTTCCTTCCAGGCAATCCATCGCACCCGCCTTGATCAGATTTTCAATGACCTTTTTGTTCAGCACCTCTTTCGTAGACATGCGGGTAATAAAGTCATCCAGATTTTTAAATGCTCCATACTCGTCCCTGTCTGCCACGATTTCCCCGATCACCTGTTTCCCGATACTTTTGATCGCTGCAAGGCCATAGCGGATCTGCCCTTCATCCACTGAAAAATCCGCATATCCCCTATTGATGTCCGGCGGCAGAATCTGAATATCCATATGACGGCAGGCATACACATATTCTGCGACCTTGGATGGATTTTCTATTACGGAAGTCATTAATGCCGCCATAAATTCTACCGGATAATAATATTTTAAATACGCGGTCTGGTAAGCAACCACCGCATAGGCGGCCGCATGGGATTTATTGAATGCATATTTTGCAAAATCAATCATCTCATCATAAATTTTATTTGCAACTTTCTCATCAATTCCATTTTTTACACAACCCGGCACATCTGTCTCTTCGTCTCCATATACAAATGTCTGCCGCTCTTTACGCATGACCTCTCCCTTTTTCTTGGACATGGCACGCCGGAGCAGGTCACTTCGTCCCATGGTATAGCCTGCCAGATCCCGCACGATCTGCATAACCTGCTCCTGATATACGATACAGCCATAGGTCGGCGCCAGAATAGGCTCTAACTGCGGACAGTCATAAGTAATAGATCCCGCCCCCTTTTTTCCCTTGATGTACTGCGGGATAAAATCCATAGGCCCGGGACGGTACAGGGCAATCCCGGCAATGATATCTTCCAGGCTGTGAGGCTTTAATTCCTTCATAAAGCCTTTCATCCCCGGACTTTCGATCTGGAAGATCCCGTCCGTCTTTCCTGTCCCGATATAGTCTAACACAGCCTTGTCATCATAATCAATGGTATCCATATCCAGCGCTGGTTCTTTTTGCCTTACCATCTCTACCGCGTTCTGGATGACCGTCAGCGTCCGAAGCCCCAGGAAATCCATTTTTAAAAGCCCCAGTTCTTCCAGTGTCGTCATGGTAAACTGTGTAACGATAGAGCCGTCCTGTGCTTTGGAGAGCGGCACATATTCGTCCGCCGACCTCTGGCAGATGACTACCCCCGCCGCATGCATAGAACTGTGCCTTGGGAGTCCTTCCAGACGTTTTGCCATATCAATCACGCTCTTCACCTGCTCATCGGTCTCATAGGTCTGCCGGAGTTCCGGATTCATCTCCAATGCCTTTGCGATTGTAATATTCAATTCCTTCGGGATCATCTTCGCAATGGAATCGGCAAACGCATAAGGCAGATCCATCACCCTGCCCACGTCCCGGATAACGCCGCGTGCCGCCAGCGTTCCGAACGTCACGATCTGCACTACCCGATCCTTGCCATATTTACGCACCACATAATCAATGACCTCTTGCCGCCGTTCAAAACAGAAGTCCACGTCAATATCCGGCATAGAGACACGTTCCGGATTCAAGAACCGCTCAAACAGAAGCTGGTAGCGCAGAGGATCAATGTCTGTGATACCAAGGCAATAAGACACAATGCTGCCCGCCGCCGAGCCACGCCCCGGCCCTACGGGGATCCCGTTGTCTTTTGCATATTTAATAAAGTCCCATACGATCAGGAAATAATCAACATACCCCATATTCTGGATGGTATCCAGCTCGTAGCGCAGCCGTTCCTCATTTTCCCCGGCCCGGGCTCCATACCGCTGTTCCAGCCCTTCATAGCATAGTTTATTGAGATATTCCCAGGAAGTCATCCCATCCGGCACATCATATTTGGGCAGCTTTATCACCCCGAATTCAATCTCCACATGGCAGCGGTCGGCAATCCGCTGGGTATTCTCAACCGCCTGCCGTGCATAGGGGAACAGTTCCGCCATCTCCTGGGGGGATTTTACATAATACTGTCCCCCCTCATAACGCAGCCGGTTTTCATCGGAAAGTTTTTTGGCTGTCTGGATGCAGAGCAGGATATCATGAGCTTTCTCATCCTCCGCATAAGTATAATGCACGTCGTTCGTAGCGGCCAGTTCTATCCCCAGCTCCTCTGACATCTGCAAAAGACGCTGGTTCACCAGAGCCTGCTCCGGAATGCCATGGTCCTGGAGCTCCAGAAAATAATTCCCTTTTCCAAAAATATCCTGGTACTCCAAAGCCTTTTCTTTTGCTTCCTCATAGAGTCCTCTGGACAAGTACCGCTGGACCTCCCCGGCAAGGCACGCGCTTAACGCGATGATCCCCTCATGATATTCGCGAAGCAGCTCTTTATCCACACGGGGTTTATAATAATACCCGTCCACAAATCCTTTGGATACAATCTTCATCAGATTAGCGTACCCCTCATTGTTCTCTGCCAGCAGCACCAAATGATAGTAACGGTCGTCCCCTCCCGTAAGTTCCCTGTCAAACCTGGAATTCGGGGCTACATAGACCTCACACCCCAGGATGGGATTGATTCCGGCTTTCTTCGCCTCCCGATAGAAATCAATCACGCCATACATCACTCCATGATCCGTGATCGCGGCGCTGTTCATCCCAAGTTCTTTGACTCTTGCGACATATTCTGTTATTTTATTTGAACCGTCCAGCAGGCTGTATTCTGTATGGACGTGTAAATGCACAAAACCCATGTTCTACCTCTTCGTGTTTCTTGAAATATGATTCCAAATGTACTGAAATGATAAATGTATTTTATAATGAATCTGCTTTATGATGAATATGCTTTATCAGCGGATGATGCTCTGAACTTACAGACTTAGGATTTTATATGAAAACAGGGCGGTTCCCTCTGAGAACTACCCTGCCGTCTGTTTTCTGATTCATCTGCTATGCAGAAAGCTTTCCCAAGTCTTTACATCTAAGACCCGATTCTATGGATTCAGAAGAAATCACTCACCGTTCATCATGAAACCAATCAATCTGTCGGTATCTTCCTTCTCATAAGCAAGAATCTCCAATTCCGGAATCTCACCGTTGGAGAAAATATTCGCCATGGATACATACTGGGAAAGCTTGGACTTCAAGTTCAGCCTGTCGCCTTCTCCTGTCACCAGTTCTACCTTGCCTTTACACTCATCAACGGCCTTGAAGAATGCGTCTATATCCGTAATATTCTGTACTTTCATATTCGTTACCTCCTTTTAAATCTATGATAAAGCTGCGCGGCAGGATATCTGCCCGCTGGTTACGCTATCATTATACATCATTTCATTCAGAATGCAATCCTTTTTTCTCGGCTGTTGGATAGGGAATGCAGAAAATATATTTGCCGAAATGCATGGAGTATGCTATACTAACAACATTGAAAGCACTCAGCATCTATGATTTTTGAAGATGTAGTTTACTATTTGAAGAAGTTCAAGGAGGGAATTAGATGAGATTAGTAACACGTTCAGATTTTGATGGTTTGGCTTGCGGAGCATTGCTTTTGGAGGCAGGTATTATTGACAGTTGGAAATTCGCACATCCCAAGGATCTTCAGGATGGCCTGGTAGATGTCAATGAAAATGACTGTCTGGCTAACGTACCTTTTGTAGAAGGCTGCGGGCTGTGGTTTGACCATCATTCCAGTGAACATGAACGGCTGGAACTGGAAGGAAAGTATAAGGGCGAAAGCCGTATTACCCCGTCCTGTGCAAGGATCATTTACGAGTATTATGGCGGCAGGGAGCGTTTTCCGCAGTTTGACGATCTGATGGAGGCCGTAGACAAGGTAGATTCCGGAAACCTGACCATTGATGAGGTGATGAATCCGACCGGCTGGATTTTGATCGGTTTTCTGATGGATCCCCGGACCGGCCTGGGCAGATGGAGACAGTTTTCCATCTCCAACTATCAGCTCATGGAAAAGCTGATGGATGCCTGCCGCACGATGAGCACCAAAGAAATTCTGGAATTGCCGGATGTACAGGAACGTATTGAGATCTACAATGAACAGACAGAAAAATTCAAAAAAATGGTATCAGAACATACGGAAGTGAAAGGCAATGTGATCATTACAGATTTAAGACATGTGGAACCCATTTATACAGGGAACCGCTTCATGATCTACAGCATGTATCCGGAGCAGAATATTTCTGCATGGATCGTCAGCGGACGCGGCGGACATGGCTGTTCTGCAGCAGTCGGCTACAGTATCCTGAACAGGACGGCAACGCTGGATGTAGGAAGCCTGATGCTCAAATATAACGGCGGCGGACATAAAAAGGTAGGAACCTGCCAGTTCAGCGACGAGAACATGGATACCGAACTTCCAAAGATGCTGGATGAACTTTGCGAGATGGCAAATAAATAGATTGTACATTGTTATTTTTGAATTTACCGGAAAGACAGGAGGTGGCACACATGCCAAACGGGCTTGAAATTACAAAAGCGGCTATTGATGATTTTAAAAAAATCCAAAAATATATGATTTTAGCCAAAAAGGAAAATGCTGCCGAAACATATGCTGAACTGAAAGAAGAATATCTTTCTTTAAAGGCTATACTGAATGTCGCTGGTGTAAATCTGACAGATATTGACCGGATAAAAGAATAGCAAAACGGACCTTGCTTCACTTGAAACAGGGTCCGTTTTCTTCTTTATCCTCTTAGCCAATGATCGGATACGCCCTCGCCTCTTATACCAAAGACTGGTTCAGATACGCCTCTTGTTCTGCTGTCAGAGTATCGATCTCTTTGCCGAGGAAACGGAGTTTTCTCACTGCAACATCCGCATCAATTTCCTCTGGAACGTCGATCAGCATCTCGGTCATCTCTTTTCCATGTTCTACCAGATATTTTGCGGAAAGCGCCTGGATCGCAAAGCTCATATCCATGATCTCCGCCGGATGCCCGTCCCCTGCCGCCAGGTTCACCAGACGGCCCTCTGCCAGGACGAAGATCCATCTTCCATTGGACAGCTTATACCCCTGAATATTCTTCCGCATTTCCTTAGATTCCACTGCCATGGCGCGCAGGCCTGCCATGTGGATCTCACAGTCAAAATGCCCTGCATTACAGAGGATCGCGCCCTCTTTCATCTCCATGAAATCTTCTTCATCGATTACTTTATCGCATCCGGTCACAGTTACAAAGAAGTCTCCAAGCTTTGCAGCTTCTTTCATCGGCATGACGTCAAATCCATCCATCACAGCCTCGATAGCCTTTACAGGGTCGATCTCTGTTACGATCACTTTGGCTCCCAGACCCTTTGCTCTCATAGAAACGCCCTTGCCGCACCAGCCATAGCCGGCCACAACCACGATCTTACCTGCAACGATCAGGTTCGTAGTACGCATAATCCCATCCCACACGGACTGCCCTGTACCGTATCGGTTGTCAAAGAAATGTTTGCACTGTGCATTATTGACACGGATCATCGGGAATTTTAATTGTCCGGCCTTATTCATCGCCTCCAGACGGATAATACCTGTGGTCGTCTCCTCACAGCCTCCTAAAATAGCCGGAATCAGTTCCTGCATCTCTGTATGGACCATATGGACCAGATCGCCGCCGTCGTCAATGATAATATTCGGCCCTGCCGAAAGGACTGCACGGATATGAGAATTATATTCCTCGTCCGTTGCCCCGTACCATGCATGGACCTCCAAACCGGCTTTAACCAGCGCTGCCGCCACATCATCCTGTGTAGAAAGCGGATTCGATCCGGTCACATACATCTCTGCCCCGCCTGCTGCCAGCACCTTGCACAGATATGCGGTCTTCGCCTCCAAGTGTACGGAAAGCGTGATCTTTTTCCCTGCGAAGGGTTTGGTCTTGCTGAATTCTTCTTCTAAAGTGCGCAGCAAGTCGCAGTTTCTCTTCACCCACTCGATTTTCTGCTCGCCTGATTCAGCCAGGCTAATGTCTCTGATTTCACTGTTCATTTTCCATCTCTCCTTTTTGCGTCCCAGCGCAATTTTTCCCAGCCGAATTTTTATTAGAGTGATGGTCGTCTGTCCTATCATCACTGGTAGAATCCGTGAATGCATGCATTACCGGACACCTATTATACTAGCTTACAGGCCTTTATTTGTCAATATTCAGGTTGGGCTTACGATATGATAATACCCTTTCGATGTAATCCGGTATACCAGCATGTAGAAGAAAGCAAAAATCAGATAACAGCCAACCGTAACGCCTATGAGAAGCTTTATATTTGTCAGGCTGAACAGTATCAACAATTTGTAAACAAGAGGGAATGCAAATGCAAGATGCACCCCGGCGGTAATAAGCGGCAGGAAAAATACGGTCAGCACCTGGGAATTGATACTTTTTTTGATATCTTTCTGTGTCATGCCCACTTTCTGCATAATCTCAAACCGTGACTGGTCTTCGTATCCCTCTGAAATCTGTTTATAGTAGATGATCAGCACTGCGGCAAATACAAATACCACTCCCAGCAGGATCCCCAAAAAGAACAGACCGCCATATATTCCATAGAAGCCCACCCGTTCCCTTGCCACTCCCTCGCAGGTAACATAAAACTCCTGGCCCTCTTCCAGGGACATAGACAGCTCTGATAAGGAAGTCTCCAACTGATCCTGTATCCGGATCTGCACTTCGTCCTTACAATCCAGGTCAAACCCATAGAGCCAGTGCAGTCCTACGACCTGGTTTCCGCTTTCCGTTGTCAGCCCTTCCAATGGGCTTATCGTTTCTTCAAGATCCGGTACAAAAAGATACATAGATGGGATGACCTGCATTGCATCGACTCCATTATCCACAAATTCTGGAACCTTCTTATTTACTTTCATGGTTTCTCCGTCATTGATAGAAATGGAATCCTCATCATATTCTGCTTTTGTCGTATACAGAAGGACTTCTCCAGGTTCCAGCGTTTCTTCCTGGCCCATCAGGCAGTTGTAGTCTTCCACCGGCACCACAAAGATCTGCCAGATATCCGAATAGCTGCCGGCCTGGAACGCATAAATCCCTGTATCATCCGTATAGATTTTCCCGCCGTTAATATACCCCGAAAATTCGGCCGCGCGATAATCCAATATATTTTCTGCCTGAAGTCCTTCCCCCCCTGCGGCACTTTTATCTACAGTTTCTTGATTGTCCTTAAGGCTGCCGGCTGAATCTTTTCCAGACTCCATCTGTATCGTTTGGGCTGCAAGCTCCCGGATCTCGTCCGTCTTTCTATTTTCCAGCAGGTCTATGCTGCCGGCTGTTGCGTCCAGATTTATATTTCTCGGATACCTTGTGCGCAGGCTGTCCTCAGTCCCGATATACAGGCATACCGTTCCTGACAGCATGACAAGCACCATCGTACAGAGAATACAGATCGACGCGAGCCCTGCGCCGTTACGTTTCATACGATATACCATAGACGATACGGAAACAAAATGGTTTGTCTTATAATAGTAGTTCTTATTCTTCTGCAAAATACGGCATATCGTCACAGAACCGGCAATAAATAACAGATAGGTGGCAATAATGACCATGATGACTGCCACAAAAAACCAGAGCATCGCATCGATCGGCTCCTTAATCGTGACTGCCATATAATAGGCTGCTCCCAGGATGACCACCCCTGCCAGCGCCAGGAGCCAGTTTGCCTTTGGCGGCCTTTCACCGGCATTTTCACTGCGTAAAAGTTCCATAGGGCTTGCCAGCCGAAGCTGCCATAATGAATAAAGCAAAAGCAGTAAAAATATCACGGAAAATCTTTTCAAGGTCTCCAAGATCGCCTTTGCCCCCAGCGTGAGCATAAATGAGACTTCCCCATGCAGGAGGTTGACCATGCCCAGCTCTGCGAATTTTGAGAATACGATTCCTGCTATCAGTCCTCCGGCCAGAGAACATACAGCGCTCATCAGGCTTTCCCACACCATGATCCGCGCCAGATTCCATTTTCCCATGCCCAGGATATTATAAAGGCCAAACTCCTTTTTTCTCCTACGGTTTAGAAAAGAATTCGTGTAAAATAAAAACAACAGAGAAAATACGCTAATGACCGAGAGTCCAAGGCCAAGCATCTGCTGCATCACATCGCCGCCCGAAACAGACTGCAGCACTTTGCTGGTATACAAAAATGCTACAATATAAAACATCATGACCATCCCCATACTAGCCAGGATATAGGGGATATACAGGCGCTTATTTTTCCAGATTCCCATCCACGCCAGTCTGGGATAAAATAGTGTTTTCATGATTTCCTGCCTCCTTCCGGATTCGTAGTCAGCATCGTCAAGGTGTCAGAAATTTTCTGATACATCTGTTCATTGGAACTGTTTCCCCGGTAAATCTGATGAAATACCTCTCCGTCCCTGATAAACAATACCCTCTCCGCATGGCTCGCCGCTTTTACGGAATGTGTCACCATCAGGATCGTCTGTCCGTTCCGGTTGATCTCGCTAAAAAGCCTCAGTAGTTCTTCCGTCGCATTGGAGTCCAGCGCCCCGGTGGGCTCGTCTGCCAGCACCAGCCTCGGGTCTGTGATCAAAGCCCTGGCCACTGCCGCCCGCTGTTTCTGTCCCCCGGACACCTCGTAAGGATACTTCTTCAAAAGCTCCGTAATCCCAAGCTGCTCAGCAATAGGTGCAAGCCTCCGGCTCATCTCTGTATAATGTTTCCCCGCCAGCACCAGCGGCAGATAGATATTATCTTCTAGAGTAAAGGTGTCCAGCAGGTTAAAATCCTGAAAGACAAATCCCAGGTTATCCCGGCGGAATGCGGCCACCGCAGATTCTTTGATTTTCGAAAAATCCCATCCGTCCAGCTTTACGATGCCTCCGGTCGGCTTATCCAGCGCGGCAAGGATATTGAGGAGCGTTGTTTTTCCTGAGCCGCTTTCTCCCATGATCGCCACATATTCTCCTTCTTCCACACTGAAAGACACCCTCTTCAATGCTTCCACCTTATTCCCGCCAAACCGGGTCGTATATGTTTTCTTTAGTCCGTTTACTTCCAATATACTCATGATGATCCCTCCTGTTTAAAATTCTGTATGCTTTGCCGTCCTTCCTGCTCATTCAGAGGAAACGCACTGGCGTGCGCACCGGCTATCAACTTCCGCTTCGCTTCAGTTGGTGACATTTATTATAGCAAAGGGATTGAAGGTACTGCCATCGGATCGTCTTACATTTCCTGCTGTACTTCTTACAAAATTGTAAGACGGGGTTGGGTGATATAACCTCTTATAATCTGCTATATCGTGATAAAACCGCATAAAATGAGTATATTGGTTCACGTATTTCATATCTGACATATTTCTTCACCCCTTCCTAAAAAAAGAGTCTTAATGTGGATAAAATATTATCACATCTAAGACTCTGCTACAATCTGTCACCTCTATATTTTTATTATGAGAATTTTTACACTTATATCGAATCTAAATTCTTCCACGCCGCTTCAAACTATCCATAGCATGTTTCACTTTATCTTCCCTAAGATTCAGTTTATATGCTATATGTCTAAAAGGCGGTGCATAACCATATTTTTGCTTAAACGATTTTATACATCTATAAATCTGCTCTGTCTGATCCATGCTACTTTTCCTCACTTGCTATACTGGATGTAAATAATGATTCCTTGGATTGTATCTGTCAGAATCTATAATAGTATCTGTTGATGTATGAGGAAATATGCAGGAATTACTTTGGCTTGTTTTATGCAGTTCATGTAATATTTTACAGCGCTATATTAAGCAGTTTTTATATAGAACTATATAGGAGATCGTGTTACAATAGCGAAATCAAACAAATGAACAAATTAGGAGAATATAATGAGAGATGATATTTTAAAGTATTTACAGAATGAGATTTATTCGAGGTGTAAGAAACCTACAAATAAATTTGGAATGGGGTGCTATTACCATATAGAGGCAGTTGTCAAAAATGGCGAAATATTAGCACGAAGATATGGTGCTGATAAAGAAATTGTAATGATTGCGTCATGGCTGCATGATATCGCATCCATTACTGATTATGACTTATATGAAAATCATCATATTTACGGGGCAGAGATTGCATATGACCTATTAACTCAATTATCAAATGATAAATCTAAAATATCTTTGATACAGGCGTGTATAAAAAATCATAGAGGAAGCATATTTTTAGACAGAAATAGTATAGAGGAATTATGTGTTGCTGATGCTGATGCAATTTCACATTTTGACAGCATTCCTAGTCTGCTTTATTTGGTATATGCAGAAAGAAAAATGAACTATGAAGATGGTAAGCGGTATGTGAAAGAAAAATTAGTAAGGAGCTTCAGCAAATTATCTGCTCAAAGTAAAAAGTATTATAAAAATAAATATCAACAAGTAATGGAAATACTGGGTTAAATAAAAACATATTTGTTTAGGAAGATTGAAAAATTAGTGTTTTCCACCCTATTTACATTGTCAAGTCAGAAAAAGGTCAGAAATCACAGCTTGCAAGAATGTTAAAAGCGTCACTTTCCAACAAATGGAGTTATAAACTTACAGAGGAAGTCGTGAGGGATTATGTGCAGAGAAATTTTGTTGACAAAGGTATGTGTGCGGATTGGGCAATCCATGACAGCGAGAACTACAAAGGACATCGCAGCCTACATATCTATGTCCTGCTTACTATGCGCCGGTCCAAACTACCTATAAAGAGAGCCAGTCATTGCAATCCGAATCTGACAGTATCCGGCGAAGATCAGACCAAGACTAAGCGGAGAGTGGAAGAAATTTAATGTGAATTTTATTGTAATCAAGGGTGTTTTTTTGTATAATTGAGATATAGCAGGAGTAAGCTATATCGTATCTTCCGTTACAAATTTTAAGAAACCAAGGTGATAAAGTGCAGGACGAAACAAAACAGACACAGGAAGTTATGGCAAAGCGTACTGCCAAAAATAGTGTATTCCTTGACCTTTTTCAAAATAAAAGTTATCTGTTAAAGCTGTATAAAACGCTCCACCCAGAGGACTCACTTACAGATGTAACAATCACAAACGTATTGACTGATAATCTGTATAATGACTTAGGCTTTATTGTCAACAATAAACTGATGATACTCATAGAGGCTCAGTCTACATGGACAATGAATATATTGGTAAGAGTGTTGCTGTATTTGGCACAAAACTATCATGAATATTTTCAGCGTACCAGCCAAGACTATTACAAAAGCAGGAAAGTAAAAATGCCAAAACCCGAACTGTATGTGATATATACAGGCAATAAGGGCAGAAAACCCGATAAAATATCATTGTCTAAAGAATTTTTCAAGGGTGCAGATATAGATATTGAAGTCAGAGCCAAAGTTATTTATGAAAGTGGCAAGGACGATATTATCAATCAGTACATTATTTTTTGTAAGGTATTTAACGAGCAGACAAAACAGCATGGAATGACACAAAAAGCTGTTACAGAAACAATCCGTATATGTAAGGACAGAAATGTTTTAAGGGAATATTTAGCGCAAAGAGAGAAGGAGGTTGTGACGATTATGATGAGTTTGTTTGATGAAGAACAGATAATGAAATCATTTATCAAAAGTGAAAGGCATGACGCAGATCGGGAAACAGCAGAAAGAATGATTAAGGACGGCGAAATGTCACTTGAAAGAATCGCACGTTATATACCATCTTTATCAATGGAGGAACTGAAAGAAATTGAAACAGAGGTTATGCAGTTGGCATAATCAACAAATAATTTAATATCAAAATAACAGCGTAAAGGCGCATGGAACAGAAAACGATAAACCATGCGTCTTTTTTGCGCTCAAAAGGAGGAACATGTCTTTTTCAGATTCGCAGTCACCCACGGCACCATTACCCTTGGCTGTATCTTCCCACTACCGGGCGGATTAATTTCCGAATCTACTTTTCAATATCTACTGTATTTTTATTGAGAATCCTTCATAGATTCCCACCGGAATATCTTCGCCAAATGGGTATTCGGTCATCGTATCCTCTTCAAAGTTATAAACTGTTACAATATCCCTATCCGGATCAGCAACCCAATACTCCCTGACTCCTGTTGTATGGTATTTAAAAAGCTTTTTTATAATAATCCATCTGCCTGCTGCCAGAAGATACAATTTCTATAATCCAATCAGGCGCACCATGGCAGCCTCTATCGTCTAACTTTGATCCCGGATTCTCGAAAACGTGACGATGAATTTTCGCCACACTTAGCCGAACCCC
>CAJUTU010000024.1 GCA_910589385.1 uncultured Lachnospiraceae bacterium
CTTCTGCTAAAGTATTATCCCTGATTCCCTGTGACAAATTACACATGGCGCTCACATCCTCTCTTATTCTATCATCTACTGCAATATTGTACTCTTTTTCCATAATCCCTATTTTTTCATCAACAGACAGCTCTATTGACAGCAGCGTACTCAGCAGGCGGTGCAGTTCATATTTATCATCATGCTCCGGAAGTTCATTTGCTATACCAATCAGGACAATATTTAAAAGGTCAAGCTCATCGTACTGTGCATCTTTGTCCCTAAAAGGTATATGACCTTATAGCCATTATACCCCGAAATCTCCGCTAAATCAATCGGAACATTTTAGAATCCCAAACCATAAGCATTTAAAAAAGCTCACTATACAAACATCCAACAAAGCCCGGAAAAGTAAGCATTCCGAATCATCCCGGCGGCATCCCGAAAAGTATTGTTAGATCCATGCGCAAGCAGGCAGGAGAAAAGGACGTACTTACGATTTGATTTCCCACAGTTGATACAGGTAGTCACGGCAGATTTCATCAGCCATGAGTATTGCTACAGGGCACGCCTGGGCAAGGCGCGGCCTGTAACGGCAATCCTCACATCATACTTCCTGAGCACTTCCCCTTCCTCCATCGTCCGCCCGGACAGCAGATCCTTCTTCCCGGCAAATACCGCGGGCAGCGGAAGCTCCTGGTCCTTGAAGTTTATCACAAAATAAATCTCCTCCGTATCCGAGATCCGCCTCGTCACCTCCAGCCCTGTCTCCTCCTCTATCACGGAATCAATCCCAGCCCCGTCACAGGCCATATCCATCACTTTTCCTAGGCTGTCCCCGGACAGCACGGTCCCTATATACCAGGTACAGCCCTTTCCGAACACATTTTTCGTGACAGCCGGCGTTCCCGCATAGAAATCGCTCCCATAACGAGCGATCTCTTCCGCGCCTTCCAGATGGAGGATATCGCACAGCATCCCGCAGCGGTCCTTCGTCCCGTCCGTAAACAGGATCTCATTAGACTGCTCCGGCGCCAGCGCGTCGATCTCCTCTGCCCAGATCCCCGCCAGCCTGCGGAGCGGTCCCGGGTAACCGCCCAGATGCACGTTGTCGGATTCATTTACAATGCCGCTCATGAATCCGGTGACAAAGGTACCGCCTGCTGCCACGTATTTTTCGATGGCCTCCGCCATGCCTTCCTTCACCATGTACAGCACCGGCGCCGCCACCAGATCGTATTTGGACAAATCCCCATCCGCCGGGATCATATCTACGGGGATATTTTTCTGATAAAAGTATTCATAATACCGGGAAATCTGGTCCACGTATTTTAGATCCACGTTAGGGCCGCTTGTGTATTCCAGAGCCCAGTAGTTGTCCCAGTCAAAGATGATCCCCACCTTCGATTCCGTTTCCGAACCGATAATCGAACCGCCGATCCGTTCCAACTCTTCCCCGAGCCAGGCTACCTCACGGAATACCCTGGTCTGGTCCGTACCCGAATGCGCGATCACAGCGCCGTGGAACTTCTCGCATCCGCCCACCGACCTGCGGAGCTGGAAGAACTGGACCGTATCCGCGCCGTGGGCAACGGTCTGCCAGCTCTGGGCCCGCATCTGACCCGGCTTTTTCAGGGAATTGTAGGGCTGCCAGTTCTGCTGGCTGGGGGTCTGCTCCATCAGCATGAAGGGGGCGTTTTTCAGTCCTCGCATCAGGTCATGCCGCATGGCCACGTGGCTCCAGGGTGTGTCGTAGCTGGGATAGTTGTCCCAGGAAACGATGTCCATCTCCTTCGCCCATTTAAAATAATCCAGTCCCTTGTAGGTGCCCATCAGGTTCGTGGTCACCGGGGTCTCCCTGTCATACTGCCGGATGGTATCCCGCTCCAGCCGGAAATTATCCAGGATGCTGTCCGAGATGAAGCGGCGGTAATCAATCGATATCCCCGCAAATGCGGTCTTCTCATTTCCAAATTCTCCGCTGCCCTGCCATGGGATCCCTTCGCTGAGGGCATTCGGCAGGACGACCTCATCCCAATCGTAAATATTGTGTCCCCAGAATGCCAGGTTCCAGGCCTGGTTCAATGCTTCGATGGTCCCATACTTTTTCCGGAGCCATACGCGGAATGCTTTTTCACAATTTTCACAGTGGCATTCCCCGCCGTACTCATTATTGATGTGCCAGCACACCACATTTTCATTGTTTCCATAGCGCTCTGCCAGCCGGGCGGTCAGCCCCCTTACAAAATGCCGGTATACCGGGCTGTTCGGGCATGCATTGTGGCGCTGCCCGAACTTGTGGCGGCGTCCTTCATTGTCCACCCGCGCCACCTCCGGATAACGCTTCACCATCCAGGCCGGGAGCGCCGCCGTGGAGGTCGCCAGCACGATCTGCTTCCCCGCCTTTGACAGCATATCCACAATATCATCCAGTTCATGAAAATCATAGGTTTCCTCCGACGGCTGGAGCCTGGCCCAGGAAAATACATTGATTGTGGCGCTGTTGATCCCCGCCTTGTCAAACAGCTCCATATCCTGCTGCCAGATATCCCTCGTCCACTGCTCCGGGTTATAATCACCGCCGTACAGCATTTTCTTAAATTTTACTTTCATCATCAAATACCTCCGCTCTCTGTTTTTTTCATTATAGTCTTTTTTTCAAGTAAAAAGTGTGGTAAGCTAGGCTAAAAAGTATAAATTTTCGAAACTACAATCAAGAAAATATCCCGGACACAGCCGGCGGCGGCTGCACCCAGATCACACCACGGAGGTATCCCATGCCCATTTATTTCAAGCTTTCCATGCAGGAGCTGCCCCTGACCATTGACAGCATCGGCAACCGCTGGATCCAGGAATCCATTTCCCGGCCCAGAGGATTTCCACTGTACCACTGGCTCCAGACGGAGGGCGGCCAGGGAACGGTTACGCTTGCCGGTGAGGACATGATCCTGAACCCGGGCGAAGGGATCCTGATCGCACCCCATACGCCCCACTGCTACCGGAACATGACTGATCGCTGGATGACTGCTTTCCTGACCTTCGGTGGAACTCTGGCAAATGACATCCGGAAAATATGCGGGGATTCCGCATGGCTCTTCATTGACGCGGAGGAGGGGCAGTATTTTCAGGACTGGATTGACCGGACGCTTACGTCTTATCAGGAAAACAGGCTGGACGATTTAAGCCTTTCCGTCCAGTGCTACGAATTTCTAATGCATTTTTCCAGTATTTATATGAAGCATTCGCAGACAGAACATCCGCTGTACAGGCAGTATGTCGCGCCGATAACAGAAAAAATCGAAACAGATCCTGCGTCCGTACCCGACGTGGACAGCCTGGCCCATGAGGTCCACGTTACGCCTCAGTACCTGACCCGGCTGTTCCGGCGTTTCACCGGATACTCCGTACAGAACTATATCATCCGGTTCCGGATCAACAGGGCAAAAGAGCTGCTGGTCGGGAATCCCTACCTGAAGGTACAGAGCATCAGCCACATGAGTGGGTTTCATGATGTCAGCTACTTTATCTCCGTATTCCGCCGGCAGACCGGCACAACACCGAAGCAGTTCCGGAAGAATTACGGGGTAAACGGGAGCTGACGATTTCATTTGTATCGGAAAGATATCCCATTGCGATTACATCAAAATTTTTATTTATATCTATTCTCCGTTCTTTTCTGCTGCTCTTAATTTCCGGGCAGATCCTATTTCCATGGAATCTTCACACAGCTCGGATATTTTTTTCCGGTCAGAACCGTCTGATGCGCGATTATGTTTTTCTTAGCCAGCGCCCAGCCTCCGGGCTGGTTGCTGTGGACATGATACTGCGGAAAATCTGAGGATGTCACATCAATGCGGATCCGGGAACCTTTCGGCAGCGCATAGCAAATATCACTCATATCTATCACTACTTTCACCGGTGTACTCGGTATGTATCCTTCTCCCCTCGGCAGTTCATGGCGGATCGTAGCTGCAGATGTACGGATGTGGTAAGATTTTCCCTCCGGAGTCATTTCATCTATACTTGCAAAAAAAGCCGTGTTCTCACAATCTGTTTTCACCCACAGTTCCACCTTGATCCGACCGTTTATGATCATGTCCTTTTCCAGTGGTTCCGACAGAAAAGAGAGCACATCTTTCCTCCAGCCCGGTTCTTCCTGCAAAAGACTTCCGGTCTTCAGCCAGCTTGCCAGTGTACAGTCGCCGCCGTTAGTCGGCACCGGGTCATCAGGGTCGAAAATATAGCCGCAAGAGCCTGCCTGTACAGCCGGCGTTTCCCGGCAAAGCGACAGATAATCGGCATCCAGATACAGAATCTGGTTCCTGCGCGGGATTTCCTCCCAGGAGTCAGCCTCCATCCAACAGTCTTTTCCAGGAACATAGTAACGGATTTTTTGTTCAGGTATCTGTTTCTTTTTCAAGGTCATTTCAAACCATGTAAGAGCCTTGATTACCTCTACATTTTCTATATGATCTATCTTTTTATCCTGAAGAACCGGCTGCAGCCCATGATTCCAACCTCCGATCTCCAGCCAGCTCATTTCCCGGGTTTCGGGATTTAGACGGCTCCAGGTCTTCATTGTGCTTTCATGGTGATGGTCATACCATCCACTTAATATGTACAGTGGAATTTCTACTTTATCAGGAATTTCTCTGAGCTGTTTCCACCACCCCTGCTGCCAGTATACGTCTTCCAGGTATTCGTTGGAAATATAATCCCGGTACCAGGGCAATTTCCCTCCCCAAAGCGCCTCATCTACTTCTATCTGCGGCAGATACCGGCAGGAGGCTTCATAATCAGCAGTTACCGGGCGGCCGGCATTCTGCATGGACCAGGAGGTCAGTACATCCTGATGGAACAATCCTTTATGATAGGCGGATACGAAACGATCCGTTCCATAGTGCAGTAAAAACATGGAATCCACTT
This sequence comes from uncultured Lachnospiraceae bacterium, assembly GCA_910589385.1. Classification (GTDB taxonomy): domain Bacteria; phylum Bacillota; class Clostridia; order Lachnospirales; family Lachnospiraceae; genus Schaedlerella. The sequence goes on from CAJUTU010000024.1 coordinate 4,906, forward strand.
TTCCTTTGACTACATCCGCAAAAGCCCAGCCTGTAAGGGCGGCATAAGAAAGCCCCCAGTAACCGATACCGTCACACCACGGCTGTCCATGGAGCCAGCTGACCGTATCGATTCCATCGTCCCGCTCATTTACATTTGGAATCCATTCCCCCTCTGAACCTCCTGTCCCACGGCAGAACTGATAGATAAAAGCATATCCGCGCAAGGCACAGTTCTTGGCATCTACCTGGATCAGACCTTCGTCGGAAGGGTAGCAGGTACGGCGCAAAAGGACCGGATATCTTTCCAGACCGGCTGGTTTGTAGATCACCGTTTTCATCCGCATACCGTCCCGCATAGGAAGCATCTGTTCTTCTACGGTATATTCGGAAACTGTTTTAGGGAAACCGCAGGTTTCATAGTCTCTCTCTAATTGTTTTATACGCATTTTCATAAAATCTTCCATCACGTTATCCTCCATTCTGTCGGACTTCTCTATATTTCCATCTCCAGCAAAGCCATTCCCAGTGCTTTTCCGTGTTTGTCAATGGCAAGGGAACGGGTGGCATCCGGAGTCATGTAGGCTTTGGGGGCATGGATCTCGCAAATGGTCTGTTCCTTACAGGTATCTACACAGACCAGGCCGCCGGAACCTTCCACCTTTGTCACGATAAAGCTTCCGTCTTCTGACACCTCCAATAATGGGAAACCAAGCCGGTCCCGATCCGGAACCTCTTTATATCCGGGGTCTGCATAGCAGCCTCCGGTGACCTGGCCGGCACATTCCAGCAGATGGCCGGCGAGTACAGCCTGTCCCATCTGATCCGGACAGGTATCCGGCGTCCATCCAAATTCATGTACCAGAGGGCCGATGGTAAGAGCCGGATCCGATACGCGGCCTCCGGGTTCGCCGCTCCCATATTGGTGACCACCTTAATATGGTTCTTTTTGGCCAGGGGCAGGATTTTTACCATACGTTCCTTCAGCCTCTGGTTGTAGCCAAGCTCCGGATTGCATTGTTTGTCTTTCTGCCCGAGGGCGACGGTACGTTCCGCAAGGCACTCAAAAATTAAATTTCCTTCTTTACTTTTCCTCCGGATACCCTGAAAGCTGTTCCCATATCTTTTTAAAAGCTTCCATATCCCGAAGCACATCAAAGTCCGCATGTGCAAGCCACTTATCCCGCATCACCTCACACAGCGGTCTGGAATCTGTCGTTTCAAAGTCCTGCCGCTTTCCTGTATATTTTCCGAGCAACAAACTTTCCACCTCCCACTCCTTTGGCCTTCTGTCAAAAACGCAGGCTCCGGCTGCTGCCTCCTCCAACATCCTGAAAGCCTCCTCGAGCCGTCCGTTCCTGGCATATAAGCCTGCTTCCTGACATGCCATGTAAGGAGCATTCCAGCTGTTTACCTGCGATGATTCATCATAAATAATGCTGTTTAATTCTCTCAATTTTCCGCATACAGCAAGCAGCTCCGCATCAGGAAGAAGTCCCTCAGATACCAGATTGATCAGATTTCCCACAATATCTGACCAGGCCGACCGGATGCTCTGCCTTAGAAAAGGGAGCTTCTCCTCTTCCCTAAGCGCCCACCAGATCGCATTCTCCCGGCACCACCGTCTGGAAGGGAGAGCCTCATAAACCGCCCGCCCCTGCTCCCTCCTGCCATTGTCGCAGTGGTTAAAAGCAAGCCTCGCCATAGCCTCCAGCCGAATTTCCTGATTCGGGCAATTGTCACGTATCCTCTCTCCCAGCCTTGTTATTTCTGCATCGTATTTCTCTTTATTTTCTTTCCATTCAGATATATTTCCGTCCTCATCCCCCGCCAGGAACAACGCATACATCAATTTGTTCAAAAGCTCGTAATTGTTTGGGAATTCTTTTACTCCCGCACGGGCAATCTGGATACAGGCATTGATATCACCGACACTGACCGCCGACTGGAACTGCTCCAGATATCCACCTACTTTTTCGTGCTCCTGATACTGATCCACCCCTATTAAATAGTCCACTGTCACATCAAATATTTTTCCCAGAACCGGCAGAAGCTCCATGTCCGGATAACACACATCCGATTCCCAGCGTGAAACCGACTGAAACGAAACGCCTAAAAGCTCCGCCAGATTTTCCTGTGTAATATTGCGTGCCCTGCGAAGTTCCCTGATTCTTTTCCCAATCTGTAATCTCATTTTTTTCTCCATTTCAAAAGCGGATACACCTGTCCATCTCATCCAGAAGCTGTTCATCATGTGAAATCAAAATAACTGACTGTTTTGTTTCCCTGATATATTTTTTCAGCACAAGCACACTATCCCGATCCAAATGATTCGTCGGTTCATCCAAGATCAACAGTTCCGATTCCTTCAGCAGTCCGCGTATGACAGACACCTTTTGTCTCTCGCCGCCCGACAGGCCGCAATCTGCAGACAACACCTTATCCGCAATAGAAGAAAGCCCAAAATCATACATCAGTTGTTCTGCTTTCCTTAAGCCAGCTTCAAAATTCCCCATCATAATATTCTCCCTTACCGTTGTAAAGGACAGCCAGGAATTCTGCGGCACATAAGAAATCAGACGCCGCCAGCTCTCCACATTTATTCCACGGTATGGTGCACTGCCTACCGTAATCTTACCATAATATTCCCTGATCAGTGAAGCAAGGATTTTTCCGAAAGTCGATTTCCCACTTCCGTTTCTGCCGCAGATGCCAACCTTTTCCCCCTCAGAAATAGAAAAATCTACCCCTTGAAACAATTCCTTTCCTAAAAATGTAATACCAATTCCTTCTCCATTTATACTTTCAATATGCTCTATCGCAGCTCCGGAAACTGTCTCCTGCTCCTGATAAAATTTCCCCACCACAGCCGCCGCATTCATCATCAACGGGCAGTTCTGAATTATCTCCCCCACATTCCCCATCAAAGACTGAACAACAGTAAAGTATACAAGCATAGCTGCCAGCCCGCCGGGTGTGATATGTCCTTCCGCCACTATTACTGCACCGGCCGCTGCCAAAAGAAGCAAAGACAGCCTGCCGGCAAAATCTCCCGACCGTTCCGCCAATACCTGGCTTACGATCCGGCCTGCATCCGTCTCCTGATAATATTCTTCATACAGCCTTCGCAGCCTCTCTATCATTGGCTTCTGAATCCCGGACAGCCTGATGCCCGGACAGTTTGTAATGATATCCTTCTCATAGCTTCTTCGCCTTGCATGGTATGCCTGTTCTGCCCTGTCATATGTGGCGAGCCTGTTTTTAAACAATGCCGGAACCGCCAGCCTGATTCCTGACAGCACAAACAGCATGACTGTCAGCAGACTGTCAACACTTCCCGCCCGATATAACAGATACGCCCCACAGACAGGCAGCGCTAATGCCTTACTGCATATTCTGACCCACCAGATACGCATGGTCAACGGCTCATCTTCCAGCTGGTACTGCAATTTTCCCTCTTCAAAGGCCTTTGCGGCCTCCGGTCTTTTTTCCAGATAATGACTGATTACCAGATTGTCATGACGCAAAGACCTTTTCAACATAGAAAAATTACCAATCAGCTCCAGTAACGGCACAACAAATACAGTAACAGCAACGCATAAGACCAGAAAAATCCCATTTTCAGCTCCTGCCTTTAAGTCCAGTGAAAATACCGCATCTGCAAATCCCCCCAGCGTATCCGCTGTAACCACCCCAAATATGCTGTCCGTAATCTCCATAACAGCAGTAAGCAGTACCGGAATCCACATACTCACGGCACAATCAAAAAGAACCTGCCGAAGGACTGCATGCTTCCGCCTCTCCTTTAGATATGCCTTTATCATAATTCTGCCACCCCGCCTTTTTCTATTCTCAATATTAAATCCGCCGACTTAACAAGCACCGGATCATGGCTGACTGCCAAAATTCCCTTTCTTTCCTTCATCAACCCACACAGTGCCTCTTTCCCATGCCGATCCAGATTATTGGACGGTTCATCCAACAGGAGCCATCTGGAACCCGCCGCAAAACCAAGCGCCAGGAAAACTTTCTTCCTCTCCCCACCCGAAAGAGACGCTATTGGAACATTGTCCATGGCTTCCTCCGGCAGCCCCAGACGGCTTGCAACAGATCTGGCGGCTGCCCGGGTTCCTGCATCAAGCATAGAAAACAGGGTGTGGACATCGAAATCATAGACCGGATCATCCTGTAAAACATAGCTTACTAATCCCTCTCCTTCCGGTAGTATTCGTCCGCTGTCCGGGCGGTACAGGCCGCTTATAAGGTTCAGGAGCGTAGTCTTGCCTGCCCCATTGCTTCCGGTCAATAAGTAACGGTTTTCGTATTGAAAATAATAAGTAAGATTATCGAATATTTTTCTTTCTTCAGGAGCATAACAAATATCTTCCATCTTTATCCTATCATATCCTGTTGTTTGATATCCCCCTCCCCTTTCTTCTTTTTCTTTCTGTACTTTCCATCTGCAAAGCCTTTTTTCTGCCTGTTTCGCAACCGCCGACCTGGGAATTTCATCGAAAATCCGTCTGACTGCCGCAAACATGCTTTCCGAGAGAACAATCCCTTCCACTGCTATATTGAAATCACAATACCCGGTCAGAGCATACATACCCATTATGGCGTATGTACCATATTTCAAAATGTGATCAAGCAACCTGTATAAGACCCGCTGTGTACTTGCCGCCGCCTCCGACCTGTTTCCTACACGAAGATACTCTCTCTGCAGGCAGGACATCTTTGTCATCCACCATTGCTTAAGCCCGTAGAGCTTAATTGTCTCAAACCCACTGACTGCCTCTGCCATATGATCCGTTATCCTTGCTTCCAGTTCACGGCATCGGTCATAGTTCACCTGCATGTACCGCTTTACGAGTAACGGCGGAATGAGCTGCACCAGAGATATGATAAAAATCGTTCCGGCAACTGCCGGGCTTCTGTATAGCATATAGCCCAAATACCCGGCTGCACCCACCCCACTGGAAACCATTGCCGGAATCCCCTCCATATAACGCTTCGCCCATGCATTAAGATCGTCATTTAAATTCTCGTTCAGCTCTCCATAATCAACTGTGCGGAGCCTGTGGAGCGGATTGCACAAGACCAGCTCAAGAAAAGCAATCCTTAAATGGTTCATTATCTTTACCTGCTGCCTGCGCGCCAGAATATCTGTACCTGTCTGAAAAATGCCATATAACAGAAACAGTATCAACAAAAATATTGACATCCGGGCCACAAGTATCACATCACCGGCTGCCGCTTTCTCCGTTATCTTTGACATAAGCCATGCCATAAGCAGAGTAAAAGGTACTACCACTGTCTGCGCCAAACTGTTCCATATACAGATTCCTTTCACTTTCCCATACAATTTGCTTTGTCCCATACTTCCCTCCATGATATTGTCTGCGCCTTCACTGCATGCTGCAGATTTACTATATCAGACATATCATCTTCGGAACACTTCATATATAGAGAGAATGATTCTCTATATCATAGAATCATGGATAATTGATACCGCTTTTCCCATTGCGATCACATCAAAATTTTTATTCATATTCTTCTATCCTTTCAAGAAACGAATTCCAGCCACGTAAGCATGACCTTTTCGCTTCTACAAGCTTTGCCTGGCAAATCTGCCTGGTCATTCTTACGTGGCTATGACATATCACTTTTTCAATTCAACTCATATTTCACAACATCCATCCGAACCTTGCCGTCTGCGAAGAAGGAAATCCCGTCTGCCGCCGGGTCTGTATAGAAGGTCGCCGACATCACCTGTTCTCCGTCATTGATAAAGACTTCCACACTGTACCGGTCCAGGATGAGCCTTAATTTCAACTCTTCTTCCTGACTTCTGACTTTGCATCTCCGCTGATGGATGAGCGCCCTGCGGGAGCCGGAGAACTTCCGGTCGATCTTCAGCACCGACTCGTAAGGGCGGAAACTCAAAGAGGTCTGGTATTCCTCGTTCTGGGCAAAACGTACTGCGAATTTCCGGTAACCGCTTTCCGGATCTCCCGGACGGATAGAAAGCTCCATATCGATCTTTCGTCCCCGGACTTTTTCCAGGTGGATCGTATCATTTTCCAGTACCACATCCGAATACTCGACTTTATCTTTCCGCATATCTTCCAGTTCCCTGACCGGCTTCTGATACAGTCTTCCGTTTTTTACGGAGAGTTCCCGCGGCAGGCTCATCTGGCCGAGCCATTTCTGATAAGGAGAATGGGGCATGCAGGTGTCCCAGTTCTGCATCCAGCCGATCATCACCCTCCGTCCGTCCGGAGTGAGTACGGTCTGGGGCGCGTAAAAATCAATCCCATAATCAATGGACTGCTGATTCTTTTCGGTAAATGTAAGGGCCCGTCTGTCAAATTCCCTGATCAGGCAGAGTGTTCCGTTCCCATTGTGGAATTCAAAGCCCCGGGGCAGCATATCCTGGGGGCTTGTAAGCAGAACCCATTTACCGTCCAGTTCAAAGAAGTCCGGGCATTCCCACATCTTTCCCACGCGGTTCCGGTTCTCGGCAAGGATGCTTTCATATTTCCAATGAAACGCGTCGTCACTGGAGAATAACAGAATCTGTCCGCTTCCGTCCGCCGGGCGGTTTCCGATCACACACCAGTACCTTCCGTCCGGATCCTTCCACATCTTCGGATCACGGAAATCCTGCCTGCTGAAGCCCTCCGGCAAAGTTCTTCCGTCAATGACCGGATTACAGTCACATTTTTCATAATCCGTCCCATCCCCCACCGCGATACATTGGTTCTGTATATCGCAGTAACCGCCGTTCCACTGGGGCGTCCGTACCACTCCGGTATACATCAGGAGCTGCCTGCCGTCAGGAAGCTCTATCGCGCTGCCGGAAAAACAGCCGTCTTTATCATAAGCCTCATCCGGCGCCAGCGCAGCGGGCAGATATTCCCAATGCAAAAGGTCTTTGCTTATCGCATGGCCCCAGTGCATAGCCCCCCATTTGGTGTCGTAAGGATAATATTGGTAGAACATATGGTATTGGCCTTTATAATAAGAAAATCCATTGGGGTCATTCATCCAGCCGGTACGGGTAGATAAATGGAAATCAGGCCGTTCTTCTTTCCTTATCATTTTTTCGGAAGCCTCTTCATACTTCCTCGCTTCTCTCAATGTCTGGCTTGTCATCATTCTTTTTCCTTCCTTTCATCCAATATAAACTCCATGCCGACCAGATACATTACAATGTATGCCCTTTGGGTATAGATAAATTCTGCCGCCGGCAGCCCCTTCGCATATCATACGGTACGGCTGCCAGTGACATTTTTTTGTATCTATCTCATTGTTTACTCTTCCATTTGTGCATTGTAGTCATCCAGATATTTCTGGAACAATCCCAGATATTCCTCCAAGCCATATGCGTCCAGGTCATCCTTAAATTTCTCCCAGTCCGCATCTGTAAATCCATTCATGATCCAGTCTGCTTTATGCCTGTTGATCGTCTTCTCGATATCAGCCTGCAGATTAGACAGGGTTTCGGTGTCCTCCCTGCTCATAAAGATATTGGGATAGACATATTTTGTATGCATATCCGGCGTATAAATGTCTTTGATCCAGTCCAGACGGTACTGGGCATCATCCGGGCAGGTCACGTACACATCATAATACTCATCCAGGATCGCCAGCGGTCCGCCGACCGCTTCGGCTTCCCGTACTTCCACCGGAGAGGCGTCTCCCAAAGGAGCATGTTTCAGCATATCCCCCCCCTGGTCGTTAGTACTCATTTCGAAAATATCAAAGTCATCATCTTCCCCGTAGGTTCCCCAGTTATTCTGCGGCGACTGGATAGGCGCATACATCTGGTCCAGCCATGCGCATACCAGCGCCGGGTTCTCTGCCACAGAAGTCACCACACAACGCCCCCGGTCAAATCCGCTGGTATAGGAACCGTTCGTAGGAGTAATATTTCTGGTGTCCGCCGTCAGCGCCGGAAGCGGAACCCAGTCATTCAGGTTATCAATATTTCCAACGTCCCAACTGAAACATACACCGTAACGCCCGGATTTTCCTTTTGCCACATAGGTGGACCATTCCTGGGTAAATGCCTCCGGGTCGATGAGATCTTCATCATACAGCTTGTGGAGCCACTCAATCCCTTTCTTCCAGCCTTCCTGCGTAGCAGCACAGATCACCTCCTGGTCATCCGTCACCGCGATATGCCGGCCCTTGTCCGCATCGCCGTAGCCTTCCCCAAAACCATTGATCAGGATCGCCGGGTCCTGACCGCCGTCATTGATAATACAAGACATGGGGATGATATTTCCGTCTATCTGAAACTCTTTCTGGAGTTCTGACGCATGGTCGCGGAACGCGATCAGCACTTCTTCAAATTCATCTACCGTCTCCGGCATCTCCAGCCCAAGGAAATCCATCCATTTTTTATTGATAAAACTCATATTATCAATTGTCTGGATTGCTGTCTTTTCCGAACCAAGCTGTTCGATCCAGGGCAGCGACCAGATATGGCCGTTTACATCCGTACACATGACTCTGTATTCCGGATATTTGTCAAATACGGATTTCAAGTTCGGCATATAGTTGTCGATATACTCTTCAAGAGGGATGATCGCGCCGAACTCCCCGTACTTGAGCAGATTGCTGTCTGAAAAGCCCGCCGTGAAAACAAAATCGGTCAGCTTATTCGGGTCGGACATATTCAGGGAAATCTTATCCCCCCACTGGTCGGAAGGGATCGCGGTCCAGTCGATCTCTACATTAGTCTGTTCCTGCAGCCGCTTAAAAATCGTTCGTTGATTCGGGTCTGACTCCGTGTTGGGCGGATAGCTGATCAGACCGGTCAGCGTCACGGTTTCCTTCTGCGGAAACTGGAGCGTCGCCTCGTCCACCGGACGGAACGTGCCGTCATTGATCTTTACCTTGCCGCAGCCTGCCATAGAAAGCACCATGCAGCCCACAAGCGCCGCTGCCATGATGCGTTTTACTTTTCCATATTTCATAGTGTGCTCCTTTCTCAACCCTTTACAGCGCCTGCCATAATACCACTGTCAAAATATTTCTGGAAGAACGGGTACATGACCAGAAGCGGCAAACTGGAAATAATAATGGTTGCGTATTTCAAAAGCTCTGCCAGCTGCGCGCGAGCCGCCGTACTCTGCATATCGGAGATCATACCGGATTCCGGCTGGTTCTGGATCAGGATGGAACGAAGCACAAGCTGCAGAGGCTGTCTTGCAGAATCATTGATGTAGATCATCGCGTCAAAGTAGCTGTTCCACATCCCAACGAACTGCCACAGGGCGAGCACTGCGATCACAGGCGTACATACCGGAAGCAGGATCTTGAAGAAGAATGTCAGCTCATTCGCCCCGTCCACGTCCGCCGCTTCCCGGAGTTCCTTCGGGATCCCTCGGTAGTAGGTCCTTGCAATGGTCATGTTCCAGACGCTGAAAGCTCCGGGAAGGATGACTGCCCACATGCTGTCCACCAGGCCTAAGTTACTTACGACCAAGTAAGTCGGGATCAGGCCGCCGCCGAAGAACATGGTGATCATGAAAACGATATTGAAAAAACCTCTTCCCTTAAAATCCGCCCTGGATAACGGATAAGCTGCCAAAAGCGTAACGACTACAGACACCACTGTAAATACGACCGAATAGATGACCGCATTTTTAAAGCCGATCCAGATCTGGCTGTTGGACATGACACGCTCATAGGCGGTGGTCGTCCATTTGCTGAGATCAAATGTGATTCCCTTGTTCTGCAGTGTGATCGGATCCATAAAAGATGCCACGATAATATAGATCATGGGCACGATGATCGCGACTACAAACAGCCCAAGAAGTATGTATCCAATTGTCAATAAGATTTTGTCCTGACCAGAATATCTTGTTTTTACCATTTCGCGCGCACCTCCTTATAAGCCCTGTCCGTCATTCATCTTCGCAACGATCTTGTTCACGGCAACCAGAAGAATGACATTGATCACGGTGTTAAATAAACCTACCGCAGTTGAAAAGCTGTAATCCCCGTCGATCAAACCTTTCCGGTATACATAGGTGGAAATGATCTCGGATGCCGGAAGGTTCAGATCCGTCTGCAATGCGTAAGCTTTTTCAAATCCGATACTCATGATATTTCCTGCCTGCAGGATGAACTGGATCACTACCATATCCTTGATCGCGGGCCACTCTACCGCCTTGATCTGCTGCAGGATATTCGCGCCATCCATGACAGCCGCCTCCTTCAGTTCCTGGCTTGCGTTGGACAAAGACGCCGTATACATGATAGACGCCCAGCCTGCGCCCTGCCAGATACCGCTGATAATATAGATCGAACGGAATGCCTCCGGCATTGTCATGAAATTAATTTCCGTCCCCATCAACAGATTCAGAGGACCCGTCACGGAAAGTAAGATCCTTACGATACCGCAGAGTACGATAACGGATACGAAGTTCGGCAGATACAGCACCAATTGTATCTTTTTCTTAATGCCTGTACTCTGGATCCGGTTCAGCAAAAAGGCCAGCAGTATCGGCATCGGAAATCCCCATAAAAGGCCATATACACTCAGTTTCAATGTGTTGGCCAGATAACCCATAAAGTCGGGCGAGGATAAGAACCTGGTAAAATGCTTGAACCCTACCCATTCGCTTCCTGAGACCCCCTTGAATGGATTGTAGTCCTGGAACGCGATCAGGATGCCGCTCATAGGTGCATACTTGAAGATCAGTGTCAGTGCCAGCGCCGGAAACAGGAATATCACATATAACTGCCAGTGCTGTCTGATATACAGCATGGTGTTGTGAAATCCTTTGTCCTGCCTTTGATTTGGAACAGTTGTTGAATTTGCTTTCATAATTTCATATCTTCCTCCTTTCTACTTAATAAAATCTCTCCACCTTTTGCATTTGCCCACTCTTTTCCTTTTCTCTTCCTTTTTTATTAACTCCTTCCTTTTTTTGTTTGTGCATATGTAAAATCTTTCGAGATTCTCTATAGGAATGTTATAACAGTTTTTTTCTATTTAGTCAATAGTTATTTTCACATTTGCATCATTTTATTTATCATTTTTTTACAAACGCATTCATTTTATTTTTTCTTTTTTGTAAACTTTTACATCAATCCATACTATCAGATGTAATATTTTCGTTTTTTTGCACTTTTACATTTGACACATTCTAATTTGTGCATTATAATATATTCAGTTCACATTTTAAATACAGAAAACCTGCCGCCGACAGCTTTTCTACAAACTATGGTATCGGGCAGCTAAATTATAATCCTACAATAAAGGAGGTTTCTATGGCTAACAAAGTTACTATACAAGATATCGCCGATTCTCTGGGCATCTCCCGAAACACTGTGTCCAAGGCGATCAACAATACCGGCGTCCTGGCAGACGCTACCAGGGACAAGGTCCTGAAAAAGGCAATGGAAATGGGCTACAAGCAGTTTTCCTATATAAGCATTATAGACAGTAAACCGGAAACTTCATCCCAGCCCTCTAAGAAAAACCAGGAGATTGCCTTGCTCACTTCAAAATTTCTGGATGACGCCCATTTTTCATCCACAATGCTGGATAAGTTCCAGAGGGAAACCTCCGAGCTTGGCTATGGCCTTTCTATCCACAGGCTTCTCCCGGAAGAAATCCAGAATCTGGCTCTGCCAAAATCATTCGACATGAAAAAGACTGCCGGCATGATCTGCTATGAAATGTTCAACTATGAATATTGTAAAATGCTGTGCGAACTGGACATTCCGATCCTTTTCGTAGACTGCCCCCCAATCGGGCTAAATGAACCGCTGAAAGCAGACCTGCTTTTGATGGATAACAAGTCCGGAATCTTTTCTTTCGTCCGTGAAATGGTGCGGCGTAAAAAAACACAGATTGGATTCATCGGCGAATATCTGCACTGCCAGTCCTTTTTCGAGCGTTATATGGCTTACCGTAACGCCATGTACCTCCACGGCCTGACGTGCCCGGAAGAATATTGCCTGCTGGCGGATAAAGAAAGTGAGCGTGAAATGGTCTCTGAGAATTACCAGGCTTATCTGGCCGAGCGTCTGCAAAAGCTGGAGCGTCTGCCCGATGTGTTTCTCTGTGCAAATGATTTTGTCGCGATCGATACCATACACGCATTGCACAGATTGGGATACCATGTTCCCCAAGACGTATATTTGTGCGGTTTTGATGATTCACCAGGCTCCAGGATCATCATCCCCTCTCTGACTACCATCCATATCCATAGCCAGATCATGGGATTTTCAGCGGTACACCTTTTAATCTCCCGGATCAAGGAGCCTTCCTTAAACTACCGCACGATCTACGCGGAGACAAGCCTCATATTCCGGGAGTCAACCGGAGATTAATATAGGAACGTAAAATATTTTTTCAAAAAAAAGGAGAATGATCATGAGCGGTTTACTGAATCTGGACGGTCCTGTTATGCAGTTTATTACAAAAATAGTTTACAGCGTATATCTGAATATTTTGTGGTTTATCTGCTGCCTTCCAATCGTCACCATCGGGGCGTCTACCACAGCGCTTTATTATGTATCATTGAAAATTGTAAAAAACGAAGAAGGAAATCTAACGAAAGCCTTTTTCCATTCCTTTAAAGAAAATTTCAGACAGGGAACCGCTATCTGGCTCATCCTTTTCGGTCTTGGCGCGGTTCTCGGAATTGATGGATATGTACTTTACCATATGCGGTTTGAAAATGCATTCTGGACTCTGCTTACCGCTGTTTTTATTGTTGCCGCCGTTGCCTATGGGATCATCCTTCTGTACATTTTCCCTCTGCTGGCACGTTTTAGCAACACCACAAAGGCCATGTTCCGGAATTCCCTGATGATCGGGATGCGTTTTCTGCTCTGTACGGCGCTGATGGCAGTCATCTATTTTGCCATGCTGTATGTCGTCATCAATGTATGCACTCCTATGATCATCTTTGGCGAAGGCACCTGCGCGCTTCTTTGCTCCTGGCTGCTCTCGAATATCCTGGCTCAATGTGGGGAAAAGACGGAGGAAGAAGCTCCGGCGGAAGAGTTATAGGATCTCTGACCTGCTTTAGGCCGAATATCCATCATGAGGATTTTTAACCAGAAAGGGGCGTTGACAGCCATATGAAAAATGTGGAAACAATGGCTTCAGAAAAAGAAAAACTGCGTCAGCTACAAGGCTTTAAAAAACTACAGTATCTATGGGACTATTATAAGCTGCATTTTGCAGCAGCATGCATCATCCTGTACATTTTGGGGTATGTGCTTTATGGACATTTCACTCAGAAACAGAATATCCTCTATGCTGCTTTCATCAACGTAGCTCCCAGCGAAGCTCTGACCAAAGCACTGAGTGATGGCTTTCTGCTCTCTCAGGATCTGAATCCGGCTAAAAATGCTTTTTATCTCTACACCGGCCTTTATCTTACCAGCGACGAGGCAAATCCTTATCATGAATACACCTATGCCTCCCGCATCAAACTGATTGCGGCCATCGACAACGAAACGCTGGATATCGCCCTGATGGATCAGGAAGCCTTTGACACATTCTCACAGAATGGATATTTGGATAATATGGAAGATTTTTTATTGGAAACAGATCCCGGACTATATCAGGACTGTTTAAAACTGCTGCGGGACAATATTGTGATACTGGAAGATAACGCGGAGGACGCCGCCTTGGACAGTTCTGTCTCCTATACTGCCAAAACAGAGGAATATCCCATGGCACTGGAGATCACCCACACCCCTCTGTTGGAAGACGCCGGTTTCACAGAACCGGTATACCTTGGGATCATCAAGAATACTCCGCGGGAAAAGGAGGCCGCGGAGTATATCCGGTATCTAAATCAGTTTCCTTGCCTGCGCTAAGACGATTTCCTTCTTAATGAGAAAATTTTCAGTGCAGCTTTTCCGTCATCTTTTCTTCACAGTTTAACCTGTCAGCTGAAAAAGAGAGAATCCCACGGAATACCGGATTTTCCAGAATCCTGTATTCCATGGGATTGTTTTAAAAAGTACTTATAATTTGTCCTCATTACATAATGCTTCGTATTTTTTTGTAAGTTCCTGAAATTCTTCAAGAGTTTTGCACTCTTTTAAATCATTCAAAATACATACTCTTTCGAGTCTTCTTGCTAACTTCTCGATTGTCTCAGCACTATTTTGCATATGATCACCCTTTTTTCGAAAGTATCGACTGTTTCGGTGACATTTATTATAACAAAAGGAATTTTAGGTGTAAAGCCTTTGATCTATCACAAAATATCAATATACTCTCCAGCCAGCGCTTTATTCATGCTTCTGACCGCGCAGAACTTCCCACACATGCTGCAGGTATCGCTATGGTCATCTTCCGGGCTCCGGCTGTCCCGGATTGCTTTCGCCGTCTCCGGATCCAGGGCGCAGGCAAACTGCGCGTCCCAGTCCAGATTCCGGCGTGCCTCTGCCATACGGTCGTCTATCTCTCTTGCGCCCGGAATCCCTTTGGCAATATCTGCCGCATGGGCTGCGATCTTGGAAGCGATGATCCCCTGTTTCACATCCTCTACATTGGGAAGCGCTAAATGCTCTGCCGGTGTAACATAACAAAGGAAAGCTGCGCCATTCATGGCAGCTACCGCGCCGCCGATAGCGCTGGTAATGTGGTCATACCCCGGTGCAATGTCCGTTACCAGAGGACCCAGCACATAGAAGGGCGCTCCCATGCAGATCGTCTGCTGTACCTTCATGTTGGCGGCAACCTGGTCAAGCGGCACGTGTCCCGGCCCCTCTACCATCACCTGGACATTGTGTGCCCATGCACGTTTTGTCAATTCTCCTAAACGTACCAGTTCTTCCACCTGGCAGACATCGGTGGCATCTGCCAGACATCCGGGACGGCAGGCGTCTCCCAGAGAAATGGTCACATCATATTCTTCACAGATATCCAGGATCTCGTCATAATATTCATAAAAGGGATTCTCTTCCCCGGTCATACTCATCCAGGCAAATACAAGGCTTCCGCCGCGGCTGACAATGTTCATCTTACGTTTGTGCTTTTTGATCTGATCAATGGTTTTTCTCGTAATTCCACAATGCAGTGTGACAAAATCCACACCGTCTTCTGCATGCAGGCGGATGACATCCAGAAAGTCTTTTGCCGTCAATGTGGCCAGATCCCTCTGGTAGTGGATGACGCTGTCATAGACCGGAACCGTACCGATCATAGCCGGACATTCGTGGGTTAATTTTCGGCGGAAACCTCTCGTATCCCCATGGCTGGAAAGATCCATAATGGATTCCGCCCCCAAATTTACCGCGCTCATCACCTTTTCCATCTCAATATCATAGTTTTTGCAGTCTCTGGATACGCCCAGGTTGACATTGATCTTGGTGCGCAGCATACTGCCGATGCCCTCCGGCTTCAGGCAGGTATGGTTTTTATTTGCACATATGGCAGCCTTTCCCTCTGCAACCAGTTTCATCAGCGCTTCGGACGTGATATGTTCCTTTTTTGCGACAGCCGCAATTTCCGGCGTCACGATCCCTTTTCTTGCCGCGTCCATCTGTGTTGTGTAATTTCTCATTTGTAGTTCCTCCTTTTCGTCTCAGGGTACTCTTTTCAGTCCCCATATAAGGAACAGCAGAAGATATACACAGGATATTTTTCTACCGTTCCAGGTCACAACATTTTCTATAGCGATAAAAGGTGGTGCCCCCAATCTACCGCTTGTTATGATCCACGGCCGGCGGCCGCAAACAATAACGATCGCTCTGCCAATATAGACTGCACAAAAAAAGAGATGCACATAGGGCATCTCTGAAAATCTCATTTCGCATCTCAGCTTCACATGCACTCCCTACGTTGGCATTATCCAAATCAGGTTAGGAACTACAGGCAAATAACCTGAAGCTCCATATGGGTCGAAGCAGATTCGCTTCCTCTCAGCCGGCTTTCCCGCCAGCTCCCCAGTGTAGAACCGTCCAGAAATCATATAAATTCTGGATGAATCCAATATAAAATTATACCTTATTGGACAGCGAAGCTGTCCATCCGCCCCGAAAGGGCATGTATTGCGGCCCCTCCGGTATACGAATTGATTATAGCCTTTTTTCTGCCGGATTGCAATACTGTTTCTTTGCCTCTTCCCGCCTCTTTAGCCTCTTTGATCTTTCCTGCCGGATGATCCGCTGGATACTTTTCTCCGCCAGAAAATACTCTTCTGCCAGTTCTTTAATAGATTTCCCGGCTTGAAAGTCCTTATAAATTTTCGCATTCCTCCTTGCCAGTTCCCTTTTCGTTGTTGTCCGTTCTCCCCATGCCTTTTTATCCTCCTCTTTTTTGGGAATATAGACCACGGCTCCATCTACATATTGCTGTAACTGCTCAACCAGTTCCGGCGGAAAGATTTCTACCGCACGTATGTAATCCATATCATACACCCCCTAATGCCCTGCACCAATTTACACATCAAATTGATTGCATATCTGCCTCATGATCTTCTCATTTCTTCTGTGTATATCAGGAGTGTGTCTTGTCATAAGCATCTGTAGAAGTGCTTCTCTTCAATTGCTGAAATATATCAACCATTTTTTTGTTATACTCTTGCTCTTTTTCGTAAAATGCGCGTACAGCTCCTAACGTAGTTTCCGGACTTACTGAACACTTCCCGGCTTTCAGCATAGACAGCAGAACTTCCGTTTCGTCTAATTCTTTTTGTAATTTTTTCAAATAATTTCCTGCGGATGCCACGTCCTCATCCATCCCCAGATCTCGATATGCCGGAGTGACCATAGCTATGCAAGGCGCTTGACGCACGAACTGCCTTTCTACATCTTTCCCGGAAAGTACATTCATTTCTGTTAATTCCGCTAAAAGATTATAATAATCTGCTTCTGTCAGATCCTCTACATCATACTTTCCTTTCAGGTACTGGATCTGCTCTTCCGTCAAAATACCCGTGCCGTCAGATTCCCAGTCTATCTCATGACCCAGCTTGTATCCCGCCAGTTCTGCCAGTGTCTTATTACTGAATATACCTGTTTTTTCCTTTTCTGGCTGAAACAGGACATGTTCATCCTCCGTCTTTACCCGAAATCTTCCTGTATTCTGAAAAAACAGATACCGCTCCATTTCCTCTTTGTAGAGGCTGGCTTCTTTATTGAATCCTGCAGCCTGATATTTTCTGGTCACATCAGAAAAAAATTGTTCAAAATCCCTTTTCTGTGTGATGTCATATTGACTGCTAGAAGTCAGCAATGGAAAACTGACATGATTTTTCACATCCTGATCTCCTTGTTCCGCCAAATGCACGTTTAAAGCAGTCATCTCAACAAGAGATGCATGCTTTACATCAATCTCATTCAAATGAATCTTTGTCTGAAATGCATTTCCATGGATATCAATTCCTTCGGCCAGCATGACCGGATCATCCTCTGTGGAACTTTCGTCATAATTCATATATAATTCCTGTCCGTTGACCAGATTAACGTCGGCATACAAATATCCTAATTTAAGGTGAGCCACCGCCTGTCTCGAAAAAGAAACCTGCGTCTCTTTCCCTGACAGTTGTGTGTTGTTTCTTGATAAATTTGCACTCTGATAAGAGCGATTTGTCCTCGCCCCGTAATTTGTGTTTTGGAATCCTGTCATATTCATGTATTCACTTTTACCTTATACATCCATTGGCTGGTTTTTACTGTCTCTATATCACAAGCATTTTTCATCACCGGATATATCGCCTGATTCAGTTAATCTGTCATTCATAACTGATGTTATTCTCAAAAGAGTCCATAACGATAGGCTGATACAGAAACATACCATGAACTGCTTTCCTGCTTTCCATGGCATCCAGACAATCTTGTATCCCTTTCTTTTTTACTTTTCCAGACGTGAGCCGCCTGTAACTATATACCTCCATGCTTCTATGTTCTTTTTATTTTTTACAAAGCCCCCCTTCATCACAGCGTATATATACAAAACTACAGTTCCAGTTACAGGCCACGGCTGGCCGCACCCTGTAACTCAGGCCGCCATTTTAAATTGCCTGCGGCAATGGGCGGCCTGAATGCCGGCTTTTCTATGTCTCTTCCCGGCCAATCAGCATGACAGCCAGCCGGGGTGCGGCATACAACCAGTCCCAACATATTATATCATATGCTGAAAAGACTGTACATTTATTCTATCATGTGAACTGAAAAAACACAGAACATATTTTTTTTAAATCAAAAATGTGCCAATAGGGTTACTGTTCAATAGGCTGGATGCGTTATAGTGACGAGATCAACCGCCTTGCAACGGTGGAAGAACGCCAGCGAGACGGCAGCATAAAACTTGTGGTTGAGGAGATTGGCGAGGAGATATACAGCAGGAAACCAGCGGATGGGGCAAATCCATTGTAAAAGTTCTGTCAAAAGAATTGCAGAAAGAGTTTCCCTGTCGTTTTTCTTCGGAAAAGTTTTATATAAATGATAAAAATCTCTGTATATAGGAGATTTATTTTTTGTAAGATACAAAAGTTCATATTTGTATAGTTGCAGTTGATGCAGCTTCTAAGGCAAATTATAATATTAATTGGACGATAAGCAAAGCATTTAAAGTGAAAATATTGGAATGAACAGAAAAAACTTTTGAAAAAAGTAAAATTAATTGTAACGAATCGCACTTGAAAAGAACTAACAATATGAGGTGCTGATATGGATAAAGAAAAAATTGATGAAAAATATCGTGAAAGCGCTGGAATGATATATAAATATCTGTGCGGTTTAACGCAGGACAGAGGACTTGCAGAGGAACTGACGCAGAAAACTTTCTTTCAGGCAGTCAAAGGAATGACAGATTTAGGGGAGATTGTAAAATTTCTGTCTGCCTATGCGGAATTGCAAAAAAACTATGGTATAAGGAACTGGAAAAGAGAAGCAGGCATAAAACCGCCCCACTAGACGATACGATACCTTCCACAGAAAATATTGAAAATAAAAGTCTGGATAATTTGGAAAAAGTGGAAGTTTTCCGCCTTATTGTAATTGTTCTTCTTGAATAGGTATCATTATATTAAAATTCAGGACACCTGAAAGCTTCCCATTTATTTCAATCTTTGAAAAATCCATAGAGTTCTTCATTTTTTATACTTTTCTTTTGGTGATGAAAGTGGTACACAATATTTATGAATACCGCAAATAATAACAATTCCAACAAAAACCCTGTTATCTTTTCCCGTCTACAGCGAAACAGAAAGCACTTTATCATCGATATTATGTAAATTACGGATATATTTCATATCCACCTTGTATAAGTTAAAAGACGTCTGCATATTTCTCCTCGTAAAAAATGGCTATGCGTTTCCACATAGCCATTTGTGTAGTAACTCCATTAGAGCTGCTAACGCTTTTAGCAGTCCACTTTGTGGTAGGACTCACCACTAATAGTATAATGCCATATTTCTAAAATAGTCAATCCTTTTTGTGTAAATACATAAAATCCTCTTCTTTGTACTTTTATTTTATTCCATCTTTACTAGTTTATTGCTCTACTCCTGCTTTCCTTCTATTCATTTACCAACTGTTTGACAGATACCGCATGGATGGTTCTGACGACCGCGCATGTCGCCAGGAACATGCAGGCTGGCAGCAGCATAAGGCCGCCCGATATCCCTACAAGAGTATTCGCAAACGGGAATTCTGTAAGCCCTAATACTTTGGCATAAGGCGTCAGTAATCCAGGTACGATAAATGTTCCGGCCACCACTCCCAGGCAGGTCCCGGCAAATGCGGACAGGCAGTTCCGCCATAAATAGATTTTTAAGATCTGCCGCGAGGCCATCCCCACAGCTTTCAGCGATCCGATCAGGCTTTGCTCCCTCCTGACCAGTAAAAATGTAAGATTCACCGTAATGACCATAACGATGATCAGCAGAACCGCCAAAATGGTCCCGACAGCCGGCGCTAAAATGCCTGTGATGTTCTCCCCATTTGATTTTGAGGCGATGAACGCAAATTCTCCACCGTACTTTTCCGTCAGTTCCTCCGCAAGTTCCCACTTCAATGAAGCATCCGAGAGTACGAGCATGTAATCTCCATAGACGCCGTCCGCCTTTACGAATTGGTCCAGATTATCGGTCACCATCCGTATGATCTTCCCGTAATTGGAAAGCGACTGGAAAATTCCTGTGATCTCATATTCTTTCTTTTCCCCGTTTACAAACAATTCGATTTTTTCCCCGGTCTCCAGCCCGTATTCCTCCGCAAACACCATTCCTACACTAATCTCATTTTCTTTTTCCGGCCGTCTTCCATACAAAGATTTATCTTCTATTTCCTCATTCCATGGCAGCTCATAAATCTCCGTTTCAATACTCTGCCAGCTTTCCCCGGCATCCGGCTTATACTTGGGATATACTTTGTTCACCCCGTATGTATGATCAACCCTTGCATCTTCCTCCAGTTCCTTTATGATCCCACTCACAGGCCTTTCTTCCAGCGCCGTGACATAAATATCCGTTCTGATAAATCCCCATGTCTCCGAATCCCTGTCAATATTCCCGACTGCATTCAGACATCCAAAACAGAGCACCGTAAGACAACCGAACACCATAGACACCCCTGCAATATACATGTATCTTAGTTTCTTATTCCGGATTCCCCTGACAGCATAGTACAATTCAAAAGATCCCCTGCCGTTATAATATGTCTCCTTCTGTTCCTTCCTGCCTGTTTCCTTTGTCTGCCAGACGCCCCTCCTTATCGCATAAGATGCGTTTAGCCTCTGTATTTTAAAAACAGAGCAGAAGCAGATGAGCACGGCCGCTGCCGATACCGCCAGCCATACCAATAACTGATAACCCCAAATTCCCGTAAGGGAAACCATATAGATACCCAGGTCGCCGAGAATGCTCTCTATGACCCACCGGCTCAGCTGTCCCCCCAAAACACTTCCCAAAGCAGAACATACCAGGCCGATCATTCCATAACAGATCATATATACGCCTATAATCTGTACGCCCGTCATTCCCAGTACTTTATAAATGCCGATATTCCTTACGTCCTCATCCATATCACTTTTTATCAGAAATATGGTCAATATGACTATGGTGACAGCCAGGACAATACTTACAAAGCATAATACAGCGCCTATCATCTGATAGACAGAGGTATATCCGCTTTTTATCTGATCGTATGTATAAAGCGTATCGCCTAACGGCATCTGGAAATAATCCTCTGCGCCGCGGATAAAATCCTGCTCGCTCTGCCGGGTAAACTTCTGGAATCTGATCTCTAGATAGCTCATCCTATGATTTTCTGCCAACGCGAACTCCGAAAGCCGACCATATCCGCACCACATCCGGTATACATTGGTATTTCCTCCGCCAAACACAGGATCTGCAACTATTTTTACGACCTTTACGTTCTCAGCCCGGTCTGCCATCTGCAAAGAGATGCTGTCCCCCTCCTTTGCATTTAGGATATTTGCCATTTTTGTAGTAATCCAGATTTCTCCCTTTTTCGGCATCTCCGGCTCTAATCCAGCTGAAATTTTAGGAGAGAGCATATCCTTGCTCACATGTTCAGGAAGCTCCAGCAGTATGCCGCTGCTCAGCCTGATCCCGTCTTTTTCAACATATTCTATGGTTTTCGTATTTTCTGTGATCTGAAACTCCAGCCCGCCCCCGGAATCTTCCATATATTTCCTGACACTGTCGGCCGAAACAATTCCGCTATTCCACAGGCAGCACATCTGCGGACCTTCCATTTCTTCATAGGCTCTGTCGAATATCCCGTTTAATTCCCTAAAAAAGATAAGGGAGCTCACTGACAACGCGGCAGTGAGCAGGATACAGATCCCCAAAAATAAATTCGGGATTTTTTTCCTTCTCAGCTTAGCCAGCCCACATCTAAAACTCGCTTTCAAACTACCATCCCCTCTTCTGAAGAAAACTCATCAGTTCCTCTTCCCTCTGCTTATACGGTTCTTTCCCGGCAGGCTCATCAAACCTCAATTCCCCCTCCGCACGGCCGTCTTCAATATAAATGATACACTTCCCTCTGACCGCGACCTTGGTGTCATGTGTAACCAGGACGACCGTCTGCCCTTTCCGGTTCAGTTCTTCTAATATTTCCATGACAATATCCGTCTGTGCCGAGTTCAGGCTTCCTGTCGGCTCGTCACAGAGCAGGACCGGCGGTTTATTTACGATCGCACGCAAGATTGCGGCCCGCTGCTGCTGCCCGCCTGACAATTGGGAAGGATACTTTCCAGCATGCTCCTTTAGGCCAAACTGCTCGCACAGCTCTAAAATCCTGTCCTTCATGGAAATTTTCTCTTTCCTTTTCCTGTCCAGCATCATCGGCAGCATAATATTTTCATAAACCGTCAGATCCGGGATGAGGCACTGCTGCTGAAAAACAATCCCTATGTTCGACCGTCTGAACATCGCCTTTGCCTTTTCACTCATATGGCCGAAGTCAATCTCCCTGTCGCCTGCCGCACTGCTTTGCAGATAACTTATCTTTCCCCCGTCAGGCTGGTCGATTCCAGCTATCAGATGCAGAAGGCTCGTTTTTCCCGAACCGGAAGCCCCCATGACCATCACAAATTCCCCCTCGTCAACCTCCAGACTTATATCGTCAACAACCTTATTTGCTATAGAGCCCTCATAGTATATCTTTGTCAAATTTTTCACTTTTAATAATTTTCCCATTCTCTTCTCCATTCGAACCTGACAAGTTTTCTTCCATCACATTTTTTAATGACATTATCATATATAATCTGAAATCCCAGATATTTCAGCCATTTATGTGATACCATATTATCATAAAGTGTATAATTATATAAAATATCGTATTTTTCCTGGAACCTTCCTACAATTTTTTTTGAAAGTTTAAGGAATTGACAATTTACTGATTTGGGTATTTCTGCAGACAAAAACCAAGGCATTCCTATTCCATCCTCAATATTCCTTACTCCAAAAATAGATAGTACCGTATCATCCTTATATAGTACATAGTTATAATGTGATTTTTGGAGTATGTTTGCTATAGCATTTTTTATATAGTCTTTACTTTGATTTAAAGCCCCTATCTCCATTTGATCTTGTAATCTAAGAACGGAAGACCATTCGTCTGTAAAATCTGTACTCGTCAATGGCTCATAATATAGCATTTAACCAACCTCCCCTCCTTTTATCTTATTTACAATTGAGTAAAATTCTTTCTTATACTGGCAATATGAGACATTGGATTTTTTATAACTCTCACATTTATTCCATACATAAATAGCCCCCATACATATATGATAGCATTTATCCCTATCATCACATCCCCTACAGTCGAAAGCGTCTTCTGAAATAGCTCTCAATTCATTTAAAAGCGGTGAATCCTCCCAAATTTCATTAAATGTTTGTTTTTTTATATTCCCTACGCTAATCGGGAAGTTCGGGCAAGGATATACATCGCCATTACATTTTATATGCACAAGGTGCTTACCCACCAAACATTTTTTATACTTATAGTTATTATCATATTTTAAGAAAAAAGTTTCCTTATCCAGTTTATAAAACTCTTGTAAGAATTCCTCTTGTTGTTTTACATTCATGCCATTACTTGATGTACTTTCGTTAGAATTATTATCTGGGTTGATATCTATGATAAAATCATATTGTTCTTTTTTCAAACCAATTTTTTTACATATGTCAACAAATCGGACATAGCTCTTATAATTTTGTTTTAGCAAAACATATCTTAACTCTGTTCTAATCCTGCTGGAAATTAAATACTGTATATTTTCAAAGAGTTTTTCAAATACATGTTCCTTTGCTGCTGCATAACCAGTCACAGAATGATACTCGTTATTATCCATCCCATAAATACTCAATACGATTTCATCTAACCCTACGCTTTCAAAAGTATGTATCAAATCCTTTGTTAACAAAAAACCGTTTGATTTCAAACAACAGTAAAGATTGTTTTTCTTTGCACTTTTAACAATATCCACAATATCTTTTCTTAAAAGAGGTTCTCCACCTGTTAAGCTAACAGAAGCCGCTCCATACTTTCCCAGTTGAACAAAAAGCCCATCTAATTCATCGAATGATAAATATTTATCTTCTGATTCTCCAAAGGAGTATTTAATATAACAATGCTTACATCTATAATTGCAATTTTGAATAACATCAATACTAATAACTACAGGATAGACAATCTCATTTTCTCTTAGATAATTTAAAAATTTTGCATTATTAATGGCTAGATTTTTCATTTAATGTTCCCTTCATAATAAATCTCAGAATAGTATCTCTATAATATTTTCTTTCTCCAATTCTTTTAGGAAAGATACCACTTCCTCTTTCTCCAATTCTTTTAATTCATAGTATTTAGCAAGTTCTAGGATTAGCTCTTCAATTGTGCATTGTTCCAAAAAACTAAGAATATCAATAATTTCAACAGCACTATTTGTAAATGTATAAACTTCATCAGAATCTTGCTTTATCAAATAAATTGTATTACCAATTTTATTAAATTCATTACATAATTTCCATTGTATTTGTCTGCATTCCATATTTTTCCACCTTTATATAACAACTTAACAATTGAGAAGAAAGTCACAATGTTTGCAACTTTCTTCTCGCAGTTCTCATCATACATCCTAGAAACTACACTGGAACATTGAGCATGACTCTGGCCCACATGGTGCACATGAACTCTTAGTGCTCATATTCCCTTTTTTTAAAGCAGGTTTTTTAAACTCCTTTTTCATTGTTTGTATCCTCCTTTCTTAATACTTTCGGAATTTTAAATTTTCATTTTATATGACTTTAAGATTCCGCTTTTATAAAAATCCCCTCTCTTATCGATATAAAATATTTAATACTTCTGAAAAAATTTCACTCGTATTTATTAAAATATTTCCTTTTCGATTGAGGGAAATTTTTATCCTAACTATCAATCTTACTTATAATGTTGTCAGCCCTATTATGGCCGCAACTATACTCACTCAAATCCATTTTACCCTAATAGTATTATACAGAACAAAACAAAATTAAATATTAATGCGCAGAAATTCTTAAGACCATTCTAAACCCTCACCTTTATTTTCGCCCACCACAACTTTCTTCCTCATTACTATCTTCATTGGAATTATACTCTACAAGCTTTTTAGGAACCTCAAAATCATACATTCCTACTATGATTGATCTTCCCATTCCATATTTACCAAATTTACATAGTATACTAATACTGATTTCTTTTAAATGCTTCACTTCTTTATAACTCCTGTACATTTTTGATAATATCACTTTATCATATTTTCGTAAATCTTATTACTTTTTTCCTAAAGGGCAAATAATATTCCGTCAGCGTCATATTATGCCTCAATTTCATACGTTTGAGAATACTAATATTACTTAAACGTTATTCTATACACACATTTAATGAACTTATAAATAATGCCGCCCTAATTGGGCGGCATCACCAACAACTCCATTCATCTTTATAATACTGCTTTCTAGAATTTCAAAAAATAGCAACTCCCGTAACGGATATCATTGATATTTACTTTTTACCTGTCTGATCATCCTATGCGATATAGGACATTTCGTTTGATTCTTCATTATAATTAACTTTTCTGCATAATAGACTTCATGTATATTTTTCTTATTTACTAAATATGCTCTATGACATCTGATAAACTCATCCCCAACCTCTTCCTCAATGTCTTTCATTTTTCCAAAAAACTCCATACTTTTATTTTCTGTATGAACAATCAGTTTATGTTCATTTGCAGATGTTTCAAAAAACATAATATCATCATACTCTAGAATGATTTTTCTGCCGCCGCGTGTTATTGAAATTGTTTTCCCATCTCCTTTTGTAATCTTCTTATATTTTTTATGTACATCCTCTATACATTCACAAATGCGGTGCTGTAACTGCTTTGGTTCATCCTTTAATATAAAGTCCAACGCTTCAACCTTATATCGAAATGTCAAAAATGACATTTCGGAATGTGATGTAACAAAAATGATGAAGCCACGGGGATCATATTCTCTAATCTCTTTTGCCAATGTTAATCCATTTTTCGTTAATTTTAAATCTATATCTAAAAAATAAATACCTGTATTCTTTGACAATTTTAATTCTTCTATAATTTTTTCCGGATCACTTGTTGCTATTTTTAATTTCATATCATATTCCCGAATCAGAATTGCCGCTTCTACATAACGGCTTAAAACCTCCCTCTCCTCTGTAGAATCTTCACATATGTATATGTCTATCATATTGATCCTCCTCATACGCTTAAGAAAATTTCTCATACGCTTAAGAAAATTTTTTCCCTTTTCTTTTCTTGATGCTATAATAAACCCAAAGCTACTAAAATAAACGCCCCCACCGAAAGGCTTTAAATTAAGGTTACGTTTTATACAAGTTAGGATGGTATTTCTTATGGAAAATTTTTTTAATATTTTGGCACAAAAAATAATTCATATACTTGACCCTGATAACAAAGTTACAGAAATAGAGTATCTTCAAATGCATTATGGTATTCAAAATTTAGTTTACAACATTATTGTAACATCTTTCATTTTAATATTATCATACTTATGGAAATGCTTTGCTGAAACATTCATGCTTTTTGCTATTTTTGGCATCTTGCGCCTTATCGCCGGCGGATTTCACTTTAATAGCATTTTCAAGTGCATTAGCGCTACTACCCTAATTATGCTCGGCGGTGGAAAATATCTGTCAATTACCACCTTAAATATCCCGTTATGCATTATATTTTGCATCTTTGCAAATATAATCTTCTTTTTCCACACGCCTAGAGGAACGGGAAAAAATCCATATTCTCCAGAATACAGTCAATTACAAAAAAAGAAGTTAAATGTTGTATCTACTGTCTTAACTGTTGCTGCCCTTTTTGTTGATAAGCTAAGAGATCCTATAATATTATCCATGTTTATTGCTGCAATTTTTCTGATTCCTGAATCCCTCCATAGATTTCAACCAACTGAGTAAAGTACCCACTTTCATACTCCGTATCCATTACTACATTATCATAAACATTGATAATATTTTTAATATTATACAACCCTGTTCCTCTACGCTCACCTTTTGAACTCACTCCAAGGGAACCCAGTTTGCTATAATCAATATTTTGTTTTACATATGTATTTTTTACGATTAACGTAATATCCTGATTCATTTTAATAATACCAAGACAGATATCCGGCGATTTACATTCCTGACAGGCTTCAATCGCATTGTCAAGCAGAATTCCCATGATACGTACAAGATCAACACTTTTCATGTTTATTTTATCAATCTTTTCTGTAATTTCAAGATTTACTTCTATCCCCATCTCCAGCGCATAATTTATTTTTACTGCAATCAGGCTTTTTAATTCTATCACCTCTAAATTATGTAGTTTTGCTACTGCATCTCTTTCTTTATTAAGCAAATAATTCACAGGAAAAATCTGCTTCTCATAATATTTCTTCAGGCCATCCATATCCTTTTCTTCAATATATCCAGCCATGCTTATCATAATATTGGCATAATCATGCCGAAATGTCCTTAAATTTTGATACAGTTCTTCAATCTGTGTCATATATTCCTGCAAATTGTCATATGAATTTTGCTTTAACAGGATATTCGCATTCGTTTCATATTCACGGATAATCGTAGTCGTAATCAAAAAAGTCAGGGAAACATATGCAATATATAAAATGATACTCGTAAGTAATATCCTGAAAGAAGCCCCTGCCTGTTCAACAACAGCAATGTGCATAACAAATATCAACATACATAAAATCAGATCCGCGCCAAGTACTGCCAAAATTCTAGGTGACAATGGTAAAAATTTTTTATTTTTTATCTCCACTACTTTCCTGGACATAAATCTACATATCACAAAAAAGACAGGATAGTTTATCAACATATAAACAGGCCAATAAATACTCGCATCCAGCCCAATAATATTCCATACAAAGTGTGTCAGATTATCAATAATTACTGATAGAGTATAAGTATAAATAATTAAAAATACATTCCATAACCAGTCTTCTTTTTTTAGGTAACCAACATATAAAGCCACAAGTACATACATAGGTATTACACACAGGTCACCTATCAATTTTTCAACAAAAACTATATTAAATACAAGTATAATAGCAATAATAAGATTATGAGTAACCTTAAGTCGAAATGTCAAATTGCAATTAAACATAATTACATACGCTAGAATACTCATAACAATAAGTTGTATTTCCATAGACTCACACTCTTCTTTTCTAATAATAGTTTTGCTGGACGGACCGAATGGCACATTCAGCCCGTCCACAAGGATTATCATAGATGTATGAATAGATTGTGATATGAAATACTCCATATCGCTGTGCCGCAGTTGGATGATTTCACTGCCAGTTTCATTCAGAGCCATCCTGTTTTTTCCACTCCTCTGTCTGCTCTCTCAGCCAGTCCGTCCAGACGTCCATCCCTTCTCCCGTCTTTGCACAGATTGGGATTACTTTTGCTTTTGGATTACGCATATGGACATATTCTACACACTTCTCCATATCAAAATCAAAATAGGGCAGGACATCTGTCTTATTGATCAGGACCACATCGCAGACCTGGAACATCAGCGGATATTTGAGCGGCTTGTCATGGCCCTCCGGAACGGATAAGATCATAGCATTTTTCACGGCGCCGGTATCAAATTCTGCCGGGCACACCAGATTCCCTACATTTTCCAATATCACAAGATCCAGTCCGTCTACCCCAAATTCGTCAATCCCTTGTTCCGTCATTCCTGCATCCAGATGGCACATCCCACCGGTATGGAGCTGGATGACCCTTGCGCCGTACTTTTCAATCGCAGCGGCATCTACATCAGAATCAATATCCGCTTCCATCACCCCGATCTGCATCTCTGGCTTCAGCATCTCGATCGTCCGGCTTAAGGTTGTCGTTTTTCCCGCCCCTGGGCTGGACATAAGGTTCAAAAGAAATACGCCTTTTTCTTTTAATTTTTCTCTAAGGATATCTGCCTGTTTATCATTATCTGCAAATATACTTTGCTTGATTTCAATGACTCTGTACTTTTCCATTTTTGCTGCTCCTCAAATGATATTTTTTATAAGCATAAATATGCCTGATAACCTGCCTACAGATTCTTCCCCATAAAGGCAATGATCCCTGCCTCTACCTCATCCTTGATCTCCGCGTAATTATGGATTTCATGCCGGTAGCCGGAATGTACTTTTGTATCTACGGTATGCCCTGTCTCATAAAGCCAGTTACTTACTTCATAAATCCCTTTCCCATACTGTCCGACCGGATCCTGATCGCCGCCGATATTGTAAATGGGAAGTTTTTTCGGAACCTTCTCGGCCCATTCTTTTCCGGTAATAACCTGCATCATCTGGACAAAATATAACAGGGACTGATTCTGTGTAGGCTTTGTAAACGCGTCAAAAGGATCCTCCGCATGATCTTTCTGTACATACTTATCTGCACAGATCCACTCGTTTCCGATACTCACTTCGCCGCACCGTTCGCACATCCACCCCAGCAGTTTACCCGCGTATGCCGGATCCGATTCTTTTCCTTTTCCGTCGGCAACTGCTTTTTCCAGTTCCTTAGCAGTTTCATCCGCGCCCGGAAATACGCCGGATGTTCCGCAGATGGTCACTCCTGCAAGCTCTTCTCCATATTTTGCAATATAATCCCTGACAATAAAGGAACCCATGCTGTGTCCGAAAAGGAAATAAGGAAGTCCCGGATATTTACGGCATACCAGTTCCTTTAGCTTATGCTCATCCTCCATCATAGTATGGCAGCCTTTGTCACCCCAGTCGCCCCAGGTATCGTTTTCCAACGCAGTTTTCCCGTGTCCCACATGGTCGTCTGCAGCAACGATAAATCCGGCATCCATAAATTTTACGATCATATGCAGATATCTTCTGGAGTGCTCGCCGTAGCCATGGATGACCTGCACAATTCCCTTTGGCTCTGCCGCCGGAACATAAATCCAGCCATACACCTCGTCGCGCTCATTGAATGATGGAAACTTTACTTCATGTAACATCTCTTTGTACCTCCTTTTTATTCTGATGCTTTATTTATCCTAAATTTTATAACAGATATCTGCAAATAGCAAACCTAATTTGGAGAAGGCAGAAAAGGAACCGCAACGGCTATTTCTGCACGTTCCACGTCATCCATGAACAATATCCCAAAAATAAGACATCTTACTACAATATACGAAATTACATTCTATTTTTTTCTAAACCGGCTAAAATAAACATAAAGAAAAAACCGGCAGAATGCCACGTGTAAGATCAGGAGTGAAATAATGTACCAGTATGAAAACAAACCGAAAAAGAAAGCACAAAATGATACCCAAAGGGCATACCGCAATACATGTCCCTGTGGGGTGGGCGGACAGACCGTTGGCGTTCGTTCTGCCTTGATCACCATGGGGGACAATGACCATACCTTCGGCCATAATTGTATTTTGATCGAGAAGCTGGAACCAAATACAAGCCCTCATAGATATCATCCCTATGAATTAAAGCGCACCTGCTTTGTAGCGCACCTTGTTCCAGAAACTCCTGAGTCCTATAATCTATTTCAAAAAATTGCCGGTGTTCCAGGAATTGTAAAACATGAAATGCGAGAGGAATATTATATGAGCGATAAAGATTTAAGTGAAGGAAGGTTTTTGGATTCTCCAAACAGGGACAAGAGGCCTCAAGATTATTTTAATAAAAATTATCGGAAACAGATCAGCTTTAAGATCACCCCTTCTGATGCAAACAACGCTATAAATAAAGCAAGAAATGATGAAGGATGTGTTACTTCCGATGGATGGGAGGCAGACCGGAACTTAATGCTTATAATTGCGCTACCTGGGCAGCGTCGGTCATGAGCGCCCCAGGTGTACATATTCCTCATCAGGTCGTTCCCCATCGTCTCATGGAATCCGCCAGAGGACTGGAAGGCACCTCCGGCCCGCTTGGGAAATACCATGAGTTTGTCCCTCCGCAGCAAAATTAGTATATTTTCAACCAGACCGGGCGGCAGACTAAACGCCCGCCCGGTTTACACACACATACGGCCTGGCGCATGTCATCTTGCCTACCAGATCATACCTTGCTGGCGCAGATATACATATTGCCTGATATCCTTCTGCGCATTCACTGTCAGTTCCAGGAACTGGCATCCATAGCCGTATCGTCCGTCGCGGAGATCCTCTTCCCTCAGGATCACTACTTCCATATCGAACTTGTTTTCAATAAATGCATAAGAAAACAGGACTGTATCATCACGCTGCAGCCTCGTTCTTGTAATAAAATAAATACCGCCTTCACTGATATTTTGGATCACGCCCTGGAAATCCTCTTGTCCTGATGATGAAAATGTAACCTCTTTATCCATCTTCATCCGGATACTTCTGCGGGCTTCTGTTATCTCAATCACTTCCTGGATCTCACAGTCTGCAACCCATGGTGAAGGTATGGACGAATCATAATTTCTTCTGGCTGCAAGTTCACACTTCGTCTTGATACACCCAATCTGTCCGTCAAAAAAATCAATCCGCACATTCGATGCATCAGACAATTCATCTTCCCTCCCCAAAAGGAGCATAACCTGTTCCCCTGCCGTTCTTACCGGAATCTTTCTCTGATCCGAGCCATCCTGCCCATAGACCGTACATGTTGTACATTGATTTAAAACCATTGCTTCATTTCCTTTCTTACCTTAAAATATTCAAAACACAAATCTGACAGTTACTTTCTTTTATATTTTATCCCTAAAATATAATATCGGCCTTGTATACTCTTTCATTAACTCTTTCTGGCTCTTAAAAACAAAATGTTTAAATCCAGCCTCTCTTTTGCCATCTGCTTTAAAAATCCGTCGTACACCTTTTTACAATCTGACACCGTACTTTATGGTTCTGCTCCACGTCTGTCTTCCCCTGCAGTACCTCCAGCATCCGGTCAATGGCGTCATTACAGAGCTGCTCCACCCGGTTATCCACCGATGTCAGCTCCGGCTCACAGCAGACTGCCATCATGGAATTGTTATACCCTGCCACACTAAGCTCCTCCGGCACGGCCAGCCCCTGTGCACGGGCATATTTGAGCGCGCCGATCGCCAGGCTGTCATTACAGGCAAATACACTGTCAAATTCCAGTGTCCGGTATGCCAGCAGCACTTCTTTTACATAGTGGACCTTCCCCAGCACGGCTCCCGGAGAATTTTCCGCAAAATACTGCTCTTTTGGCTGATCCATCCCAATCGGGCGGACATAAAATTTCAAATCCCCGAGAATCGGATACCCTACGTCTGCCAGAGCACTTTCATAGCCTTCCATCTTCTGCCGCGCACTGTAGGTCTGGGAATCGTATAAAAACAAAATCCTTTTTTTTCCGCGGCGGATCAGGGCCTGCGTCACGTCATATGCTCCCTGCCGGTCATCCCCATAGGAACAGTAGATATTTTCCCCTTCCACATAGCCGTTGATCATAAAAACCGGAACCTGTTCTGCCGCGGACCGGACATAATCTGTCTCTTCCGAGTTTTTTCCTGAGCCTGCATAAAGGGAACCTACGAGGATCAGTGTATCGATCCGCTTGGACAGCAGAAGCTTGGTATGGTGCTCTCTGGCCTCCTGCGCGGTTCCGCTGCATCCCAGGATGCAGTCATATCCATATTCATGCAGACGTTTTTCCAGATGAGAAACCGCCTCGGACATATACTGGTCGGAAATATCCGGACAAAGGATTCCGATTGTTTTCATAGAATTCAATCCCAATCCTCTTGCAAATACATTCGGCGTATATTCGGATTCCTTGATGACTGCAAGGACTTTTTGTTTTGTTTTCTCACTGACCCGCGGGCTTCCATTCACTACACGAGAAACCGTAGCAATGGAAACGCCGGATAGTTTCGCAATATCATATATGTTCATTCCAGCTCTCCTTGTAAGCCCTTTCACACTCGTTCCGCACATTCCTTTACGATTTTATAGCATTTCAGACCAAATTGCAAACTATATTTTTAATTTGGTCAATAAAGTTACTCTTAATTTATCTTTATTCTTTTTTGATTTCCTATTGACTAATCTGAATTTCTGTAGTATCTTATATGTAAGCGCTTACACGATTAGCAAACCGAACCAAAATTTATTGAAATGAATCCTATTTTCCGGCCGCAAGCCACTGGAAATCTGCCAAACTGCTTTTGTGCCATAAAGCTGTCCAGGTCAGGAATATAGCCAGAAAGGAACTACTATTATGCAGGAGTTTATTAAAATCCATCCAAATGACAATGTGGCTGTTGCCCTCTGTCCGCTTGCCGCAGGACGTACTCTCACCGTCGATTCAGAAGAGCTCGTACTTGCCGAGGATATTCCCCAGGGGCACAAGTTCGCCCTGTCCGCCATTCCAAAAGGAGAACAGGTCGTAAAATACGGAAGCCCCATTGGATTTACCAAAGAACCTGTCGGAGCAGGCGCCTGGGTCCATACACACAATCTGAAAACAGGACTTGGGGACGTGCTTACTTATTCTTACGACAGGCAGGCCACGCCTCTCGCACCTTCCGCTCCCGCTTATTTTCAGGGTTATCGGAGGACAAACGGCAAGGTCGGAGTCCGCAACAATATCTGGATCATTCCAACCGTGGGCTGTGTCAACAATGTAGCCACAGTCATTGAAAGACAGGCGCAAAAGTATCTTACGGAACATATCGACGAAATCTCCGCATTTCCGCACCCTTATGGCTGTTCCCAGATGGGGGACGACCAGGAGCATACGCGGCAGATCCTTGCCGACCTCATTCAGCATCCCAATTCTGGAGGCGTACTGGTGCTCGGCCTTGGGTGCGAAAACAGCAATATTGAAGAACTGAAAAAATACATTGGAGACTATGACCCACAGCGTGTCCGTTTCCTTGTCTGCCAGGAATCCGAAGATGAAATCACAGATGCACTTACTATGATCCAAGAGCTTGCGGCATATGCCGGGCAGTTCAGACGGGAACCGATTCCCTGCAGCGAGCTGGTGATCGGCATGAAATGCGGCGGTTCCGACGGCCTGTCGGGCATCACTGCAAACCCCGTAGTAGGCGCATTTTCAGACATTTTAATTTCCAAAGGCGGCACAACCGTGCTGACGGAAGTCCCGGAAATGTTCGGGGCAGAAACCCAGCTTATGAACCGCTGTGAAACCGAAGAATTATTCCATAAAACGGTAGATTTGATCAATGACTTTAAAGAATATTTTACAAGCCACAACCAGACAATCTATGAAAATCCTTCCCCTGGAAATAAAAAGGGCGGTATCTCCACTTTGGAAGACAAATCTCTGGGCTGTACGCAGAAGTCCGGGAGCGCGCCTGTCCAGGGCGTACTCTCCTACGGCGAACCGATCCATGGGAAAGGACTGCATTTATTAAGCGCCCCGGGAAATGACTTAGTTGCCTCAACGGCGCTGGCAGCATCCGGCGCGCATATCGTTCTGTTCACAACCGGACGTGGAACGCCTTTTGCCTGCCCTGTACCGACCATGAAAATTTCTACCAATTCCGCATTGTACAATAAAAAATCCAACTGGATCGACTTCAACTGCGGAACTATGGTGGAGGGAGACACACTGGCAGAACTGGCAGGGCAGCTTTTTGACAAAGTGATCCGGACAGCTTCGGGTGAAAAGGTAAAGTCCGAAGAAGCAGGATTCCATGACTTTGCTATCTTTAAGCAGGGAGTAACATTATAACAGCATTCGTCACAGAAACAGAAAGGAAACACTATGAATAAATTAAGTTACCAGACTTTGAAGGATTTGAACTACGACGGTTACCTGCTTCCCGATGCGCCAGAGCGGGTTCTGCAATTTGGAGAGGGCAACTTTCTCCGTGCTTTTGTCGATTATTTTATTGATATCTTAAATGAAAAGGCAGGTTTTAACTCTAAAGTTATTTTATGCCAGCCAATCGCACCGGGTCTTGCAGACATGATCAATGAGCAGGAAGGACTTTACACCTTGTATCTGCGTGGATTCCAGGACGGACAGAAAGTCAGCAAGAAACGGATCATTTCCTGTGTCAGCAGATGTCTGAATCCTTATGCTGATTTTGATGTGCTGATGGCATGTGCCGAAAATCCGGATTTAAGATACATCGCATGCAACACCACGGAAGCCGGTATTGTGTATGATGATTCCTGCCAGTTTTCGGATACCCCGGCAGACAGCTATCCGGGAAAATTGACTCAATTTTTATACCGTCGGTTCCAGACTTTTGGAAATGAGGCCGGAAAAGGATTCGTTATTCTTTCCTGTGAGCTCATTGATAATAACGGAAAAGAACTGGAGAAATGTGTTCTTCAATATGCAAAGCAGTGGGCGCTGGGTGAGGATTTTGTTTCATGGATTGAAAAAGAAAATATTTTCTGCTCCACATTGGTAGACCGGATCGTAACGGGGTATCCTAGAGCGGAAGCGGATGCGATCAACGAAGAAAACGGATATATCGACCAGTTGATCGATACCGGAGAAATTTTCGGGTTCTGGGTCATTGAGGGGCCTGAATCCTTAAAGAAAGAACTTCCTTTTGAAGAGGCCGGACTTCCTGTACTCATCACAAATGACCACAAACCATATAAACAGCGCAAGGTTCGTATTTTGAACGGAGCGCATACCTCCTTTGTATTAGGCGCTTATCTTGTGGGACAGAATATTGTACGCGACTGCATGAATGACGAAGTCATCCAAAAATTTATGGACAAAACCATTTATGAGGAAATCATCCCAACTCTGACTCTTCCGAAAGAAGAGCTGGAAGAATTTGCGGCATCTGTGACAGAACGGTTTAAAAATCCTTTTATAGACCACGCTCTGCTGGCAATCTCCTTGAATTCCACTTCCAAATGGAAGGCTAGAGTCCTGCCGTCACTGAAAGGATTTATTGAAAAAACAGGAAAACTTCCTGCTTGTATCACCGCTTCATTTGCGTTTTATATTGCGTTTTTCAGTGGGGAACGCCTGACGGAAGATGCATTGATCGGGCTTCGAGGTGAAGAGGAATATCAGATCAAGGACGACCGCTTTGTCCTGGAATTTTATGAGGCACATAAGAATGATTCCGCCGCAGAACT
Organism: uncultured Lachnospiraceae bacterium; assembly: GCA_910589385.1. Lineage (GTDB taxonomy): Bacteria > Bacillota > Clostridia > Lachnospirales > Lachnospiraceae > Schaedlerella. Next base: position 41,014 of record CAJUTU010000024.1, read on the forward strand.
GGCACATGCCGTTTGTACGAATGAAAGCTTCTGGGGAGAGGATCTGAGTAAGCTGGATGGATTCGAAACGGCTGTTGCAAAATATCTGGAAGAAATTCGGACGCTGGGCAGTTATGAAGTGATGAAGCACTGTCTGGAGGCTGTAAAATAGAAAATCGTAATTACTTAATCAGTACGGCCATACGACTTACAAATAAGTCATATGGCCGCCTGCAAAAACTACCACTCTATATACATGCTGATACATGAGTCTGATCATGAATCTATTCATGCACTAATCCCATCTCCCAATTTCCTCTACCGTCAGATTCTCTTTTCCACAATGCGGGCAGAGAATCTCTCCATCCTCTGTCTGTACGGCGATTGAATTGCCGCAATCCGGACAGGCAGCCGTGTAAGTCTGTCCGGCCTGGTGCAGATAAATAACCGGAACTGCAACAACTTTCTGACATTGCCAGCATACCGCTGGGCAATAATTAAATTCAAACGCCGGATACTGTTCTCCCTCCGTATCTGCAAGAATCTTCTGTTGGATATCCGGCGGGAATTCCTCCAGCACACTTCCTAAAGCGGCATGCCCCATGCCATGGCCGAGCCGTGCCTCCCATGACATGTTACAGGAAGGACATACAAATTCACTGATTCTTCCCATTTTCAGCCTCCCATTTGAATCTGTCTCAATACATTCATCTATGCCTGCTCCTACAGTTCATTTTCCAAAACCGCCTGAGTTCTGTCTATTTTTATGAAAAGATACTGCTATCCATTCAGCAGCTGAAGCACAGATGTCGGCTGCTGGTTTGCCTGTGCCAGCATCGCCTGGCTGCTCTGTACCAAGATCTGGTTGCGTACATGATCCATCATTGCCTTGGCCATATCCGTATCACGGATGCGTGATTCTGAGGCAGACAGATTCTCTACCATGCTGCCAAGATTATTGATCGTGTGTTCCAGCCGATTCTGGAGCGCACCATAATAACTTCGTATACTGCTGACCGCATCGATTGCGTTATTCACATCATCAATGGCGCTGCGGGCAGCATCCTGGGTCAGTATATCAGTCCCTATGAGGCCAAGAGACATCGGATCCATCTGGAACAGTTCCACCTCGATCACGTTATTGATGTTATTTGTTGCCCCAACCATTAATTCAAGGCTTGAAGCCCCACTCCTGCCAGACCCCAGCGAGCCGGTACCGTTCGGTTTAGTCGCTACATCGGTCAGATAAAACGGCTGGTCTCCTACTGTGCCATTCGCAATGATATCAGAATCCGAAAGACCGCTGGCTGCTATCACGGAACCGGCGCCGCCTTTGGACGCGAAAGCAAGTTTACGGACAAATTCCACAAAATCTGATGTTGGATTTTTGAACAAACCGTCTAACTGTGCCTGGTTTTTGATCGACGTATATTTTCCAATCGCTGTAAATATACCATTCTTACTATCGGCAGCCAGTTCTCCAAATATCTTATCCATCCCAGCTGCAATATTCGAACTGTCAACTGTACCGCCGCCATTTGCCAGATAGCCAATATAAGCCGCTGCCAGATAGCCATGCCCATAAGGGCGGCCCGATACAGTATATTTTTTCAGATAATCTGTAATTGCTCCGTCTTTTGAATTGTCTGTATCGCTGGAAAGCGTGCTCACGATATTTTCCAATTCTGCATTCCAATTGGTTGGAAATCCCCCGCCTGCAAGCTGCGCGGTTCCTTCTGAAAACCATTCCGGAAACTTTGACGCACCGTTGCGTCCGCTCATACCATCCGTCATCGTGTACTGCATCACAGAGTGCATCAGCTCATGGGCAATGGTAGATTCCAGCTTCGGAGTATCAATAGACGCATCTGAAAAATCGGAAGAGTCTAACCGGATCAGCATATTGCCTGCCTTACCTGTCTGATAAAACGAAAACTGTGCATAGGCAAGTATCTTACCGCTGCCATCAATATTCCCTATATGAAGTTCCATCCCCACTTTGTCTGATCCAATCGCTGTCTGTAATGAAGGAAAAGCAGATAAAATCTGATTGATGGCATTCGGAAAATACTCTTTGGCAATTTTATCGGCAAGAGCACCGCTGGCTCCCGCGGCCCTGCCTGTGCTGCCCGCAGAAGCGGCTCCTGCCCTGTCTATGTAATTCAATTCCAAGGTTCCATTTGCCAGATCCAGGGTCATCCCATATGTGGTCATGCCTTCTGCCATGTTGCCTGACCCGCCATTGCAAAAGAGCGGAATGCCGTTAAATGATGAGGTATCTCCAATCCTTGAAATCTCGGTCTTCAATTGCTGCATCTCCTGATCCATCATCGCACGTTCTTCATCAGAATATGTTCCGTTTGCAGACTGTACCGAAATCTCCATCATACGATTGAGCATAGAGTGTACTTCCGTCGTAGCGCCTTCCACTGTCTGCACAAGGGAGACTCCATCCTCCGCATTCTGCCCGGCCTGCTCTAGACCAGTGATCAGCGCCCTCATTTTTTCAGAAACGGCGAGACCTGCCGCATCATCTCCGGCACGGTTTATCTTATATCCTGAACTGAGTTTTTCCAGGTTTTTCGCTGTCGTTCCATTATTTCCACTCAGATTTCTATAAACATTCAAGGACGTTATATTATGCTGGATCCTCATAATTCCACCTCTTTTCTTATTGCTGGTGCAGGTTTTGCCAGTCCTATGTCCAATAAAGTATACTTTCTGGACAGACAGCCCTGACTTATTGAACATTTACCGTTCAATATATATATAAAACAAAATCACCATAAAAAGCTCAATTTTCCCGTTTTTTTTGGTGATTATGCCGCAAAACAATGTTGAATTAATCTAAAGAATACTATAACAAAAAAGTATACAATACTGTACACCATTAATTATATATCGGCACTTCCATATTATTATTAAGCCTATTGCCCATATTTCTCTGTTAAATTTTGGCCCCCTGGCAGGCAGACTGTCAGGAGGCCTCTTTTTATGAATCTCACTTATACTTCAAACCCAAAATATCTCACTGCATTCCTATAAGAAATATCCTCCGCCATATTCCCAAGAACTTCCATATCCGCCGGATATTCCCCGTTCTCAACCCATCCGCCGATCAGTTCGCAGAGGATACGCCGGAAATATTCATGCCTGGTATAGGACAGGAAACTTCTGGAATCTGTCAGCATCCCGATAAAGTTCCCTAAAAGTCCCAGATTTGCCAGGGAAGTCATCTGCTCCATCATGCCGCTCTTATGGTCATTGAACCACCATGCGGAGCCCTGCTGAATTTTTCCAATTGTCCCAGCATCCTGAAAACATCCCAGGATGGTTCCTATTGCCGCATTGTCGTTGGGATTTAGGCTGTAGATAATGGTCTTCGGCAGTTCGTCCGCAGCACTCAGCGCATTCAGGAAATCCGCCATCTGCGCAGACGGAGCATAATTGTCAATACAGTCATACCCTGTATCCGGTCCAAGCTGGCCATAACGGAACACATTGTTATCCCGCTTGCAGCCATAGTGAAGCTGCATTGCCCATCCCAGCCGGTGATACTCTCTGCCTGCAAAAATCATATACGCGGTCTTGAACTGCAGCACCTCTTCCTTTGTCAGTTCCGTACCCTGCATACGTTTTGCAAACAATTCCTCCACCCCGGCCTCTGATACGGGTGCATACATCACATATTCCAGAGCATGATCCGATACCTTACAGCCCATGCCGTCAAAAAATCCCATCCTCTTTTTCAGCGCTGCTTTCAAATCCGCAAAACTCTTGATCTCCATTCCTGCTGCTGCCCCTAATTTAGCAAGATATTCCGCATAATCCGGCTTTTCAATATTCATCGCCTTGTCCGGCCTCCATGCCGGAAGTACCTGCACGTCAAAGGTCTCATCCTCCGCTATCATTTTATGCCATTCCAGCGAATCAGCCGGGTCATCTGTAGTGCAGAGCAGTGTTACATTGGACTGCCGGATGAGATTGCGTACACTCATGCCGTCCTCCTGAAGTTTTGCATTGCACAGATTCCATACTTCCTCCGCGGTTTTTCCATTAAGGTGCCCATGATATCCAAAATATCTCTGCAGCTCCAGATGGCTCCAGTGGTACAACGGATTTCCAATAGCCTTTTCCAGCGTTTCCGCCCATTTCTGGAACTTCTCCCTATCAGAAGCATCTCCGGTAATATACCTTTCATCTACACCATTAGAGCGCATCTGACGCCATTTATAATGGTCGCCTCCAAGCCATACCTGGGTGATATTGTCAAACTTCCTGTCCTTTGCGATTTCCTCCGGGTTAATATGGCAGTGATAATCTATAATCGGCATTTTCCCGGCATGTTCATGAAATAATGTTTTTGCTGTTTCCGTACTCAATAAAAAATCCTGATCCATAAATTGTTTCATCCTGTTCCTCTCCTTTTCTCATTTTATATTCCTGCCGCAAGCTCCATCCTTTTACACATACCCCATCAGGCTTGGCAGCCACAGCGAGATCTGTGGGACATATGTCACCAGCAGCAGCACAATAAATATCGCCGCAAAATAAATCAAAAGCTGCTTAAACACCGTTTCAATCTTTACATTTCCCACGCGCACACCTACAAACAACGTGGTTCCAACCGGAGGTGTGATCGTCCCGATACAGAGATTGAAAATCATCATAATTCCGAAGTGGATGGTATTCATCCCCAATGCCGTACACACTGGCAGGAAGATAGGTGTAAATATCAGGCATGCCGGCGTCATATCCATGAACGTCCCTACTACCAGCAGCAAAACATTGATGATCAGCAGAATGATAAACTTATTATTTGTCAGCCCTAAGAGCCCATTGGAAATGGCCGTAGGAATCCCGGTAAATGCCATCACCCATGACATGATGCTGGACACACCGATCAGGAAAATGATGATTCCCGTCATCTCCGCGCTGTCCTTAAATAACTGAGGAAGTTCCTTCAGCTTAATTGATTTATAAAAGAACAAGGACAGTATCAGGCTGTATACCACCGCTACGACAGAACCTTCCGTTGCCGTAAAGATACCAAAGATAATTCCGCCGATTACAATTACGATCAGCAGCAGGCAGGGAATTGCCTGGAGCAGCACCTGAAGCGCCTCTTTTCCCGTAAATCTGTTGGTACTTTGATATCCATTTTTCTTTGCCAACACGTAGATCACAAGCATACATGCAAGCCCCCATAAAAATCCTGGTACATACCCTGCCATAAACAGCGCGGCCACAGAAGTCCCCCCACTGACCAGGGAAAATGTGATCATAACGTTGCTGGGCGGAATCAAAAGACCTGTCGGCGCTGTCGCAATATTTGCAGCAGCAGAGAAGTTTGGGTCATACCCCTCTTCCTTCTCGATCGGGCCTATAATAGAACCCATAGCGGAAGCCGCCGCTGTACCAGAACCTGAAATAGAGCCAAACAGCATATTTGCCACTACATTTGTCTGGGCAAGGGCACCCGGCGCACGTCCGGTCACCAGCTTTGCCAGATTGATCAGCCTTACGGCAATACCGCCTTTATTCATTATATTTCCGGCAAGGATAAAGAAGGGGATCGCCAGAAGGGAAAATACCGAGATTCCCGAAAAGATCCTCTGGGCTCCGGTTACAACAGTTGCTTCAAAATTCAGTATCGGCAGGATCGCACAGATCGAAGATACCCCAAGGGCAACTGCAATCGGCATACCGGCAACAAGCATGATGACCAGCATCACTAAAATAATCATTCCAGATAGAATTGCAATATCCATAAAAATTTCCTCCTACTAATTTGTAACCAATTTGCACAGCAAATGGACCGCCTGACTGCTACTTCGCTGCACCTTCGTCCTGAGTCTCTTCTGATTCACTAAGCCTGATATTTCCCGTGCACAGATCAATGATATTGAGCACTGTATAGACCACGATCAAAACGCCGCTTAAGGGCACGACCGTATACACGGTTCCCATCGGGATCCCCAGAGATGCAGTCACCTGCGTCATAGTCAGGTTCATGATCCGGATTCCGCCAAAGATGAGCACGATCACAGCAAATGCCAGCACCAGAGCCTCGATCACCACTTCCAGGATCAGCCTTTTTTTTCCATTCAGCTTATCTGCTACAAATCCCATCCGCATATGGTCTTTCTTTCCAAATACATAGGCAGAGGATAAAAGCGCCATCCAGGTAAAGCTATAGGTCAGCAATTCTTCGGAAACCGTACTTGGACTATTAAAAAAATAACGTACCACGATCTGATATGTACCAATACATACCATAAAAGCAAATATAACAAAGCATGCCGAGCTTAAGACCTTGTCCATTCCTTTTCGAAGTGTTTTCAATGTTTTCATGACTCATCCGCCTCCTTTTCCTGTCCCGCTTCCTTGTTGACCTTCTGGATATGCTCATAAAAATCCCTGATCTTCGGATTCTCTTCCAGCATCTGCTCATGAAGAGGCAGGACCTTTTCCTTAAAAGCCTCAACATCTACTTCCGTAAACTGCACTCCCATATCCTCCTCGGCAATCCTCTTTGCCTCGGCTATCTGCTCATCCCAATTCTCCATCTCTACTTCTGTGGAAATCCGTGCCGCCTCTGTAAATACTTCCCGCTCTTCCTCTGACAGCCCGTTTAAAAATTTCAAGTTCGCGATCAGCATATCCGGCACCATCTGATGGTTGTTGTATGCATAGTACTTGGCAACTTCTCCATGCTTGTTGTTGGTCAGGGCAAGCTCGTTATTTTCCGCCCCGTCGATCACGCCCTGCTGGATCGCCGTATAAACTTCTCCAAAACTCATAGGGGATGCCGCTGCTCCAAATGCCTGCGTCATCGCCACGCTGGCAGGAGACTGCTGCACACGGATCTTCTTTCCCTTCAAGTCATCCGGTGTCTCAATCGGAGTCTTGGCATAAAAGCTTCTTGTGCCTGCATTGTACCAGGTCATCACACGGAAACCTGCTTCATCTGTAGACTCATAAATCTGCTCCATATAGTCTATGTCCATCATGGTTTCATGATAAGCTTCCACAGAGTCAAATAGATACGGCATACTAAAAATCTCGTAAACACTGGCAAAAGTCTCCAGATTGGCTGTACCCGCCACGACAAAATCAATCGCGCCCGTCTGTGTCAGTTCGATCGCCCTCTGGGCAGCTCCCAAAATTTCATTTGGGAAAATCTGTACCTCATACTTGTCTCCCAGATTTTCCTCTACATATTCCTTAAATGCCAAAAGCCCCAGATGCTCCGGGTGGGTCTCTGACTGGGCGTGGGAAATCCGTACGATCCTCTTCCGTCCTGATGTACCGCCTGTCGCGGATGAAGCACATCCCGCCAGCCCCAGCACCATGCACGCGCACAAGGCTATTGACAACCATCTTTTCATACGTTTCATGTTTCTCTTTCCTTTCTGCTTTTTCCTTGCGATACATTCCTGCTGTAAAGCCACATACAGCAGGAGGTATGCATACAACCGCTTCCGTCAAGTACTCTAAAGATCCATTATAAATAGTTCTTTAAAGCACCCTCTCCACATCATCAGGGGAACCAGTCCTAATGATGTAAGCACTTACATTTTTATTGTAAATAATGATTGTTAAAAAGTCAACAACCAAATTTATTTTCGCTGATATGCACATTTTTTTCATTAAAACTCGCAATTTAAGTTTGTTTTTTTGTGCATTTATTCCTATTTTAAAATATAGAGTTCTATTAAGAAACCGCTTACATATCTGTTATAAGCAACCGCCCCGGAGAGCACTCCGGGGCGGGTTCATTTTGTCTACGCTGTTTCTCTTAAACCTCTTCTGCCTCTTTTTCTTTTCCCAATCTGCGGAGCATGGTCTTCTTTACCGCACGGAAGATATTTTCATATCCCGTGCATCTACAGAGATGGCCGGACATCAGCTTACGGATTTCATCGTCTGTAAATTCTCTCTTTGCCTCCAGGATCTCTACCGCACTCATAATAAATCCAGGACTGCAGAATCCGCACTGTACTGCCGCTTCATCGATAAATGCCTGCTGGATGTCCGAAATCTCCCCATTTGGGCCGGCAAGACCCTCCAACGTCAATATTTCCTTTCCTTCCGCCCACACTGCAAGATAAATGCACGAGTTAAAACACTCACCGTCTATGATCACATTGCAGGCTCCGCACTCTCCTACTTCACAGCCTTTTTTTACACTCGTAAGCCGGTAATCATCCCGGAGCATATCTGTCAGGGATGCACGGACATCTACCATTTTTTCTACTTTCTTTCCATTGATGGTACAGGAAACCAATTTGTACTGCTTACTCATTTACCTCACCTCCTGCAAGACGGATGGACTCTTTCAATGCACGTTCTGCCAGTACGACTGCAATATGCTGGCGGAATGCTTTGGAAGCCCTCCAGCTGTCACGGGGATTGATATCCTCCAGTACAGCCTGTGCAAATGCTTTGATATGTTCTTCTGCCGTCGGCTTTCCCTTTGCCCTGATTTCCGCAGAAGGCGCCCGCATTGGCACCGGGCCAGCCACGCCGTATGCGATCCGGACATCCTCCATGATTGTTTTATCTGCAGATAATCTCACATTTACAGAACATCCTGTAGTCGCAATATCCATAGCATTTCTCATGGCATATTTAATATAATGCCCCTTGTATCCTTCATAAGCGTTTTTCGGGATAATGATGGCCGTCTGCAGTTCCCCGGGACGCAAATCCACGATTCCTGCTTTTATATAAAAATCATGGATCGGAAGCCTGCGCACCCCGCCGGGCCCGGTAAGCTCTACAATGGCATCCCATGCATGGAGGGTGGACGCTGAATCCGCAGAAGTCACGCCATTGCAGGTATTCCCCCCGATAGTCCCAATGTTACGGATCTGCGGGCCTCCGACCATATCCACCGCTTCTCCCAGCACATTGATGTGCTTCTGGATGATCGGGTCTTTCGTAATATGCGAAAAACTGGTGAGGGAGCCAATACGGATTGCCCCGTCCTCTTCATAGCTGACGCCGCGCATTGCATCAATCCCATAGATGCTGACCAGTTCTTTTCCTGCGCGTTTTCCTTCACGCATCTGTACCAGTACATCGCTTCCGCCCGCAATGATCTGTGCCTCCGGATGTTCGGTGAGAAGACGGATTGCATGCTCCACACTTTCCGCCTCATAAAGCGCTTTTATATCATACATAATGGTAACCTCCTTTCTAAATTCCCATGTCTTTCTTCATACAACATTTTATATACTTCAAATGATATGTTCTTCTTTAAACCTTCTAAACAGGTTATGTGGATTTACCGGCGCATCATTGACTCCCACTCCGGTCGCCTGAAAAACTGCGTTTCGGATTGCAGGAGCCACGGAACATGCAGGCGGCTCGCCCAATGCTTTTGTTCCAAATGCACTGGTTGGCTCTGGATTTTCTATAAACAATGCTTTCAGCCGCGGATGATCCATAAACGTGGACAACTTATAATCCAAAAGGTTATTATTTAACGCGCGCCCTGTCCTTTCGTCGAACAACAGCCTCTCCGACAGGCCGAAACCGATTCCCATGCTCATGCCGCCATGCACCTGGGCTTCTGCCAGAGCCGGGTTGATCAATTTTCCGGCATCATGCACGTTGACGATGTCCAGCAGCTTCACCTTGCACATCGGAATATCTACCTCTACTTCCGCGATCGAGCATCCAAAGGAATACGCGTTTGATTTTATCTGGGCGGTGCTTTCTGCTGAAAGGTGCTGGCTGTTTGTCAGGCTGTATAAAGCCTCTGTGGACAATTCCCCCAGTGTCATCAATTCCCTTCCGTCCGTGGTACGCACGATCTTACCGTCCACGATATCCAGATTATAAGGCGGCATACGGGTCAGCTCATGAGCATATTTCAAGATCCGTTCCCGAAGGAGCAGTGCAGTCTGGCGGATGGCAAAACCGGCCGTATAGGTCTGCCTGGATGCATAAGCGCCTGTTCCAAACGGCGTCACATCTGTATCCTGGCAGGAAATGACATGTACATCCTCCAAAGGAACCCCCAGCACATCCGCTGTCATCTGTGTGTATGCGGTATCCGCCCCCTGGCCGATTTCTGTCTCCCCAAGCTGGACCTGCAGGGAACCATCCTGGTTCAGCACCATACGGCAGGATGCGGTTTCCAGAGAAATGGGCCACACTGCGGTATTGTACCAGAATACAGATACGCCGACTCCCCGGCGGATCTCTCCGGCCTGGTTCTGATATTCTTTGAATTTCCGCTTATAATCTATCGCTTCCATTGCCTTATCCAGACACTGATTAAAGGTGTCATCATACAGTTCATTTTTCGAGAACGGATCTGTAAATCCCACCGGCATCAGGTTCTTACGCCGGAATTCTATTGGATCCATCCCCATTTTTGCCGCCACATCTTCTGTGTGGCATTCCACTGCCCACATAGCCTGTGGAATCCCGTAACCACGCATCGCACCGGCTACGGATTTATTGGTGAACACCGTATATGCGTCCGCCTCCACATTTTCACAAGGGTAAAGCTGAGGAAACGCGCCTGTTCCTTTTGCCACAATGCTGTGTCCGTGGGAAGCATATGCTCCCTGGTCGGAAAATGCTTCCAGCTTCCGCGCCGCGTATGTACCGTCTGGCCGCACCCAGGAAATAATATGGCTGCGGATCGAATGCCGCACACGGTTAGACACAAACGTATCCTCCCTTGGGATATCCAGTTTCACCAGATGCCCTCCCAGCTGCATACACAGCCATGCGCACAGCGGTTCATACAATACATCTTGTTTATTGCCGAACCCGCCTCCGATATAAGGTTTGATGATCCGGATCTTCCCCCAGTTTACACCCAGCGCCTGGCCCACCACCCGCCGTACAATATGCGGTATCTGGGTAGATGCGACTACCGTAATGCGGTCACCCTCCATCTCTGCGTAACAGATAAAATTCTCGATATGGCAGTGCTGGACCGTAGGGGTCTCATACCACCCCTCTACCTTTGTCAATCCTGGTTCTTTGATGGCTTCTTCGTAATTCCCCTTTCGGATGGCCGTATGCTTCAAAATGTTGTTCGGATAATTCTCATGGATCTGAGGCGCTCCTTCCTTCATGGCCTCCTGCACATCCAGTACAAACGGATACTCCTCATATTCTACCTTGATCGCACGGAGAGCCTGTGCTGCCGACACCTCGTCCTCCGCCACTACCGCTGCGATATCATCTCCATAAAAACGCACATCTGCTGTAAGGATCAGACGGTCCGCCACATCCTGATGGCCCGGGTCTGTGGACCATGGATGGCCCGCAGTTGGAAAATAGCGCTTTTCCTTAACATCAAAGCAGGTAAAGACCTTTATCACCCCCGGAATCTTTTCCGCTTCGCTGGTATCAATGGCCACCACCTTTCCGTGGGCGATGGTTGAATGCAATACCTGTGCGATATATGCGCTTTTGTCGCACAGGTCGTCCGTATATCTGGTCCGCCCGATCACTTTGTCATAGGCGTCCACACGGGTTACTTTTTTTCCTACATACATCGTTTCTCCCTCCTTATATTCAAGTTTCAAATGCAGGGCAGTTTGACTGCCTGGCTGCATTGTCCTTTAGGAACTTCATAATGAATCATATCTCGCCATAGATATCATTTCCTATATGCTCCTTCATCCGCAGATATCCTTCTTCCGTGACCACGATCTTTCCTCTCTGGATGTCGATCAGTCCAATCTCCCTTAGTTTCTTTATATTGCGGTTCAGCGTTTTAACGGAAAAACCAATTTCCTCGGAAAGCTGGTCTCTGCTCTGCTTCAATTCCAGTACTTTTTTCACTGGCTGCTTCTGTTCATACTTCCGTATCAAATGCATCATCAGGCGTTCCCTGCCATCAATAAAAAGAGATTTCCTGGCATCAGCCGTCTGCGAGATCAGTCTGCGCATATTCTCCTTGGTCCTCATGTACAAGGCCTCCACATCATTCCTCAGCCATTCCATATAGTATACGGTGGGGACAACAAGCACACTGCATTTCGTGGCTGTCACAACACTAATCCGGTAGTTCAAAAGGCCGGCAAAATATTCAATCTCCCCAAAGAAGTCTCCCGGTCCATAGTCCTTAAAATAATAGGGCTTTCCGTGCATCGGCCATTCAATCCCTGTTACTTTTCCTGATAGGATGATATAGATATTGCTGCACTTTTCTCCCGCTTCAATTAATGTTTTATCCTCTCCCACCTCCATCACTCTCATGTAATACTTTACTTCCTCCGTACAATTTTGAAATAACATTTCCATGTACGTCTGTTTTTTTAACGGCAGTTCTTTAAATACATCCATAGGCCTCACCTCTTCTTAAGATACATTATATCGGATGAACAGGTTAAATAAAAAGGACGAATGACCTGTTTTCTTAATATTATCAAAATATAGCACTTTTGACAAATATGCACTTATTTTTTTGTAAAAAGAAAGCACTTATTTATGCAGATTCACAATGCATAAACAAAAATGATTCTGGATATGACAGCAAAAGAAAAGCTGTGAAAAGATAAAAATCCCTCACAGCCTTGTATATATATTCATGTATGCTTTTTATATGACCTGCATTTCGTCAAGGTTATCTTTATTTTTTCCCTTTGGCCCACGTTTATCCTCCCATATTTTCAACAATGTATCCAGCAGCTTCCCTGCTGCCTCTTCCTTGGTAAGCATGGGGAGGTCTATGATTTCTTCCTGTCCGATCAGGACCAGATGGTTGGTATCTGTTCCAAATCCAGCCCCGGTCTCTTTCAAACTGTTTGCCGCAATCAGGTCTGCTTTTTTCGACTCCAGCTTTTTCTTTGAGTTTTCCAGCAGATCCTTCGTCTCCATGGAAAACCCGCAAAGCACCTGTCCCTCTTTTTTCCGGGTTCCCAGCCATGCAAGTATATCCGTGGTCCGTTTAAGCGCAATATCCAGCTCCCCGTCCTTTTTTTTCATTTTATCCTCTGCTGTTTCCAGAGGCGTATAGTCTGCAACTGCCGCCGCCTTGATGATAAAATCCTGCTCTTCATAGTGTTTGACAATCGCCTGGAACAAATCTGCCGCACTGGTCACAGAAACCACTTTAACAAATGGCGGTGGGATTAAAGAGACCGGACCACTGATCAGGGTCACATCTGCTCCCCTAAGCATCGCCTGCCTGGCAATCGCATATCCCATTTTTCCTGTAGAATGATTGCTTAAAAAGCGGACCGGATCCAGTGCTTCTCTGGTCGGCCCGGCCGTGACAAGTACTTTTTTTCCTTTTAAATCTTTTTCACATGCAATTTCTCTGAGAATGTAGTCCAGCAGTACTTCTTCCGACGGCATTTTCCCGTCTCCTGTGGCGCCGCATGCCAGATATCCATTGTCAGGGGGAACAATGATCTTCCCATACTGTGCAAGTCGGGCCAGATTATCCTGGACTGCCGGGTTGTGATACATATTCACATTCATTGCCGGAGCAACAATGACCGGGCAGGTCATTGCCAGCGCCGTTGTGCTTAACATGTCATCAGCCAGCCCGTATGCCAGCTTCGCGATCATATTTGCCGAAGCCGGGGCTACCAACAGGACAGATGCCCTTGCCGCTAAAGATACATGTGCAATGTGGAACTGAAAATTACGGTCAAAGGTATCTACCATGCACTTGTTTCCCGTTAATGATTCAAATGTTGTCGGATGTATAAAATTCGTTGCATTCTCTGTCATGATCACATGTACGTCTGCGTGCAGCTTCATAAGCCGGCTGGCAAGACCTGCGATCTTATATGCGGCAATACTGCCTGTTACTCCAAGAACGACTGTTTTTTCTTTCAGCATGTTTTCCTCCTGGTTTTATGTTATGCGTTTCGCTTGACGCAGGTTTTGAAGCAGCTCTGCGGATTTGACACGCTGCTGCCTGCGGTGGGATTTTTGATTACATATCCTGCAGACGGCCGTGTTTTTCATAAGATGTAACCCGTTTAATGTGGTTTTCTTCATCTACAAACACGACTTTGGGAGCGTATTCTTTCGCCTCTTCCGGTGTCATGCCCGCATAACACATGATGATGATCTTATCTCCTGTCTGTACCATACGGGCCGCAGCACCGTTGAGGCAGATCAGGCCGCTTCCGCGCTCTCCGGCAATGACATAGGTTTCGAAGCGTTGGCCGTTGTTCACGTCTACAATCTGCACCTGCTCATATTCCTGAATACCGGAGGCTTCCAGGAGAGTTTCATCTATTGTAATACTTCCTACATAATCCAGCTCTGCCTGGATGACTGTCGCACGGTGGATTTTTCCTTTTAACATTGTAAGTATCATAAAGGGGATGCTCCTTTGGGATTGAAATATTTTTTAGTTGTTCGAAATGGGAACCGGGTTTCCAGCCATGCAAGCCCGAAGCGCATGGCTTATTGTAATAGAACATTATCAATCAGTCTTGTTTTTCCTATGAAGACTGCTATGGCTATCAGGGTGGGGCCGTCGATGGTGTGGTGGATCTCAATGGTGTCCCAGCGGACCATTTCTACATAATCTATGCGGGCCAGGGGTTCGGCTTTTTTGATGATATTTTTCATGGTTTCCAGTATTTTGTCTCCATCTTTTTCTCCGCCCTCTGCCATAGCTTTTGCTGCGAAAATGGCTTTTGACAATACCAGCGCGGCTTTTCGTTCTTCGTCGGAAAGGTATGTGTTTCTGGAACTTTTTGCCAATCCGTCTTCTTCCCGGATGATCGGGCAGCCAATGATTTCCAGATCCATGTTCAGATCCCTTACCATACGCCGGATAACCGCAAGCTGCTGGGCATCTTTCTGGCCGAAATAGGCGCGGTCCGGAGCCACGATATTGAACAGCTTATTCACAACGGTACAAACCCCCCGGAAATGCGTAGGACGGCTTTTTCCGCATAGTTCTTCTGTCACTTTTCCTGCATCTACAAACGTAGAAAAATCTTCCGAATACATTTCCGATGCCTCCGGAGCAAAGATCAAAGATGCGCCTGCCTGTTCACACAGTTTACGGTCCGCCTCAAGATCTCTGGGATAAGTCTCCAGATCTTCCGTCGGCCCAAACTGGATCGGGTTTACAAAGATACTGACCACCACACGGTCATTTTCTTCCACTGCACGGTCGATCAGGCTCTTATGCCCTTCGTGCAGATACCCCATAGTCGGCACCAGACCTACACTTAACCCTTCTTTTTTCCATGCCTTCACCTGTGCCCTTACACCGGCTGCTGTTTTTTCAATCTGCACTGTTTTATCCTCCGCTTTTTAATATAATTTTTCAATCACGTCATTCCCGATACCATAGCTGTGTTCTTCACCCGGGAACTTTCCTGACTCTACTTCTTCTATATACGCCTGGAATGCTGCCTTCATGGCGCTGCCGATATCTGCGAAGCGTTTTACAAATTTGGGCGTATAATCGGAAAACATTCCCAGCATATCCTGATAGACCAGAATCTGCCCGTCACATCCGGCTCCAGCACCGATTCCGATCGTAGGGACAGAAATAGACTCTGAAATTTTTTCAGCTAATGCTGCCGGTACACATTCCAATACCATGGCAAATACGCCTGCTTCGGAGAGCGCTTTTGCATCATCCAGAAGCTTTTGTGCCGCCTCCTGGTCTTTCCCCTGTACCTTATAACCGCCAAATGCATTGATAGACTGTGGGGTAAGCCCCAGATGCCCCATGACCGGAATTCCTGCCTGTACGATCGCCTGGATCTGAGGCACAACCTCCCTGCCTCCTTCCAGCTTCACTGCGCCTGCGCGTCCCTCTTTCATCAGACGTCCCGCATTATGCATCGCATCGTACACCGAGCATTGATAAGACATAAACGGCATATCTACGACCACCAGTGCATTTTTTGCCCCTCTGGCCACTGCCGCCCCATGATGGATCATATCCTCCATTGTAACAGAAATCGTGTCTTCATAGCCAAGTATCACATTGCCAAGGGAATCTCCGACCAGGATCCCGTTGATCCCTGCTTCATCTTCCAGTTTTGCTGTGGAATAATCGTATGCAGTCAGCATGGAAATCTTTTTTCCGTCCTGCTTCGCTTTCTTAAATGTTGCTGCTGTGTTTTTCATCGTTCTTTCCACTCCTTTTCCATAATTGGGAGAGTCCTGTATAATCCCTCTCCGGATGTTTGTGCCTCGCAATCTCTTCCAGCACTTGTGACAACCGTACATAAATTTCCCGCTTATTTCCGGAGAGCACGTCTAAATGCTTTTGAATCGTTCCCAAGTCGGCGCGCTCCACTGGCCCGGTCAGAGCGTCCTCCGCCCCCACTTCCGCCACAGACTGGCAGTTATTCAAAAACAGCGCCTTTAATGCTTCTTCTGCGCTCTTTCGGTCAAAACCACATTCCAGCAGAAGAGAAACGCCGGTTTCAAACAATCCTGTCACCAGATTGCTGGCAAAAACCGCGGCGCTGTGATAAAGAATTTTCTGTTCTGCCTGTATCATCCGAACCGGATTGCCAAGCGATCCAAAAAAGTCTTTCCAAAACAGCAGATGTTCCTGCGCTCCTTCAATTGTAAAATAAGCCTGTGAAATCTCCTTGTACGACTGCAGCCTGTCATGGACTGCGAACAAAGGATGGATAGAATAACCAAATGCTCCCATCTGGCTGATCCCGGAAAATACGGCGGAACTCATCGCGCCGCTGCAGTGACAAATAGACTTGCCTTTTATAGGATATTCTTTTAGAGAATTCCATACTTCTTCAATGGCTCCGTCAGGAACCGTCAGAAAGAGAGCATCACTCGACGCTGTCAGTTCCTCCAGTGTCGCATAATACTTCGTATTTGTAAAATCTGATGCCTGTATCGCTGATTCCCGTCCTCTGCTGTAATAACCGGATACACACATGCCCTGTTCCGTCATATACTTTCCCAGAGTGAATCCAACTTTTCCTGCACCCACAAATCCTATTCTCATCTTATCACCTTCCTAAATAGCAGTCCTTTAATACGATGATGCCTTTATCCAGATAAACCGGAAAGACAATCTATGTCTTTAAGTGCATCTCGTTATATACGCCCGCCGGGCGGCCGAGCAAGCTAAACTAATCCCAAAAAATGAAAGTGATACTCTTCTGAATCCGAATGATAAACAAGTATAAAATTTGCACTGGTATAGTTTCCTCAGGAATACTATCCGGGGTCATTATAACACTTTACCGAAACAGTGTAAACCAAAAATTTTTCGATTCGGATCAATAAAGTTTAGCATGGAATAAATCTATTTTGCAAAAGGATACAAAAAAGATATATTGGAATGATAAAGTAAAAATGTACAGACAGGCCAAAGAAGTGTAAAATATTGTATGGAAAAAATATGGGAATTGTGGGGGATGGACATGGAACGCAGGCTATTGATCATAGAGGACGACTGCCTGATGGCAGAGGCGGCGGCGGATTATTTTACTGGAAAGGGCTGGGGTGTGGAGACAAAAGAAGACGGAATGTCTGCTTTGGAACTGCTCCAAAGAAAAAGCTTCCATCTGATTTTGCTGGATGTAATGATGCCGGGGATAGACGGGTTTGCCGTGTGCAGGGAAATCCGCAAAAACAGTGACGTCCCCGTTATTTTTATCACGGCGCGGGTATTGGAAGACGACATGCTGAACGGTTATTCCCTGGGAGCAGACGATTACGTGACGAAGCCCTTCTCCCTTCCTGTACTGTATGCAAAGGCCATGGCGCTGACAGGAAGGATACAGGGCGAATCCTCTATGTTGGAGATAGGGAGCCTGAAAGTGGATGTCAAAAACCATAAAGTCTGGAAATCAGGAGAAATCCTCTCCCTGCCGCCGAAAGAATATGATATGCTTCTGTTCTTTCTTGAAAATCCGGGACGGATCTACAGCCGGGAACAGCTTCTGATCCGCTTCTGGGGCTATGATTTTGACGGAAATGAGAGAGTCGTAGACAACCATATCAAAAAGCTGCGCAAAGCAATCGGAACTTGCGGATGCAGCATACAGACCGTGCGCAAAGCCGGGTATCGGGTAGTGTCAAGTAATCTATGAAAATCGAGTTGAAAAAATAGGCTCAAACGAA
>CAJUTU010000025.1 GCA_910589385.1 uncultured Lachnospiraceae bacterium
GGGTTCGGCTAAGTGTGGCGAAAATTCATCGTCACGTTTTCGAGAATCCGGGATAATCAGATTTTAACCAAGTGATACTCTGATCCGAGCACCCTTTTTTATTTTAATACGATTTCCATAATTTCTAACCCGTCAGACGCTTCTGCTTTCAGCATTAATTCCGTTTCCCCGGCAGGAGCCAGGATTTTGGCAGAAACTGTCTGATTTTTGCCTGACTCACCCGTTATCTCTATGTTCCCCACAACTATTCCATAGAGCATGATCTGCAGCTTTCCGCTCCCGGCACAGGTCATTGTAATTTCAGACCAGTCCGTATCATTTTGTACATAGCGGAAAATGACTTCGTCCCCTGATGAGATATTCATCAATTTCTCACCAAAGGTTTCATCCAATCCGATGTATACCGTCCCTTTCAGGCCGCATGCCTGATATCCGAAAAGCGTCTCTCCGGGCGCAAACGGTTTTCCGACTCCCTGGGAAGTCATTTTTACTTCACCAATCATCCCGTCCGGATTGATCGTGATCGGCTCAATACATAGCCTCCGGTGCTGCTGTACGCCGCGGCTGCAGCGGTGATAAAATACATACCACTGTCCATTGACACACTCAATAGAGCCATGGTTGTTCCAGCTTGCCGGATCGCACCCGTCATTGTCAATGATGATGCCCTGATAAGTAAATGGCCCCAAAGGCGACTGGCTTGTAGAATAGCCAAGAGCAGTCGGTTTCCCACGTTCCATATCGGCATACACATAATAATAAGTATCCCCAATCTTACGCATGGAGGAACCCTCGTGGAAGAAATGTTCTTCCTCTGTGACCAGATCATCTTTAATCTCTTTCGGGTCAAATGACCTCATATCCGGGTTCATCTTCACACCATGGGAAAACAACTGCCCCCAGTAATAGTAAGCCTGCCCGTCATCGTCAATGAAGATTGCCGGATCAATCCCACCGCATGGCAGCTGTATTGGATCCGTAAAGGGGCCTTCCGGCCGGTCAGAGACTGCAACTCCTTCACTGTCATCGGGCATACAAAAATACAGGTAATATTTTCCATCGCGCTCCAGGCAGTCCGGGGCAAATAGCAACGCCGGCTTTTCTTCTTCGCTTTCCTTTTCAAACTTTTCCTTCATATCATCGCCGTTCCCGGCCGCGGCCGCCAGCATTTTCTGAATGAACGGCGTCGGCCTGGCCCAGTCGATCCCCGGATATTTCGGCGCGTCGGGGTTGTTGAACCAA
Organism: uncultured Lachnospiraceae bacterium; assembly: GCA_910589385.1. Classification (GTDB taxonomy): domain Bacteria; phylum Bacillota; class Clostridia; order Lachnospirales; family Lachnospiraceae; genus Schaedlerella. The sequence goes on from CAJUTU010000025.1 coordinate 1,243, forward strand.
GGGATCTGCTGCCCGGTAAGGGACACATCATGGATGGTCCAGTTTTCCAAATCCGGCGTAGACACCACATGATATTTTTCACTGCAGAATACGTCCTCCCGGTCGTCAAAGCTCCCGTATATATAAAGTTTTCCGTCCGGCATTACGTGCGCTTCACTGTCCGGCACATGAATGTCCAGCGGCAGCACAGGGTTTCTCATGTTCTTGAAATGTTTCATTTTACATCCTCCGTATTTTTGAATCTGAATGAGTCTTATGGCAAAAGCATACTCTGATTTTCTTTAATATAACATCCAAAATCAAATAACGACAGTGGCAAATATGACATGATAAGCTATAAAATCGGACATATATCATCCAATCGGATACTGCTCAATCCTGCACTGGTGTTCCTTTGTCTTTTCATCATAGCTGATCCCCACCAAGAGCAGATCCCCTTTGTAATCCTCCAATGCTTTCGGATAACATTTTTCTTTGATCTGGCTGACCGCGCTTTCCGCCGTTTTATCCCACTTTAATTCCACCAGGAGCGCAGGCTTATCCGCAGCGTGTTTTCTTGGAAGATATACGATATCCGCCCTTCCTTTTCCGGTTGGAAACTCCTTGATCACAGTGTAATAATTACGTGCCACATAAAATGCCAGCGAAATGGTGTAGCTAAGCGCGTTTTCATCGTTATACTGCAGGTAAGAGTTCTCAAAATGGGCCTCTTCTACTGCTTTTGCCACCAATGCCTCATCCCGGTTCCAGATCGCGTTTAAGGCTTCTCTTGAATTTTTCAATGCCCTCGATACTTCTCCCCAATCGGAATTGCTGATGGAAGTGATATATTCATTTAAAATCTCTTCATTTGGTATAAATACTTCCTGTGTATCGCTGCGGTAGCCCAAATACCCCAGATGCACAAGAAGCGTGAGCACATCATCCTTGGAATGAAACGTCACCATATCGTTTGTAAAGCTCCGGACATCCACTGCAACTCCGTTCCTGCCGTCCATCATTTTCAGGATCGAATCTTTTAATCCTTCAAAATTCATATCAATATAGGTACGGAGCGCCTCGAAGGTCTCTGTCTGGTTCCAGTAAAACTGAAACTTTCCAAAGCGCATGGCGCTGACTACGGATCGGGGGTTGTAGACTGAGCCAACGCCTTCCAGACAATACCCGTCATACCACCTCTTCGTCTCTTCAAAATCCATGTCATACCGTTCACATAATCCCCTGACCTCTTCCTCTGTAAAGCCTACATACTGTGCCAATTCTCCCTGAAAGGTCATGGAAAATTCATCAAACATATTCAAAGCGCTGTGAGTCCCGTACTTTTTGATCGGGAGGATGCCTGTCATATAGCATAGCGCGATATATCCCTTGTCTTTGAGCATATCCCGCAGAAAATCCAGATACATTTTCTGCGCTTCTTTTTTTGTGCTGTATTCCCTGAAAATGCAGTCCCATTCGTCAATGATGATGATAAATGGGATCTTTGTTTCATCATATACATCCTGCATACATCCAATCAAATCCTGTTTATCATAATAGTCTGCCTGCGGATATTCTCTGACCAAATCCCTGATAGCCCGATTTTTTAACCGGCCCAACATTTTTTCCATGGAATCTGTACGGCTTAAAAATTCCTGCATATTCAAAAACAGCACATGATATTGATTTAGATGTTTTGCATAATCTTCGTCCTTTGCAATTTCATATCCCGCAAACAGTTCCGAAGAATCACACCCCCTGCTGTAATATGCCGCCAGCATATCCGCTGTCACGGATTTTCCAAATCTGCGGGGACGGCTCATGCAGATATATTTCTGTAATGAATCCATGACCCGGCTGCAATATTTGATCAGCCCTGTTTTGTCAATATATATTTCGGAATTTAAACATTGCCGGAATTTTTCATTTCCAGGATTTAAATAACTTCCCATAGCAGACCCTCCTGACACATCTTAGCATACTTTGATAGAATTCCCTATTCTCCCAAAAATCCCTGAATCATCTCTTCCCATTCTGATTTTTCTCTGGAGCCCAGGACACTATCCAGAAGCTTTCCGTCCTGATCAAAGAAAAATGTTGTAGGCACAGCCGTTACGTCGGCAAGGAGGCTGTCATACAAAGACTGATTTACAAGCAGATGGGGATAATCGGCGCTAGTCTGCCCGATCAGCACCTCCACAAGCCTAATCTTATCCTCATCCCCGCCTTCCTGTACATTACTCACGATTCCGATGATCTGAAAATCTCCAGGATCGTATTCCTGCGCAAGCTCTCCCAGCGCCGGCATCTCATTCAGGCATGGACTGCAGTAGGTAGCCCATACATTGACCATCGTAAGCTTTGATTCCGAAAAAATATCTGACGAGACCGGATTTCCTTCCATGTCCTGGCCCTCAAAGGCGATTCCCTCCGCGGAGTCGTCCGATTTCGAATCCGTAGTGTGTTCTGTTTGATCCCGGGCCGCGTCCTCTCCCGTTTCTCCTATATCCGCACCGGCACATCCTGCCAGCAGCATGACAGACAAGATCCCCGGCAGCAGACATTTCCTATATCGATTTTTCATATAACATCCTCCTGTTTAGTAATCAATTTACATATGTCATCAACTTCCGCTTCGCTCCAGTTGGTGACATATATTATAACAGAAGTTTTAGCAAAAGAGAAATGTTTTATCATCACAGATAAAGGCTGCTCCATCCCAGAACAGCCTTTTCCTTTCTATCATCATATTTTATTTTTCTGCCGCTTCCCTTGCTTTCATTTCCTCAATCTCTTTCCTATGAATCTCTGCAGGGTTTTTCCGCAGGCAGAGCAGCTGGATGACTGCAAAAATAACCGGAATCCCAAAGCGTGTAGCATTGATCGCAAAGAGCGCGCTGGCCGGTTCCTGCCCGATGGCATTCGGAATATATCCAGACACTGCCAGAATAGCCAGAATACCGGTATTCACTACAGTACTTCCACATTTTTCCGCAAATCCTTTTATAGAAGCGATGATACCGTTTGAACTCCTGTGCGTCTTCCACTGCATAAAATCAATCGCGTCAATCGTCAGTATGGACATCAGCGCAATCTGCGGAGTCGTAACCAGATTTACCAGCCCGGACATTACAAGCATCAGCGTCACGTTGTATTTTCCAAAAAGGAATAGCAGGATATATAAAATACCACTTACGATCAATGTAAAGATATATACCCTCTGGCCTGTCTTAAATATCTTCAGCATCAGTGGGAACAGGAATGTGATCGCCACGAATCCTGTCACGGTGAGCATCAGGAAGAATGGTGTGATCAGTCCCGGATTCTCCAGATAATACATCAGATAGTACACTGCTGTTCCGAAATTCAATCCATAGCCGATGAAAAATGTAAGCCATACGATCAGCAGCGGCCAAAGTTCTTTTTCGCCGAGCACCTTAAAGATATCCTTGGCATTCGCCTTTTCTTCTGCCTCTACCACATACTTTTCTTCGGAAGTTTTAAACAGTCCCCAGAAAGTGATACAGGACATGACGCCGAATACAAGCATCATCGGTACATATCCATTGTCAATATGGAAAAGATTTTCAAAAAAAGCTTTCATCTGCGGTGTAAAAGAGGACGCAATGGAAAATGCCGCCGTATTCAGTATTGCACCGAAATGGATAACATGGTTTCTCTCATTATCACTTTTCACACAAGCCGGAAGCAGCGCCACATGAGGCATCGTAAACATCGTCCTGGTCATTCCATAGCCCATATACACGATCAGGAAAAATACAGCCTTTGCCATTGTCGGCAGATTCGGATTGATCCACATTAAAGTAGAAAAAACGGTCAAGAGCACTGGCGCCGGGATAAGCCATGGACGGTAACGCCCCCACTTCGTACTCGTCCGGTCAGCAATGACCCCCATCATCGGATCATTGACCGCATCCCACAGACTGGAGATAAACATAATCACAGAGCAGGCTGCTGCAGGCAGGAGCATCGTATCTGTCATAAACGGTGAAATAAATGTTGCCGCCACCGCCGCCATGATTGCTGCCGGGCCATATGCAGAGGTTGCGTAAAAAAATGTAAATGCTGGTGTTGCTTCTTTTTTTGTCGTCTTCAAAGATTCCTTAGACATTCTTTCTCTCTCCTCTCTTTTTTGATAACATCTGGCTTTTTATAAAAATCAACGGACTGTTTCCTGAGCAGGCCTTATTTGGGGGCCTCTCCGCTGATTTTCATACAACTGTAAGCCGCAGGATAACTATAACAATTCTCCTTCCTGCAAAACAGCACGAAAAGTGACATTGCCGGAAAAAAAAGTGACAATCCAGAAAATGCGTGATATGATTACAATAGCTAAGATTCGCAGAACAATCGGTTTGACAGACCGGACATTTTACAAAATTTGCGGAGGAACCACTATGAAGGCCTATAAGCAGAATTGTTATAACATGTGTACCATGTACTCTCCGCGCAGAGCGGAAAACATAGATTTTAAAATTGAGGATTATTTGAAAGAACTGTATTTACAGACAAAAGGGGAAAATCCCACCTTTTTGCAGAATCCTGTTTCAAGCAATTTAGCTTTGAAGATCAACCATGAAATTTCAGAGCGTTTTCATATGAAATTCCAAATGGACAACCACCTGCTGGAAGAATCTTTTATCGCCTCCGGAGATGATCTGCAGATCGCAAGGCATCTGCGGTATCTCCCTGCATTCCTCCACACCCACAGCTTCTTTGAGATCCTTTGTCTTGTGGAAGGTTCCTGCAGCCACTATATCAACGGCCAGCAGCAATATTTATCCAAAGGTGATATCCTGATCATGGCCCCCGGGACGATGCATGCGATCCATGCCGCAGACGATGACAGCCTGGTGATCAATATTTTGATACGTTCCAGCACATTTAACTCGGCATTTTTAAATACCTTGACAAATAAAACCATCCTGGGAGATTTTTTCCAGAAAACACTTTACCATAACAAAGAGCATTCCTACCTTTTATTCCATGCCGGAAATGACAACAGCCTTTTCCAGATCCTGGAATATCTCTATCGGGAGGAATGCTATGATAAACGTTATAAGAATGCGGTAAAAAATCAGATTGCCGAATTGTTCTTTTCCTTTTTACTCCGGAATCATGAAAAGGATGTTTTTATCCCAAACCCTACCGGTGCAAATGATGATCCTGATTTTGTCTTTCTGCTGAAATATATGGAAAATAATTATCAAGATATCAGCCTGAAAGAAATGGCAGATTTTTTCCATTACAGCGAGCGCCATCTGATCCGTCTCATCCAGGATTATACAGGCGCAAGCTTTTCAAAGAATATTCAGCAGATCCGTCTGAATCATGCGGCTGCTTTATTGGAGAAGACCGACCTCCCGGTCAGTGGGATCTCCTCCCAGATCGGATACTCCAATGTCAGCCATTTCCGGAAACTTTTCACCGAACGGTTTTCCATGTCTCCGCAGGAATACCGGAAATTCCATCGGGAACGGTAAAAGCAGTACATGCAGTACATATAGATGGGATATCGCCGGATCAATTTTCGATCTCTCGGATCAGATTCACCATCTCAATGGCCCCTAAAGCACAGTCATACCCTTTATTACCGGCCTTTGTGCCTGCCCGTTCAATAGCCTGTTCAATATTTTCCGTAGTCAGCACGCCGAACATCACCGGAATCTCGCTCTCCAGGGAGACAGCGGCAATGCCCTTAGACACTTCATTGCAGACATAGTCATAGTGGCTGGTGCTGCCCCGGATCACCGCTCCTACGCAGATCACCGCGTCATACTTCCCACTCTTCGCCATTTTTGAGGCAATGAGCGGAATCTCAAATGCCCCTGGAACCCATGCCACATGGATGTCCTCTTCCTTTACATCATGGCGCAGCAGGCCGTCCATGGCCCCACTTACCAATTTCGATGTAATGAACTCATTAAAACGGGCCGCAACAATCCCAACCCTGATTCCTTTTGATACCAGTTTTCCTTCCAATGTCCTCATGATACAATACTCCTCTCTTCATTTTCATAGTGTAAAATATGCCCCATACGCTTTCCTTTTGTTTTCAGATAAAACAGATCGTGCGCCGTGGCAGGCATCTGGATCGGCACCCGTTCTGTGATCTCCATGCCAAATTCGGAAAGCTGGTAAACTTTGTCCGGATTATTGGTCAATAACCGCATACTTTTCACACCCAGGTCACGCAGGATCTGAGCGCCTGTATAATATTCTCTCTCGTCTCCGGCAAACCCCAGCGCCAGATTGGCTTCCAGCGTGTCCATGCCCTGCTCCTGCAACTCATAGGCACGCAGTTTGTTGATCAGCCCGATCCCGCGTCCTTCCTGACGCATATACAGCAGGATCCCGCGCCCCTCTTTTTCAATCTGAGTCATGGCCGCGGCAAACTGCTGGCCGCAGTCGCAGCGGAGCGACCCGAAAGTATCTCCGGTCAGGCATTCCGAATGAACACGGCACAGCACATCCTTTCCATCACCGATCTCTCCTTTTACCAGCGCCACATGATGTTCCCCATTGACCTGGTTCACAAAACCATAAGCCGTAAAATCTCCGTATTTTGTAGGCATCTTCGTCTCTGTGACACGTTCTACCAGTTTTTCATGGCATTTTCGATAGTTTTGCAGGGCCTGTATCGTAATAAATTTTATATTCCATTGTTTTGCCAGTTCCATCAGTTCGGAGGTCCGCATCATCGTCCCATCCTCACGCATGATTTCGCAGCAAAGCCCACATTCCTTCAATCCTGCCAGCCTGCACAGGTCTACTGTGGCTTCCGTATGCCCGTTGCGCTCCAGGACGCCGTTCTTCTTTGCCAGCAGTGGGAACATATGGCCGGGCCTGCGGAAATCCTCCGGCTTTGCATCTTCCTCCACACATTTCATCGCCGTAACGGAACGTTCTTCGGCAGAAATCCCGGTAGACGTTGATACATGGTCGATGGAAACCGTAAATGCAGTCTCATGGTTGTCTGTATTCTGGGTGACCATCTGTGGGATCTGAAGTTTCCTCACATATTCCTCGGACATGGGCATGCAGATGAGCCCCTTTCCGTGTGTCGCCATAAAATTAATATTGGCTGTCGTAGCAAATTCCGCCGCACAGATAAAGTCTCCCTCATTCTCCCGGTCCGAATCGTCTGTCACCAGCACGATCCTGCCATTTCTCATTTCTTCCAGCGCTTCTTCTACCGTGTTAAATTGAAACATCTTCGTTCTCCTCCCACCCCGGATAAACCGGAATCAAAATGTTACCATTGTCTGGACCACATTTTTAGAAAGCCATCTCCTGCCTGATCCAGTCTCCAATTTCTTATACAAACAAATGTGATAAAATTCCTTAAAACCCATATCTGGCTAAAAATTCTTCTGTGATCCCGCTCTTGGGCTGTGCCGAAACAGAAGGCGCTAACAATTTCTCCACATATTTGCCGATGATATCCGTTTCCAGATTTACCAGGTCGCCTTCCCTGCGTTCTTTTAAGACGGTATGTCCTACCGTATGGGGGATGGCTGATATGGAAAAACTATCCTTGCCCGTCCTGGCTACGGTCAGGCTGATGCCATCCACCGTAACAGAGCCTTTTTCAACAATATACCGCAGGACATACGGCTGGGCCTGCATCTCATACCAGACAGCCGTATCGTCACGCCGGATGCCGGTGATCTTACCGACTCCGTCCACATGGCCTGCCACGATATGGCCGCCAAACCTTCCGTTGGCAGGCATAGCGCGTTCCAAATTCACATGGCTGCCGCTTTTCAGCCCGATCAGGGCAGACCTCTCTACGGTTTCGTGCATCACATCCGCGCAAAAGCAGCCTGGCAAGAGGCTTGTAACAGTCAGGCAGACCCCATTGACTGCGATGCTGTCTCCAATCTTCGTATCCTCCAGAACTTTTTCAGCCCGGATGGTCAGCACCGCCGAATGGGTTTCTCTCTGGATCCGCTCTACAGTCCCTGTTTCTTCAACAATCCCGGTAAACATCCGAGTCCACCTCGCTTTCGATCAGAAAGTCCTCTCCCAGCTTAATCATCCGGCTGTTTTTCAGAAAAATGGCTTCATCCGGCGATGGCGCTCCGGCTCCTTCCACCGGGGTGGTTGCTTTCTGCCCTCCCAGCAGTTTCGGCGCTATATAGGCCTGCACCTTTTGCACAATTCCGCTTTTCAGCGCAGTCCAGTTCAGGCCTCCGCCTCCTTCCATTAAGATACTGTCAATCTGCTCGTTTCCTAATTTTTCCATCATCTCCTGTAGATTTACCTGGTCATCCTTTTCCCCCACAAGCAGGATACGGCAGCCCTGGGCCTCATAATCAAGCTGCTTCTCCCGGTCGTCACAGCAGGTGGCAATTATGGTAGGAACCTGCCCCGCAGTGGTAACCACTTTTGCGTCTATCGGAGTACGCAGGTGAGAATCGCAGATAATACGGAGGGGATTTCTTCCGCCTTCCATGCGGCAGGTCAGCAATGGGTCGTCTGCCAGTACTGTCCCCACTCCTGTCATGATCGCGGTAAACCGGTGACGCTGCTGATGCACATGGTTTCTGGCTGCTTCTCCGGTAATCCATTTTGACACGCCGGTATAAGCCGCAATCTTTCCATCCAGAGTCATGGCATATTTCATCACCACAAAGGGCCTGCCTGTACGGATATAATGGAAGAACACCTCATTTAACGCACTGCATTCTTTCTGTAAAATGTTCTCCGTCACTTCCACCCCATTCTCCCGTAAGATCTGGATCCCTTTTCCACTGACCAGCGGATTCGGGTCTGTAGAACCTATCACTACCCGCCGGATGCCTGCTTCCAGAATGGCGTCTACACAAGGCGGCTGTTTCCCATGATGGCAGCATGGCTCCAGTGTCACATACATGTCTGCCCCCCTGGGGGATTCCGTGCATGAAGCCAATGCATTGCGCTCCGCATGGGATCCTCTATATCTCTCATGCCATCCCTGTCCGATGATCCGTCCGTCCTTTACGATCACCGCACCCACCATAGGGTTTGGTGCAACAAAACCACAGCCTTTTTCGGCAAGCTGCAGTGCCATCCGCATATACTGTTGATCGTTCATTTATCCATCCTCCTCGAAAATCAAAAAGTCCCCATATTCCATACAGAAAGCCTGCCGCCGGCAGCTTTCCCTGCATACAACAGCACACTAAAAATAGCCTTGAACAAAATGTTCAAGGCACTGTCATCCCGGATATGAAGATTCGTTTTCAGAAAAAACTCTGGAATGAAAACATCCCAGAGCAATGATCCTATCTGCGAAACGATATACCGTATCCTACGCTTATCATCTTCTTCCATCCAGACTGTACTGTCGGCTTCGGAATCACACCGAATCATGCCTTACGGCTCGTGGGCTTTAAAACGACAGAAAGCAGCGTGACCGTCTGTCTTGTCTATCGTTCCTTACCACCGGTAGGGAGTCGCACCCTGCCCTGAAGATCTTATTCTTTTTACAGAAGCTATTATAACTCACAGGAAGGCCTTTTTCAAGCCCCATTTTCACTGAATTACAGTCACGGCCCAGGCGCCGCGGATAGCAGCTTCACTGATTCATCTTATGGATCATATCCACAATCGAATACCCATAATTTTCCGCCGTCGCCCAGCCCTGGCCCTGTGGGTTTTCATTCTGGCCGAGCCACTCTACATAAGGCGAGCTCCCCTTCATGACATATTCATACCGGTCATCCACACACTCCTGAGACAATGCATCCGCCGTTGCATACGCTTTCAAATGCTGGATCTGGGCCCGGATCCCGGTACGGACATCGGGATAGGAATTACCTGGGACGCCTCCCCCTGTAGTGCCTAAGCCTGCAAAATTAAACTGTTCAATAGATGCATCCCCTCCATACTGCAGCCATCCGGTCTCTTTCATTGTCTGGGCAAACGCTACTTCCGGGCGTACTCCTTCTGCAGTCGATTCCTCATAATACATCTGGCAGAAGGCCTCAATAGAATCCGCCCCGCCTTTTGACAGTTGTTCCGCCGGATAGGGTACATTGCCGGTATTAAAATAAGAAATCATCTGCTCTACTGTTACGGAGCTTTTTCCCATGATCGGGTACTGTCCGTCCGCGATCACCTCTTCCGTTTCAGCCGCAGGATCAGCCCCGTTGGAATCTGCGCCCTCTTTTTCACCCTCTGCATTTTTTCCGGTTTCTTTCCCGTCCTGTTTTTTGGCTGCAGCGTCATTCTCTGCTTCTGCTTTTACGATCTTCGTATTTTTCTCCTGCTGTTCGGCTCCCATCTTGGCGCCCAGAAATGCAAGGCACACAACAAGGACAACGGCCAGTCCCACTTCCAGCCATATTTTTTTCATTTTCTGGTCCATATCCTAAAACTCCTGTCAAATCCTCTGCGGATCCTCTATATTCCATACCTATAATTATGATGTATCATTTTATCTTATACCTCTCCCGGATAAACCAAAAGAAAAACCTCACGGTATCCGGATCTCCACTTCTGTTCCCACGCCAAGGGTACTATTGTATTTCAGGCCGTATTCCTGTCCATACATCAACTGCAGCCGCCTGTGTGTATTATAAACCGCGATATTTGTCCCGGAGCTCCCGGCCTCAATTTTTTTCTCAGCAAGGATATTCTCCAGCTTTTCCGGCGCAATCCCGACTCCGTCGTCGGAGATCAAAATCACAATGCCTTTCTCTTCCTCCCATCCGGTCAGCACAATGGTTCCTTCCTTTTCCTCTTTTTCCATAATGCCATGTAAAATACAATTCTCCACTACCGGCTGGAATGTCAATTTCGGAATCGCGCGCTCCATGAGACTGTCCGGCATATCCACAATAAAATCAATGTTGTCGGCAAACCGCATATTCAAAAGCTCCACATAGATCGATACATGCTCCAGTTCGTCCTGGATGGTACTCAAAGACTGCTTCCGGCTTAAAGTCAGTTTGTAAAACCGGGACAGCTTCTGGACCGCAACGGTAACCTCCTGGGAACGCCCCTGCTGTGAAAGCCAGTTGATCATGTCCATCGTATTATATAGAAAATGCGGATTCATCTGCGCCTGCAGGGAGTTAAACTCGGCAATCCGCAAATCCTCCGCTGCTTTTGCCTGCTCTTCCACCAGTTCATGGATCATTTTGGTCATATAATTATAAGAATCCAACAGTTCCCCAATCTCGTCCTGTACGTCTGAATCCGGCAGCGCCTCGGGAAGCCCCAGACGGCACTTGCTCATCTGCTCAACGATCACGGAAAGGCGGTTTGTCAGAGACCGTGAAAGCAGTGTAGCGATCATGAAAGACGCAAGGATACATCCCAGATAAACCATCACAAACAACCCTATGATCACACGGCTCTTGTGGATCAACGGAGTAGACGGAATGGCCACCACCATATACCAGTTCGTATTCCGTATCCGGTTAAACCCGGCATAAACATCTTCTCCGAGAATATTTCTCCTGATAAAGTTGTTTGAAGACATTACTGATTCCTGCACAACGTCATAACTAAAATGATAGGTTCCGGACAACGCAATATCTGTCGTAGCCACCATGCTGTCACGGTCATTGATGATATAGGCTACACTGCTGTTAGAAGTCAGATTATTTTTCAATAGATCATCCAGCTCTTCCTGCGAAAAATAAACCGCAAGATAGAACGGAACCCATTTTCCCTCATAGATCATCCGTCCCCTGGAAATATATGCAATATCCCCATATGTCTTCTTTTCATAGCTGCCCAGATAAAAGGACGGGCAAAATAGTTTGATCGTACCTGGCTCGCCTGCAAAAATGCCGTACCAATAGGTCCTGCGGACATGGTCCATAGGCTCGGCGATTCCCCGAAGAGAACTTTGCGAAAAAAAAGGCTCCTGTTCAGGAACATCCATATAGAGACGGATATCCCCGATCAGATTGTTTTGTATCAGCGACTGTACCTCCAAAGCGAAATCTTCTGCCTCCCCGGAATCCGCAAAATCCTCCAGAGATTCCACACGGGCAGGATTGACCAGCTTATAATAGAACTCATGGTTTGTCAGGCTTTCGTGGGCATCCAGGATATTCAGTACCGTATCTTCGATCAAAGGCGCTGTCTGGATCGCTGCTTCCTGTTCACTGCGCACAGTATCTGACACGATCATGTCATAAAGCTGCGTCACAAACAGCACCGTAATTGCAGCCATCGGGACAGTCACAATGACCAGATGTGTAATGGTCAATTTTGTCTGCAGACGTAAATTTGTATAAAACCGTTTCATACGGCTAAAAAATGATTTCATTGTTAAATTACCCTAACATCTTTTCCCTGTATTTCGACGGAGTCAGCCCGGCAAATTTTTTAAAACTCTTACTGAAATAATTCCCGTTGCTGTACCCGACTTTTGCAGAAATATCCGCAATCTGGTTCCGCACATCTTCTAATAGACGCATCGCCTTTTCCATGCGGTATTCCGTCAGGTATTGATTCAGCGTCTGGCCTGTCTGCGCCTTAAAATATGTACATACATACGACGCAGATAATTTTACATAATCGCCGATTTCTTTGATAGACAGCAAATCGTTGCTGTAATTCTTCGCGATATAATCCTTGATCATAAAGATCGTATTATCCTCCGGCACATAAGAATCTAAACGCCGGAACAACTGCCTGGTGCGCTCGTCCAGCGTCTGGTGCAGTTCTTCATAAGTAAAACAATCCTCCAGATATTCTATAATACTTTCGCTGGAATCAACATCTGTGGAATCTGTCGATAATTTCCATTTCTGGCGGCAGTCATTTAAAATAATGAACAATTTATAATAAGTATCTTTTATCTGATTCGGCAAAAGACGGTAGTTCCTGTAAGATCTCTGATGCAGGCTGTCCAGAAAAGCCTTGCAGCGGTCCAGATCTTTTTCTTCCAATGCTTCGGTAAATTCACCCACATCATTTTCCATTCCCACCGCCCCGTCCGGCGTAAACGTAAAGGAACTTACATCCTCTGTAGTAAGCAGCGTACCGGACGGGAAGAAAAAACTGCTCTGTAAGGCGACGACAGCCGAAGTATAGGACTGGTATACCCTTGCAATCCCCCGTACAACATCCCCCTGGCTTATAACAAAGAAGCCAAAGGGTTCAAACTGCTCCTTAAAAAACATCCCGATCGTGGAAAGCGCCGTAGCAGAAGGCGCCGTTTCCTTTCCTATAATATGAAATACATGATAAACCGAATGCATCCTTATATAAACCGAACACATATGGGACTTTTTCAGAAAATCTTTCAGCTTATCTCTTACTTCCTTGATCAGTACAGAAATGGGTTCCTCTGTCCGAAGCTTTATAATGTATGTGGCAAAAGCGCTCTCCGGAGTCAGTTCAAATCCCAGTTCCTTTATAAGAGCTTCTATTTTTTCGCTGTTATCCTTATAAGGCTTTGTCAAAAGCAGTGCCAGATTTGATGCCGTTTCCAGGGACAGCAGGTCTTCGTTCTGGCGGGAACGCAAGACTTGCTGGCGGCGGCTGATAGCCTCTAACACGGTCTCCCTGACTTCCTCTGGATTCAGCGGCTTTTCTACATAATCAATGGCTTTCAGCTTAATAGCGGCTTTCAGATATTCCTTATCAGAATAACCGCTCATAAAGATAATGCTGGTGTCCGGCAGGACTTCCGCCAGCTTTTCCACCATTTCAATTCCATTCATCCTCGGCATGCGGATATCGGACAAAATGATATCCGGCTCGTGCAGTTTTGCAATATGCAGAGCGCGGATTCCGTCGTCTGCCTGAAAAATCTGATGAATCCCCAGACTTTCCCAGTCAATTGATGAGGCAAGCCCCTCCCTTGTCAATAATTCATCATCAGCAATTAACAGTTTCATTTCTCCTTTGTCTCCTTTTTACGCAGCCAGCCCCTCCGGCCTGCATCTCCATTCTGTATTTTCAGTTGGTCCAGTTATCTTTATTTTAACAAATACGATATAAAATGCAATAAAAAGAATTTACCCTTAATCGAAAAAATTTGCTGTTTTATGTGAAAATCCTGCCTGTTACAATAAACTCATACAGAAAATCTGCTGCCGGCAGATTTTCTGCATACAAAGGTATCAAAAAGAAGGAGGGTAAAGCAGGTGTCAGATTTTGTTTTGGAATTAAAAGGGATCACAAAAATCTTTCCTGGCGTAAAGGCATTGAACAACGTGCAGTTTCAGTTAAAAAAAGGCGAAGTTCATGCACTGATGGGCGAAAACGGCGCTGGAAAGTCTACGTTTATAAAAGTCATTACCGGTGTCCATAAGGCTGAAGAAGGCGAGATGTTCTTAGACGGGCAGAAAGTAGATTTTAAGGGTCCCAGGGACGCGCAGGCGGCAGGGATCGCAGCCGTGTACCAGCATCCCACATCTTATCCGGACCTGAGCGTTGCAGAGAATATTTTCATGGGCCATGAGATCATCAAAAACGGCATGATCCAATGGAAAAGAATGAATGAAGAAGCAACAAAGCTGTTAGAACAGCTGAACGCGGATTTCAAAGCCACGGACGAGATGGGAGCATTAAGTGTCGCACAGCAGCAGATGGTGGAGATTGCAAAAGCACTTTCGACCAATGCAAGGATCATCATTCTGGATGAGCCGACAGCCGCGCTGACAAAGAATGAGTCCGAGGAGCTTTATCGGATCGTTGATAAACTGAAAGAGGACGGAGTATCCATTATCTTCATCTCCCATCGTTTTGAAGATATGTACCGCCTGGCTTCCAGGATTACCGTATTCCGTGATTCTCAGTATATCGGAACTTATAATGTAGACGGAATCACGAATGCAGATCTGATCAAAGCCATGGTCGGACGTGAGATCAAAGATCTGTTCCCGAAACCGGAGGTCAAGATCGGAGCAGAGATGCTGAAGGTCGAAGGGCTTTCCAGAATGGGATACTTTAAAAACGTATCCTTTGCTGTACATGCGGGCGAGATCGTAGGCCTGACCGGCCTGGTCGGCGCCGGACGTACAGAAGTTGTGGAAAGTGTATGTGGGATTACGAAGCCGGACGAAGGCAAAGTGTATCTGGAGGGAAAGCCGATACAGATCAAACAGCCGTCCGACGCTATGAAACAGGGAATCATCCTGCTCCCGGAAGACCGTCAGAAAGAAGGCCTGATCATGAGCTGGGGCCTGGGAAGGAATGTAGTTCTCCCAACTATGGGCAAATATGCGAAGAGCGGATTTAACGATGAGAAAAAAGAACGCGAGATTTCCAAAGAGCTTTTGGAAGAAGTCGATACAAAGGCAGTGACCATTTTCGATCCGGCCTCCTCACTTTCCGGCGGTAACCAGCAGAAAGTTGTTGTTGCCAAAGCATTAGGCCAGGAAATGAAGGTCGTGATCATGGATGAACCGACTAAGGGTGTTGACGTCGGCGCGAAGGCAGAGATCTATCAGATCATGGGCGACCTTGCAAAGCAGGGATACGCGATCATCCTGATCTCCTCTGAGATGCCGGAGATTCTTGGTATGAGCGACCGGATCATCGTTATGTGCAACGGAAAAGTAACCGGAGAATTAAACCGAGGCGAGGCGACACAGGAAGGCATCCTGGAGCTTGCCATGGAAAAATCAAAGTAAGGGGGGAACAGGGAAGATGAAAGAGAATAAATCAATCTTAAAGAAAATTACCGATTCCCGTGAAGCGAGTCTGTTCATTGTGTTGATCGTCCTGTGTGTAGTGATCTCTCTGCGGAGTCCTTCTTTCATGACATTAAAATCTATTTCGGATATGTTGAAAAACAATGCGGTTATCATGATCATGACATTAGGAATGCTGGGAGTACTGCTGATAGGCGGAATTGATATTTCCATCGCTTCTACGCTGGCATTTTCCGGCATGTCGGTAGGTATGCTTATGAAGTACAGTGTTGTGCAGAATACATTTCTTTTGTTTTTGATCGCGATTGGAATCGGCGCGCTGTGCGGGCTGCTGGTCGGGCTGATCATCTCAAAAGGAAAAGTACTGCCGATCATCGCGACCATGGGCTTTATGTACATCTACCGCGGACTTGCCTATATCATCGCCAACAGCCAGTGGGCAAGCGCTGAAAATCTGGGAACATTTAAGGATTTTGCACTGGGCAGTGTATTGGGGATCAATAACGTGATCATCGTCATGGTCATCTGCTACGTCATTTTCTTCATTGTGATGAAATGGACCAAAATCGGAAGAATGGTTTATGCAGTGGGAAGTAACCGGGAAGCAGCCCAGATTTCCGGTATCAACACCTCCAATGTTGAACTGATGGTTTATACCGTAATGGGCACACTTGCCGGGCTTTGCGGGGCGCTTGCGGTTTCGATCTACTCTTCCGCACAGCCGAATATGCTCTACGGCAGGGAGATGGATGTCATTGCAGCCTGCGTAATCGGCGGCGTCAGCATGACAGGCGGACGCGGAAGCGTGGCCGGAGCGCTTTTAGGCTCTCTGATCCTGGCAATCATCGCAAAGGCTCTTCCGCTCGTAGGAATCGAAGCTATTGCGCAGAATACAGTAAAAGGGGTCATCATCCTGGTGGTAATCGTACTGAACGTCATTACACAGCGGATGATGGATAAAAACAATCTGAAAGGAAGGGAGATGTAACTATGGCAGGAAAATCTGGAAGAACCATTGCTAACGTACCAGAGAAGTCCCTAAAAAAGACATTACTCTGCTGGGAAGGCATGTTAGTCGTATTATTTATCTTGATCAATATTTTTTGTGCAAGTATCTCCCAAAGCTATCAGTTCCAGAATGTTTTGAGGGAAATGCCGAAGTACCTGACAGAAATGTTCCTGTTATTCCCAATGGCGTTTATACTGGTGCTTGGTGAAATTGATATTTCTGTAGGCGCTACAGTCTGCCTGGCAGCTACCATGACCTGTATGGCCTCCAACAATGGACTGCCTTTCGGCGCTGTCATTCTGGTATGCTTATTCGTTGGTACTGTCTGTGGCCTGGTGAACGGACTGATCCTCACCAACTTTCAGGAACTGCCCCCAATGATCGTAACATTGGGCACGCAGATCGTATTCCGCGGAATTGCAGAAATCGCATTGGGAAGCGGAGGTTCTATCTCCCTGACAAATGCAGACGGTTTCCGTATGATCGCTGGAAAAGTAGGGATTGTTCCTTATATCTTTTTTGTAGTGATCATCGCGGCAGTGATATTCAGCGTAGTCCTGGCAAAAACAACTTTCGGGAGAAGCGTATATGCAATTGGCTCCAACCGGCTGGCAGCATATTATTCCGGTATCCATGTACAGACCATCCGGCTGGTCATCTACACGGTGATGGGCTTCATGGCAGGGCTTGCAGCGCTGTTCCTTACCTCTGTGCTTTACGGTGCAAACACGACTACAGGAAATGGTTTTGAAATGGATGCGATCGCAATGGCAGTATTCGGCGGAATCTCCACCTCCGGCGGAAAGGGAAGGCTGATCGGCGGTATTATTTCCGGTTTTACCATTATCTGCCTGCGCATCGGGCTTGGCCAGATCAACATGAACCCACAGCTGATCCTGATCATCCTGGGTATCCTTCTGATCCTGGCGGTACTACTTCCAAATATTTCATCACGGCTGAATATCAAGAAAAAAGCGTGATGATAGGGAAAATGTCCATTGATTTTTGAAGTATCCAATTTATAATTTTGACGATTTATTTTTCGTATTATTTCATTTACGATACCAAGTGTCCTGATATACTGGCACATTGGCAGGAGTCCGGGCACTTTGTATAAAAAAAATTCCAAGGGAGGAAACAAACATGAAGAAAAAATTATTAAGCGTTTTGTTGTGTACCGCTATGGTAGCTACTCTTGCAGTAGGATGCGGCGGCGGAAATGACGGCGGAAGCGACAGCAATGCCGACAGCGGAAGCAGCACAGCTTCCAGCGATTCAGGCGATGACGCTGACAGCGACGGCGGCGAAAGCAGCGGCGGCGGCACTTATGCAATCGTAACAAAGTCTGCCGGAAATCCATTCAATGAGAAGACTGCAGAAGGTTTCCAGGAAGTCATTGAAGCAGCAGGCGGCACAGCAATCGTGAAGCATCCGGAATCTGCTACAGCAGATGCCCAGGTTTCTGTTATCCAGTCTCTGATCTCCCAGGGCGTTGACTCCATCTGTATCGCGGCAAATGATGAGAACGCACTGCAGGCAGCATTGGAAGAAGCTATGGACGCAGGCATCAAGGTATGCTGCGAAGACTCTAAGACAAACCCTGACAGCCGTCAGGTATTCGTAAACCAGGCTGGAGTCCAGGAAATCGGACAGGCTCTGATGGATGCCGTACTTGATATCTCCGGCGGAGAAGGACAGTGGGCAGTTCTTTCCGCAACATCACAGGCAGCAAACCAGAATGCATGGATCGACGCTATGAAAGAAGTTATGGAAAGCGACGACAAGTATTCAGGGCTGGAACTGGTAGAAGTAGCTTACGGTGATGACGAGCCTCAGAAATCTACAGACCAGACACAGGCTCTGCTTGCAAAATACCCGGATCTGAAAGTAATCTGCGCTCCTACTACTGTTGGTATCAACGCAGCAGCAAAGGTTCTTCAGGATGAGAAATCTTCTGTAAAACTGACAGGACTTGGACTTCCATCTGAGATGGCAGAGTACATCGGTGATGACGACGATCACTCCTGCCCATATATGTATCTGTGGAACCCGATCGACCTTGGACGTCTTGGAGCTTACACCTCTATGGCATTGGTTGACGGAACGATCACAGGCGCAGAAGGCGACAAGTTTACAGCTGGAGACATGGGCGACTATGAAGTGATCGCAGCTGATGACGGCGGTACAGAAATGATCCTCGGCGCTCCATTCAAATTTGATGCAAGCAATATCGACGAGTGGAAAGACGTATATTAAAATGAATCGGACAGCTAAATGTATTTGGCTGGCAGGAAGAAAGAACGCAGGCATAATGTCTGCGTTCTTCTTTCTGCCTGATAGGCTTTCCGAGATTCTTTCACAGTTTACAGGTATTTTTAGTACATATTTTCCTGATCCTCCGTATACGCTGTGCCAGATTTTAATCCACCTCTTCCGGCATCTCCCATACATATTCTACGGCCATGGGCATACTCCTTTTTCCGCAATTCATCAAGACCTTGCTCCGTCGACAGAAGAGTGTTAAAATAGAAACATAGAAATGGTTCGAAGTGGAATAGAAAGGAGCGTGCTGATAAAATGGGGGTTTATCTGAATGCAAAAAAAGCATCTATCCTATTTCAAGAGGATTTTTCGTTGACATACTTTGTGGATAAGACGGATATCTTAGATGAACTTGTACCAATTCTTGAGTTGAAACCAAACGGATCCATTAAGCCTGCTCCCTCCATGGGAAGGAGTCCCAAATATCTCTGTATCACTAGGCCGCGCCGCTTTGGGAAGACAGTCATGGCCAATATGATCGCTTCCTTTTTTGGAAAGGGCGCAGACAGCAGCGGAGTGTTCGGCTACTTAAAAGCATCCGGTTATGAATGGTATCAAAGGCATCTGAACCAGCATAATGTGATTCATATTGTGTTTAGCGAGATGCCAAATAACTGTCAGTCATATGAGCAATATATTTCAAGAATAGAAAAAAGACTGACCATTGATCTGATGAAAGCTTATCCTGACGCGGAAATTGAAAAAGAGGACGATGTATGGGATGCGTTGGCAAAGACAATTGAATACGGCAGCGGCGACAAATTTATTTTTGTGCTGGATGAGTGGGACGCCTGTACCGGCAAACACACAGGAGTATGCCTCAACCTCCATGAGACTTGATACAAAAGATGAAATTTATTCAGCCATGGTTGTATATGGCTTCTTGAGCTACAATAATGGCTATGTTTCTATCCCGAACAAAGAACTCATGGACCGATTTTCCGATATGGTACGGCAGAAACCGGACTTTGGATACATGAACCGCCTGGCGGCAGAATCCGGTAAAATGCTTGCAGCGACAAAAGCCGCGGACACCGAAACGATGGTTGAAATCCTGGAACGTGTGCATAATACAGAAAGTCCGCTGATCAGATACAGCAATGAAGCCGAGCTTTCAAAGGTGATCACTTTTGTTTATCTCCAGGCACGGGAATATTATGACATTCGGCTGGAAGACCGCTCAGGGACAGGTTATGTGGACTATATTTTCTATCCTTACAAAAAAGAGGATGACGGAATCATCATTGAGCTAAAAGTAGACGGTACTGCAAACAGTGCGCTCCAACAGATAAAGGACCGGCGGTATGTACAGAATTTTGACGGCAGATTAGGAGAAGAGCCAAAATGTACAGGCAGGATCCTTGCTGTAGGCATCGAATACAACATGAAAGATGAAAGTAAACGGCATGAGTGTAAGGTAGAAGTGCTGCGTGAATGATATTGGCGGACGGGCAGACGGGGCGGAATAAACCGCCCCGTTCCGATATGATATACGTTGTTTTTTTCTCAGATATCAGCCCTTTACACCTCCGGATGCAAGACCGCTGACCAGATTCTTTTCAATGCACATAAACAAAATGACTACCGGCACAATCGCAAACAGCGACGCGGCAAACAGATACTGCCACTCGATCATATTGTATCCGTTGAATACATTGATACCTACGGTCAGAGGTTCGCGCTCACTGGTAGAGATCAAGCACAAAGCAACCGTATATTCGTTCCATGCATTTATAAAGATAAAGATCAGTGTCGTTACAATACCGGGAGCGGCTACAGGCAGCAGGACTTTCGTCATGCCCTGGATACGGTTACAGCCGTCAATAGTCGCGGCCTGTTCCATCTCCGGTGAGATCCCCATAAAGGTCCCTCGCAGCAGCCATATCGTAAATGCCTGGTTGAACGCCGCATTGATGAAGATCAGGCCAATGATACTGTCTGTCAGGGTTAAGATTGACATTACCTTGTAAATACCGATCAGCAGTACGACCGGAGCGAACATCTGGGAAACAATAACGAACCCCAAAAAGGCAGTCTGGCCTTTGAACTTCATCCGGGCCAGGGCATATGCGGCAGGAATACCGCAGAGCATGGCAATGACCGTAGAGCCTCCGGCGATTAGGAGCGAGTTCAGCATATAATTTGCCATCGGCGCCCGGCTCCAGATATCAATAAAGTTGGACCACAATGCATGGATCGGCAGTATCGTCCCATTCATGGAAAAAATCTCTGCCCTACTTTTTAAGGCAGTACATACCATGGCAAAATATGGATACAGCGTAACAACGCAGACAATGATCACTACCAGATAAAGCAATGTACGCAGAACTGCATTTTTTAATGTAAGCGGTTTTTTTGCCATATCAGTCATCTCCTTTCCGCAGGGTATAGACCATGTATACACTGGAGCATACCAGCAGGATCAGGAAGCCGATCACAGAAACTGCTGCAGCCTGCCCCTGTTTTCCATTATAGAATGCCAGCTTATAAAGGTATGTGACCAGGGTATCCGTATGGTTGGCCGGATCGCCCTTGGTGATCGTCCAGATGATCGGGAATGAGTTGAATACATAGATGATATTCAACACTGTACTTACCGTCAGAGAAGATTTTACCAGCGGCAGCGTAATCTGGAAAAGCTTCTGCCAATAGTTCGCCCCGTCCACGGTAGCCGCTTCATAATATGTCGAATCAATGCTCTGCAGGCCGGAAAGGACGCAGAACGTAACAAACGGGATCGTAACGAATATACCGCAGGCAATCTCCCACATGAAGTAGGCTTCCGGCGTAGGTGTCCAGTTTACGGACTGTTCAATGATCCCGAGACGGAGCAGCAGCGTATTCAGCGTACCGTAATCTGTATCAATAATGAATTTCCACGCACTTGCCTGAATGACCAGTGTCGTAGCCCATGGAAATACCATAATGGCCCGGGCGATCTTACGGCCGCGGAACTCATTGTTCAAGATCAGCGCAAGTATAAAACCTAATATGGTAGACAGGCACACTACAGACACAGTCCAGACGATCGTATTCTTCAAGACCAGTTTGAAAGCGGAACTGTTCAGCACCTTGGTAAAATTCGCTAAACCAGAAAATCCCTTGATAATGCCGGCCTTGCTGACATCACTGAGCGACATCCTGAATACAAATATGATCGGGATCAAGATAAATACCGCCATCAGGATGATGCTGGGCAGGATCCAGATATAAGGTTCTACCTTACGAAAGAATTTATTTTTCATGGGGGACACCTCCCTATATTTTCTCAAGCCTGTTATGATAAAAAAGTGAGCCCGGCCACTACAGCCCGGCCCACTATATATGCTGTTTCATCCGGAAACGCCTTACGGCAAATTTCCGAAAATCGTTCTGAAACGCTGGAACTGTAAACTCTTATTCCGCAATTTCAGCCTGAAGTTCATCTAAAAGCTCTTGAACATCACCACCAAGCAATGCCTGCTGTTCAACATTGATAACGCCCTGTTTTACATCATCCCATTCCGTCTTAGCGGTTGGATAGAATTTACAGCTTCCTACAATGTCAACCCAGCTTGCCATACTTTCATCCGCCTCTGCCAGAATCTCTCCGCCTGTAGATGTAGCCGGAAGGAATCCTTCCATCAGAACCCAGTCAGAGTAACGCTCATCTTCATAGAAGTAATCAAAGAACGTCTTGATCGCATCCAGTTCAGCGTCAGAATAGCCGTTGTCAAAGCACATAAAACGATCCATAACGCCTGCGGAAACAGAGTCATTTCCACCGTTTGTCGGGATAGGTGCCACTTCATAGTTGATAGAATAACCGCCGTCTGCGATATAGGTAGGAATACTGTTCGGTCCGATCATCATAGCAACCTGTCCTGCCCCGAACATATCCTGAAGGTCATAACGGGTATCATTAGAAGGATCGCTGTTGGTATATCCGTCGTTCACCAGACTGACCGCATACTTGATCGCCTCTACGTTCTCCGCGCTGTTCAGAGCCCAGTTGCCGTCATCATCCACAAAACCGCCGCCATTATTCCAGGTGTAGTAAGCAAATGCTGCCTGGCCTTCGTCAGTCGTCATGTCAATGCCCCATGGATAGATCTTGGAATCATATTCCTTGATCGCTTTACATGCTTCCGTCAGTTCATCCCATGTAGTAGGAACTTCTACGTTAGCCGCTTCTAAGATGTCTGCATTGTAATACAGTGCACGTGCGGAAGCCAGGTCAGGAATCGCCCAGATCGTGCCGTCCACATCAGACTGCTCCAGAAATGCAGGATACATCTTATCATAAGTCTCTTTTGAAACAAAATCTTCAGCAGGAAGCAGAAGATCGTCTGCCTGATAATTCGCGAATACGTCGATATTCAAGATATCCGGCGCGTCGTTATTGGAAATCCGGGTATTTACTACTGTGTAAATATCATTCCAGGACTCCACTTCCACTGTCAGATCAATGTTCGGATATTCTGTCGTAAAATCCTTCACGAAATCTGCCCACCATTTTGTCGTATTCTGCCCATACTGTGCTGCAATGACATTGATGGCAGCCTGTTCGTCCGATCCTCCCTCATCCGTGGTATCAGTACTGTCCTCAGCCGCGCTGCTGCCGCTGTCATCATTGGTGCTGCCGCTGTCACCACTGCCATTTCCACCGCCGCAAGCCGCCAATCCACACGTCAGAGTAAGAGCCAGGAATAGTGCTACAAACTTTTTCATAACTTAAATCCTCCTTTTTGATTAGTCGTCTCTGATTGCCAGAGTAAGTTAATAAAGAGTATATCATGCGAAACACATTTAGTCAATATACACAAAAAAAAAAGTTTTTTTCGCTTTTTTTGTGCAAAATAACAATTTCCACCAATGCTAAAATCAATACGCGCTAAATCATATATCCTTCCTCTCCGGCTCTGCCATTACCACAGCCTCGGGGTAGTTTTCCAGCGATACCTGCCTGCTTCCCCTGCGCAGTATGTTGTAGTATTCATTCACGGATGGATATGATCTTTTCAGATTTACTCTTTACAAATTAATAATAATATGTTAACCTCTTTATAGAACATATATTCGAACAAATATATTACTCTATTATTGGCACCCAATACTATACACAAGAATTATGGTATGATAAAATGAAAGAAATGATAAGGGACACTGACATTTTTAAAAATCTGGATAGTTTAATTGAACAAATATTAGAATTATACAAACACGTTTCATACAAATGGCAGAAAACCGAAAAACGTAATTTAATTAATTTAAAGAAATCACACGTTGCAAACTTAAAAAATGATGATACTCTACTGAACTTAGTCTGGAAATATCGGGACTTCATTACATTAGCCGAAGAGATTGTCCGTTTTATTTTTTCCCTCAGTGAATCAAGCCAGATAGTAAATACACGTATAAAAACCAAAAATTCCATTGAATATAAAATAGAACATTATTTTTTATGCCATGAGAATGGCCGTATTCCCATAAATAAATGCCTAAATGATTTATTCGGGATACGAGTTATTTTTTCAAGTGACGTCTCACACTCAGATATTCTAAAGTATATAATAGAACAGCATCCTGATTTAAAATGCATTGATTCGTCAAAAGCTGATTATATTGCTACACATGTTTATTTTAAGTGTGATAATTTTTCTTTTCCCTGGGAGCTGCAAATATGGAAAACTGAAGACCGGGAAAAAAATTTAAACTCGCACAAAAAATATAAACAAGAATATACACGTTGGGAAGAAGAAAGTAAAGGGGGTTTTTGATTTGGTTAGACATTTTATAATTTTAAGCAGTTCCTATTCACAAGGCCAGAGAATTGCTTTAGACATGGTCGGACTGAAAAAAAACAACATTGATCTATTTTATCAGACCGTAGAAAAAATCAAAAAGGAATGCGGCAATGACACCTCAATATCTATACATTGTATAGAAGCTTCTTCTGAAATGTGGAACTCTGTTGTTGCGGAAGATAGTTTTTTTGAAGATGTTTTTGTAGTAAAAACCGTAGACGAATTCATACGTGTCATCCAGATGGATCGTACACTGTCCGGACTGGATATAGCAAAATATATTTTGAGTATGCAGTCCTGTACACATTTGAAACTACAGAAACTGGCTTATTATTGTTTTGCAGACTATCTTTGTACTGCCCGCGAGCCCCTGTTCCAGGATAAAATCTATGCTTTCAATTTGGGGCCGGTAGTGAAAAGTATCAGAGAAAAATTCAAGGGGTTCCGGTATATCAACATTGACAACGTTGATATGATCAGCGATATTTCACCGCTGAACATGCCTATCAGAAGTAAAATTTTATTTGCAGATAAGGGAATAAGCAAATTAAAATCTATTGAACAAACAATTGATAAATATGGGAAATGTACTGCAGGCGAACTTGTAGATCTAACCCACAAAAAAGGGGCTCCCTGGGATTATGCTTATGACGGTTCCTCATTCAAAATAATCCCAAATGAAATCATACTACAGCGGCACCATCTGGAGCTTATATAACACAAAGGAATCCTCGAGCATCCCTTTTACAGGCTCTTCGAGGATTCCTTTTTCATACAGTTCGTATACTATATCGTGTATATCCGGATGATTTTCAGTTACAGTGCACGTCCCCATAAACTGTAACGGATTTCACACCCGCTTTTTCCCACATACGCTACCACAGTTCTTCATAAATCTTCATGATATCCGCCTTGCTCGGCACCCGCGGATTGGTCGCTGTACAGCCGTCGGCCAGCGCTGCATCCGCCATACGGTCGATGGCGGCAAAATACTCCTCTTTGGATATCTTTTCCATCTGGGAGATAGACAGCGGGATATCCATTTCCTTCATCATGAACTGCACCCAGTTTACCAGAGAGCGTACAGTCATAATTTTATTGTAGCTGCTCAATCCCAGAATCTGCGCTACCGTAGAGTACCGCTTGACTGCCGGCAGATAATCCGACTGGCTTTTGCTGTGCTTATTGATATCACTGTTAAATTCAATGATATGGGGAAGCAGCATAGCATTGGCCCGCCCATGTGGGATATGGAAAGTAGCGCCAAGCTGGTGCGCCATCCCATGGTTCAGCCCCAAAGATGCGGAATTAAATGCCAGCCCCGCCAGACAAGAAGCAGAATGCATCTTCTGCCGGGCGTGGGTATCGCTGCCGTCCAGATATGCCCTAAGCAGGAATACACCGCAGATTTCAATGGATTTCTCCGCCAATGCAGTCGAAAAGTCATTCCGGTTTGTACTCACACAGGCTTCCAATGCATGGGTAAATACATCCATCCCCGTATCTGCGGTCACGGCAGGAGGAACGCTTTTTACCAGCTCCGCATCCAGAATCGCTTCGTCCGGGGTCATATCATAGGATACAAGCGGATATTTCATCTGCTCTTTCGGGTCTGATACGACCGCAAAGGAAGTAACCTCCGAGCCTGTCCCACTGGTCGTAGGAATCGCGATCAGGCCTACTTCCCCATAGTGATCCACGCGGAGGGCAAATTCCCGGATTGACTTGGAGGAATCAATCGCAGAACCGCCGCCCACTGCAACGATCACATCCGGCTTATATTCCAGCATCTTTTTCACGCCTATGGAGATTTTTTCAATTGGCGGATCCGGAACCACATCCTGAAAGATTTCAAATTCTTTCCGTCCCTTTTTCAGAGGGTCAGTCACCAGATTGATCATACTGCTCTGCGCCATAAACGGATCTGTGATGACCAGTACCCTTTGGTACGGGATTTCCGCCAGCCGATCCAGCGCCTGGTCACCAAAATATATCTTTGTCTTGATCTCAAAACTTTTCATCGTTCATCTATTCCTTTCTGACAGAAAAGCTTTTAAAGAATCGATTCTCTGTTTTTTCGGAATATCATTATAATTGCCACTTTATGATTTTAGGAACTGCCAAAATTTCGAATGTACATGCAGACATATCACTCAGCTTATCTAAATTCCTTTTCGGCAATTCCTCATTTTGGATAGATACATTCCACTCCCGCCGCCTCAAATGCCTGAAGCCACCTTGCGTCGGGCTCTTCATCCGTGACAACAGATGTAATATCGTTAAGCCCCGCGATCGTGTTAAATGCAATCTTTCCAAATTTACTGCCGTCTACTACCAGGATTTTTTCCCTGGCAGATTCTAGCATCGTCCTTTTATTATCCGCATGAAGTTCATCAGAATCTGTGATCCCTGCTCCAAGGTCGATCCCCTTACAGGAGATCACTGCTTTATCCACATGATAGGACCTCAGCATCCGGTCCGTCTGGGTTCCTACCAGGGCAAAAGACCCTTCCCTTGATACGCCGCCAGTAGAAAGGATACGCCAATCCGGGACGTCAAGCAGTTCTATAATAATCTCCACAGAATTTGTGATCACTGTCAGATTCTTTTTGTCCTTCAATGCTTTCACAACATATACGGCAGTGGAACTGGCATCCAGCATGATGCTGTCGCCGTCCTTTACCATCTTATTAAACAGTCCGGCGATACGCTGTTTTCCGATCACGTTATGGTTTTTCCTGACTTTAAACGGCAGATCGATATTGGTATTCTCATTGATGACTGCACCGCCGTAGCTTTTGATCGCATATCCGTCGTTGACAAGCTTTTCCAGGTCCCTGCGTATGGTTTCTTCCGATACTTTGTAGAACTGGCTTAATTCACTTACTACCACGCGGCGTTCTGCCTGTAGCTTTTCCAGGATCTCATTCCGTCTCTCAATCGCAAGCATCGTACCGCCTCCCAACTGTTTTTCACACTATAAAATCGCATTGCGGATCTGTGCGTCCGGATGTGCGATCACTGAGGAATCCAGAAACATCCCGTCCTTTGCGGTCACTGATCTTGCCCGCTCAATGGCGGCCTCTACGGCTGCCACCTCTCCGGTCAGCATCAGATAAGATTTTCCGCACATTCCTCTTGCGATCCGAAGTTCCACAAGATCTACAATGGCTGTTTTTGCAGCTTCATCCGCTGCCACAATGATCGAAGTCGCATCATATGTTTCCATGATCCCGAGGGCCGAGACCTCTTCGATTGCCGCTGCCCCATAGATTGCCGGAAAAATGGATTCGTGTGGGTTACCGAGTACAAAACTATTGATCAGGTGCATTCCATGTAATGTCTTTGCCGCTTCTACGGCTGCGTTGACAGCACTCAGATCTCCTGAAATGATGACGATATATTTCCCCGGACATACGGTCTGTGCTTCGATGATACTGACTTCAGAGGTCTTCACCATGGCGTCTGCCGCCACGACACCTGCTGAAACAGTCTTATATTCTACCATTCCAATTGCCTTACTCATTTCCCTGCACGTCCTTCCTGCGTCTCTATGATCACATATTTCTCACTTACTTCTTTTACCACGCCATTAATGGATGCATGGATGCCCACGCTTAAGCCCTTCGCCGGCTCCGCGATCATCTGGCCTGAGGAAACCGTATCCCCCTGCTTCACAATCGGAGAAGCAGGCGCGCCGATATGCTGGCTGAGCATGATCTTCACTTTCCGGATCGGAGCGGAAGATTCATCCAATGGCGCTTCTTTGTTGTATTTCGTCAGATCCAGCCTTGCCATAAGACGTTCCATAGGAACCTTGCGGTATTCCCGCTCTTCCCCTACCGGTTTTGGCGTCACCATCGGCGGCTTTAAGCCGTGGCTTCTTAATCCGGCCTTATATTCTGCCATCAACGTTCTTGGAGATAATCCCTGGAAACAGGAATACATCTCACACAGCCCGCAGGAGCTGCAGAAAAACGTGTTGACAAAAATATCCGGCTGCTGGACATCCTTACAAGTCGCTGCCCGCATAAATAAATGAGGCTGGATCGGATGTCCCAGGCGGTTCCTCGGGCACATATCCGTACACATACTGCACTGGCAGCAGCATGCTGCCGCCCGTTTCAGATCGATGGAAACCTTCTGCCGTTTCCTCTGGATGATATAATGGGACTCCGGCAGCACCAGAACCGCGTTTGTGGTCTTTGTCACCGGCTGCGCCCCGCTTCCGATAAATCCCATCATAGGGCCGCCGATAAAATATACCGGGTTCGGTGTCGTCACTCCGCCTGCCAGACGGACGGTCTCTTCAATACTGGTCCCGATCGGCACGCGCACCGTTACCGGATGCTCCACCTCGGCTACCACAGAGACAAGCTTATCCACGACCGGAGTCTTCTGGTTGACCGCCCTGTACACATTGTATACGGTTTCTACATTAAACACGGCAACACCGCATTCAATCGGAAGTCCGCCAGGCCTTACAACTTTTCCGGTCACCTCATAGATCAGGACCACTTCGTCACCGGCCGGGTACACTTCATCCAAAAGCCCTAACCGGATTTCCGGATAGGCACCGATGACAGCGTTCAATGCATCGATCGTCTTTGTATAAGCTTTCTTGATCCCGATGACAACTTCTTTTGCGCCAACCGCCTCGCCGATCTGGTGGAAAGTGTCTATGATCTCCTGGGCGTATTTTTCAAGTAACTGTCTATGTAATCTTAGTAGTGGCTCACATTCTGCGCAGTTCAGAATAATTGTTTCCGCATTCTCATTCAGCTTTGCATAGGTCGGAAATCCCGCGCCGCCAGCG
This sequence comes from uncultured Lachnospiraceae bacterium, assembly GCA_910589385.1. Taxonomy (GTDB): domain Bacteria; phylum Bacillota; class Clostridia; order Lachnospirales; family Lachnospiraceae; genus Schaedlerella. The sequence goes on from CAJUTU010000025.1 coordinate 30,787, forward strand.
CCGACGATTCCGTTTTGCTGCATGAGTACGCTTAATTCTTTCATATCCATAGTCTTTCACTACTCCAGTCCTGTTCCATCGTCAATAATTCCAACGATCGCCGCGTCAACGGGCGCATCTGCCATGCCGCTTCCGATCCTGGCCGCGCTGCCCTGTGCCACCAGCACATATTCGCCTACTCCGGCTCCGATCTTGTCAATGGCGATCAACTGCTTTGCACCACTCTGCATATGCTCCAGGACATCCACGATCATGAATTTATTACCGACTAAATTTTCACTTTTCCGTGTTGAAACAACACTTCCTACTACTTTTCCGATTAGCATATGATCCTCACCGTGTCTCCTGTTGCAATTTTAGCTGCATTCGCTTCATCTGTATCAATATGCATTTCCAGTGTAAAACTGTCGTCTACACGGATCTGTACATGGTTAAATACCGTTCCACGCTCGTTGTCTGCTTTTACAGAAACGATATCTCCGTCGTGTACTTTGGCTGCACAGGCATCTTTCGGCGACATATGGATATGCCTTTTTGCAATGATACACCCTTCATTCAGATAGATCACGCCCTTTGGCCCTACAACCGCAACTGCTGCAGAACCGGCTACATTGCCGGATTCCCGGATCGGCGCTTTTACACCAAGGCGGATAGCGTCTGTCGCGGATACTTCCACCTGGGATCTGCTTCTTACCGGCCCTAAAATGCGGACATTTTCAATGGCGCGAAGCTTTAATCCTACAATGGTAACTGTCTCGTTGGATGCATACTGTCCGCCCATCAGCTCTTTTTTCTTTGTAAGCTGGTAGCCTTCTCCAAATAGAGCCTCCACATGCTCCTGAGTCAGATGGATATGCCTTGCGGATACGCCGACCGGCACCATATATCCATTTTCCGCCGAAGCCTTTTGCTGCTCAATTGCCTCTAAGACCATCTTTGTAATTAATGCTACATTACTATTGTCCATATTAATTCTCCTCATTATCCTGCAAGGAACGGCCCTAAGGGAGCCGTTCCCTGGATGGCATCACACGTTCTTATTTGATTGCCGGAAGAATCTTCTCTACATCGCCGTGTGGTCTTGGGATTACATGGGTCGCTACCAGCTCGCCAAGTCTTCCTGCTGCTTCTGCGCCGGATTCTACTGCTGATTTTACTGCGCCTACATCGCCGCGTACCATAACGGTTACCAGGCCGGAACCGATCTTCTCTGTCCCTACCAATACAACGTTTGCTGCTTTGAGCATAGTATCCGCTGCTTCGATTGATGCTACGAGACCTCTAGTTTCTACCATTCCTAATGCTTCCTGTGACATTCTTTTTTCCTCCTTCTGGATTGTCTGTTCTACATGAACTTCTTCTGCCTGCTGCGCCGCCTGCTTCACTCTCTGGACTGTCTTGGCAGGCGCTTTGGCTATTTCCGTTTTCTTCGTGGACGCAGCTTTTGTTCCCGCAGTTTTCTTTCTTCCCTTTTTCGCCGTGCCTTCTGCTTTTGAAGAATCTAAGTTCTGTTCTTCCTCTGCCGGCCTTTTTTCATCTGCCATATTCACTGCCTCCTTAACTTACCCGGTTTGCACTCTTGTTCACCATTTTTATGATCTCTTCATGAGGGCTTGCGATCACCACATACGCTGCCGGCTCTTTGATCCCGCCTGCTACGGCCGCTTCAATGGCCTGTGTGACCGCAGACACATCCCCGCGGATGATCACCGTGACAAGTCTTCCACCCAGTTTTTTCTCCCAGGTAACCAGCTCCACCTCTGCCGTCTTGCACATAATGTCAATGGCGACTAAGGCTGCGGTTACACTTGGGATTTCAAAAAATCCATATGCCTGTCCCATGAGACAACTCCTTTACTTATTTAAACAGAGTAATCTCCTTCATTAAATAGTAGGAAGGATCTTCTCTACGTCATCATGCGGTCTTGGGATTACGTGTGTTGCAACCAATTCCCCAAGTCTTGCTGCGGCATCCGCGCCAGTCTCAACGGCTGCTTTTACAGCGCCTACGTCTCCACGGACCATAACAGTTACCAGACCGGAACCAATCTTCTCTGTTCCTACCAGTGTTACCTCAGCAGCCTTTGTCATTGCATCTGCTGCTTCGATCGCTGCGGTCAATCCTCTAGTTTCTACCATTCCTAATGCCTGCTGTGCCATTTTGCTTTCCTCCTATACTTCCTTTAGAAATTTTTTATTTGGTGTTCCCTTATCTAAACCACTTAGTTTCAGCATCTTCTCCGTATCTTCTGTGGGCCTTGCGATCTCGTATTCTGCTACGATACCCGCAAGTTGTTCTGCCCGGGCTTTTGCCGCGTCTAATGCTGCCTGCACATCGGATACACTTCCGCGAAACTTCACCATTACAATCAGCGGTACAGGCAGTTCGTCTGCATTCGCCGGTTTGTTTTTATCAAAGGTCTCCAGACGGACATTCCCGGCTTTACACCCGGCATCTGCCGCCGCATAAGCGGTTGCCAGCCCAAATACCTCCAGCATTCCTACTGCTTCTCCCATAACAACTCTCCTTCGCGAGGCTTTTCCAAACGATCATTATTTATTTACGATCGCAATCTTCAAGCCTTCCTGCTTCAGATTCGTCACATGTGCTTCGTTGATCTGCTCCAGCGGGAATTCGTGTGTGATCAGGTCGTCCATCGGAAGCCCGATTGCCTTTGCACGTTTCAGGAAATCAAATGTGGTCGCATAATCCCTCAGGGTATATACCCAGGAGCCTACCAGTGTGATTTCCTTGGAGCACAAGTCAAAGTGTGGATTGATGGTCGCGTCTCCGCCGTTGATGAAGAATCCCAGTTCGCAAAGTCCGCCGCCGTTGCGGATGAATTTGTAGATATTCGCATGAGCCACCGGAGATCCGGTACACTGGAATGCAAAATCTGCCTCATGTCCATCAAATGCGTCCTTCACTGCGCCGCTGAGCGCTTCGATCCCTTTGTGGTTCATGAAGTTGACAGAGCGTTCTGCTCCCATCTTCTTCGCAAAATCAAGCCTCTGCTGGTTCCCATCCACTGCCACGATATTTTCAATTCCCATGGTGCGGAGCACTGCAATACAAATCAATCCGATAGGTCCGCATCCCTGCACTACCACTCTGCTGTTGAACCGCAGGATCCCTGTTGTCTTCGCTCTCTCTACTGCATGTACCAGCACCGCGCATGGCTCAATGAGGATACGTGACTTCAGATCCAGATCACTTACGTTAAATATCGTAGAACCTTTGCGGATCAGAATATAATCTGAAAACCATCCGTTCAGATGAATGTCATCATCCGGAAGCAGCCCGTATACATCAGCACCGCCTACGTTCTGCTTATTCAGGTCGAACATGGTGATATCCGGATTGTCTTTAAAGATCATACAGGAAACCACCTTGTCGCCAATCTTCAATGGCTTTCCGGCACTGTCTACCTTTACATCTTTGCCCATCTTCACGATCTCGCCGGTTCCTTCATGTCCCAAAGCTACCGGGATCAGGCTGAACGGGTCTCTCTTAAATTCGTGCGCGTCTGTTCCGCAGACACCGCACCCTTCTACTTTTACAAGAATATCTCCGTCGCCTACTTCCGGCATCGGGAACTCTTTTACATCATAATGCTCCAAAGCCGTCAGCATAGCAACATGAGCAGTCTTTGGAATCTCACGGCCGGCTGCCGGAGAAGCTGCCGCCGGAGCTGAAACCGGCTGGCTTAACATGCTTTCCAGAACCTGTTTTACAACGGCTTCCACATTTGCAGAATTCATTTCCATTTTTTTATTCCTCCTACTATCTAATGCACAAGCTGTCGCACATTACACAACGTCTTCTCTTTGTAAATGCACTCGCACTTGTAAGTCCTTCTCCTGTACGGCTGGCAATGGTAAAGGTACAGAAACCTTCTCCCCCGAATCCGAGCGCCGAATAGGATGGTCCGTTCTTTACAAGGATCGCCGTGTCGATCGCCTTCGCATATTTGGTGATGTTATCTACATTTTTAGAATGGATGTGGGCGGAATGGCGGTTGCCATGCTCCAGCCATACAGCCTGCTCTACCGCATCGTCGAAATCTTTGGCTCTTACCACACCCAGGATCGGCATCATCAATTCCTCAGCGATCAGCGGATGCTCTTTCGGTCCTTCAAATGTAATACACCGGATGTTGTCCGGTACGGTCACTCCGATCATGCCAAGCAATGTCTTTGCGTCCCTTCCTACACATTTTCTGTTCAGGCGTCCGCCCTTTAATACCACCTCTGTCAGTGCATCCTGCTCTTCTTTAGAAGCCAGGTAGCATCCCTGCTCAGAGATCATATAATGCATCAGTTCATCTGCAATGGAATCTACTGCTACGATCTCTTTCTCTGCAATACAAGGAAGGTTGTTGTCAAATGTACATCCGTTTATAATGTCCTCTGCCGCTTTGCGGATATCTGCCGTCTCGTCAACCAGCGCCGGCGGATTGCCCGCTCCCGCACCGATTCCTCTTTTTCCGGAAGATAATACTGCGGTTACCACGCCCGGGCCGCCCGTTGCAGCAATCAGCGGAATATCTTTGTGCTTCATCATGATATTGCTGCTTTCCAGGGTCGGCTTCTCTACCGTACATGCGATATTATCCGGGCCGCCCGCCTCAAGGGATGCTTCATTGATCAGATTGACAGCATATATGGATGTCTTGATCGCTGCCGGATGTGGATTGAATACCACGGTATTTCCTCCTGCAAGCATGCCGATCGTATTGCACAGCACCGTCTCGCTTGGATTGGTGCATGGCGTGATAGCTCCGATCACTCCGAACGGTCCCATCTCTATCAATGTAAGCCCTCTGTCTCCCGACCAGGCCGTTGTTGTAATATCTTCTGTCCCCGGTGTCTTTTCAGCCACAAGCTGGTGTTTCAAAATCTTGTGTCCGACATTTCCCATGCCGGTTTCCTGTACTCCCATACGTGCAAAAATCTCTGCATTTTCCTTAATTTTTACACGGATTTTGGAAATAATCTTTTCTCTCTGGTCCATAGACATTCTGGCAACGGTCTTCTGTGTTTTCTTCGCCGCTTCAATGGCAGCGTTCATATCCTGAAACACACCGTGATTGCCGGTCACGTCAGAATCAATCTGCATCTTTGCCATCACTTCCTGCACAATGTCCTGAACCATCTGTTCATTTACAGACACGCTATTACCTCCTTAAATACTTCCCTGCCATAGGCCGCGAGCTCCGTGTCCTGTTCCGCCGTCCCGCCGCTCACGCCTATGGCCCCAACCATTTTTCCCTCTGCCTCCAAAACTTCTCCGCCTCCGAATATGACAATCTTTCCGTCATTGGTAAACTGGATGCCATATAAAGACTGCCCCGGCTGGCACAAATGGCTCAATGCTTCCGTTGACATCTTAAGGCTCGCAGAGGTAAATGATTTATTCAATGCAATGTCAAAACTTGCTATGTAGGCTCCGTCCATACTCTGAACCGCCACAGGCCGCCCGGCCTGATCCGCAACCGCCACGACTGCCCGGACCCCCATCCACTCCGCCTTTTCCCTGACCTTTTGGATCAGGGCATTGGCGGTATCAAGAGTCATTTTATGCTTTTTGCATTTACAGACATGGCCGGACGTATGCGCGGAACCTGTATTCTTCATTCCTTCCAGCACAGCTTGTACCACACCGGAAATTTCCTGTTCATTCATGGTTCTTACATTCCAAGCTGGCTCATAACCTTTTTGGTGATCTCTGCTACCAGGTCTGCGTCTGCCTTCGGAGCCGCTCCGCCGCTGCAGTTTCCGCCGCAGGTATGGCAGCTTGGCTTGCCTGCTTTTGCATTCGGGCATACGTTTGCAGGATGTTTTCCCGGAAGTCCGAACTGTCTTCTGATCTCATACAGCTTTTCTACCTGCTCTTTGTTCAGTTCCTGAGGTCCGCCGATCTGCATGGTCTGCCATAACAGACGTGCGTAGAACTCTACAGATTCCATCTTATGATATGCATTGAGAAGAGAATCGGAATAAGTCAGTGCGCCGTGGTTCTCAAGCAGTACTGCATCAAAATACTGCAGATGCTCGGATACTGCATCCGGGATCTCCATCGTAGAAGGTGTGCCGTATTTTGCGATCGGAACACATCCCAGGGCGATTACTGCTTCCGGCATGATCGGCTGGGTCAGCGGAATCCCTGCAATTGCAAATGTAGTTGCATACAACGGATGAGCATGTACTACAGAATTTACGTCTGGTCTTTCTTTATAAACACGCATATGCATCTTGATCTCAGATGAAGGCCTGAATCCTTTGTTTGCCTGGAGTACATTGCCGTTTGCATCTACTTTACAGATATATTCCGGAGTCATGAAACCTTTGCTGACACCGGTCGGTGTGCACAGGAATTCATTATCATTGAGCTTTACAGAAAAGTTTCCGTCATTCGCCGCAACCATACCACGGTTGTATACACGCTTGCCGATCTCGCACATTTCTTTTTTGATTTCAAATTCGTTTTGCATTCTTTTCTCCTCCTAAATTTATAACCACTTGCAGCGCAAGTATTGTTTACGTTACTTTGGGTATCCACTGGTGTGGATGCCAGCTTTCTCACCCACCGATCTGACATTCAATCCCTGATTCCTGTGATGCCGTATACAGTAATGTTTTCATTTTTTCATTGGACGGCGGTTTCACATCCCCCATCAGATATTCTCTCCCAAGCCCGGTATATTTATCCTGTCCAAGCCTGTGGTAAGGGAGCAGGTGCAGACGTTTTACATTTCCAAGCTGCCTGGTATATGCGGCTATGTCCCGGATTTCTTCCGGCGTATCGTTGAATCCCGGAATGACCGGAACCCGGATGCTCAGCTCAGTCAGACGGGAGCCTGCGATCTTCTTTGCATTTTCCAGCATCAGTTCGTTGGACTTTCCGGTATACTCCCTGTGCTTGTCCGGATCCATATGCTTGATGTCCATCAAATACTGATCCAGATAAGGGAGCAGCCCTTCAATCACTTCCCACTTTGCACATGCCATACTTTCCATCGCCGTGTTGATCCCGCTTTCCTTCGCAGCCCTTAAAAGGGCAGTTGCAAACTGCGGCTGGCAAAGGCTTTCTCCGCCGGAGAGCGTTAAGCCTCCTCCTGTCCTGCGGTAATAGGGGCGGTCTTTCTCCACGGTTTCCATGACTTCTGCGACCGTAACATCCTTACCGATGATCTTCGGTTCTCCCTGTACCAACATAGTCTGGATGGCATATTCCTGGGATTCCGGGTTACAGCACCAGCGGCAGCGAAGCACGCATCCCTTTAAAAACACAATGGTCCGGATCCCGTTTCCATCATGGATCGAGTACCGCTGGATATCAAAAATGCGGCCTTTCGTCTTCTTATATTCTTCCATGGTGCTTTCCTTCCTGTCTTGTCTAAGGAACTATCATGGCAGTTCCTAAGCCTCTTCACCAAACCCCTGCTCGGTCCGGCGGATGATATCATCTTGTAATGACTTGGACAATGTGGTAAACAATGCACTGTAACCTGCCACACGCACCACCAGATGCTTGTACTGTTCTGGATGCTTCTGCGCATCCAGGAGTGTTTCCCGGCTGACCACGTTGAACTGCATATGGCTGCCCTTCTGGTCGAAATAAGAGCGGATCAGCCCGACAAAATTCTCAAGCCCCTTTCTTCCGCTCAATGCGGATGGGTGGAACTTCTGGTTAAATAACGTACCATTAGATGCAATATAATGATCCAGCCTGGATACGGAATTGGCTGCTGCCGTGGGGCCGTTGACATCCTTGCCTGCGGACGGAGATACACCGTCTGCCACCGGCATGTGTGCAAGCCTGCCGTCCGGCGTCGCCCCGGTCTGTGCTCCAAGAGGCACATTTGCTGATACCGGATATAAACCAGCCTGGAAGATACCTCCCCTTGGATTCCGGTAATTCTGGAGCGGCTTCGTATAGGTGTATGCCACATCTCTTGCAAATGCATCTACTTCCGGGATATCATTCCCGAATTTCGGCACTTCATCGATCAGCTTCTGGAGCCGTTCTCCATTGGCCTTTACTTCCGGCGACTCAGAAGCTGCCACGACCGTTTTCAAGATTGCCGCGATCTCCGCCTCTCCCACGGACTGGCCGGCAGCTTTCATTTCATTTGCCACATTGGCCGTAACTGCCGCGATATCCTCGGAGCATAATCCCTTGCCATAGTTGGTCATCAAAGCAGTTTTCAGTTCCTTCATGGTCACTTTCTTTTCTTCATAGACCAGCTTTTTCACTACATACAGAGAATCTGCCATATTGGCGACCCCAAAGCCCTGGGGGCCTGTAAAGTTGTAGACTGCCCCGCCTTCCTGTACGGTCTTGCCCTGCTTCATACAGTCGTCTACCATAGAAGACAAGAACGGCAATGGACAGCGCTCCGCGTGAGCCATATCAATGGCATTGTCCGCATTGACAAGCAGCTTGATGGCATAATCCATCTGCACCTTGTATGCATGATAGAATTCCTCGAAAGTCTGCATCTCCTCCACATTGCCTGTCTGCGGGCCGACCTGTACGCCTTTGTCCACGCCGTTGGTAAATACCAGTTCCAGCGGACGGCACATATTGAAAAATGCGGCGTCATGCCAGCCTTCGGTCTTGCCTGCTTTTTGCGGCTCCACACAGCCGATGATGTTGTACTCCCGGGCATCCTGCAATGTCAGCCCACGGCTTATCAGGGACGGAATGATGACTTCATCATTGTAATATGCCGGCAGCCCGATCCCTGTACGTGTCAGTTCTGCTGCCTTCACCAGAAATTCATGAGGCGAACCGTTCCATACACGGATCGAGAAAGACGGCTGCGGCAGAAATACATGCATGGAAGCCTGGATACACATAAAGGACAGGTCATTGGTAACGTCAATGCCTTCCTTATTCTGTCCTCCCGCGATCAGGTTCTGGAACAGGCTGTAGCCTGCAAATCCTTCCGCAGATGCAGCATCACGGCACTTGTTCAGGTCGTTTAGCTTGACCCAGATGCAGTCCATCAGTTCCTGGGCGAATTCCCGTGTCAGTTTCCCACTGTCCAGATCCTGTTTGTAATAAGGATACATGTACTGGTCAAAGCGTCCAGGGGAAATGGAGTGGCCGCTGGATTCAATCTGAAGAAGCTGCTGTACAAACCAGAAGGACTGGCATGCCTCATAAAATCCGTTTGCACCCTTCTCCGGCACATTGGCACAATTCTGCGCAATCTGAAGAAGCTCCATCTTCCTTACAGCATCGGTGCACTTTTCAGCCTCTTCCAGCGCTAACTTCGCATAACGCCGTGCATAGGCGACCGCCGCGTCACAACTGATGATAACTGCCTGCAGGAAACGGGACTTCCTCTGGTAATCCCCGTCTGCCAGGCTTAGGGATGCCAGTTCTGCCTCTGCTTTTTCCCGGATTCCGGAAAATCCGATGGCAAGCACCTCTTCATACTTGACCGTCACATGCCCCACACCATTGTAAAAATAATTGCCCGGTGTGAACATGTTGTGTTCCATCGCAATCAGTGTCTCTGGTTCCATGTAAGCCGTAGCCAGCTCACTGGTCGTCCTGCCCTTCCAATAGGCATCTGCTTCTTTCAGTTCCCTCTTGGTCTGTTCAGAAATGTAGAACGGATCGGCAGCCCTGGTCTCCACCGTGTCAAACTCTGCTTCCAGCCATTCATAAGAAAACTCCGGGTATGTCTGGCAGCCTCTGGGTGCAATGGTCGTGCTCCCAACGATCAGCTCCAGATCACGGATGATGATCGGGATATTTTCCAAAATGTGCGCAAAGGCTTTTGCACGCCGGATGATCATAGGCTCGTTCTCGGTCTGGCGGTATGATTCCGTGATCAGGACGGCTCTTGCAGATTCAATCTCCGGCAGCTTTGCATATAAGTGTTCTACCAGCTTTGGAATCCGGTCAGTCTTCGGGATATCCGTACTGTCATAAGTATATAATCCCATCTGCTTGTTACTCCTTTCTTATCCATGAAATGTAAAAAATTAGTCTGAAAAATCCTCTCATAATATGCATTCACGGATATTTTTTTTAACCTTGTTGAGAGAATTATGAACCCTCCCCATCCAGTTGCCTGTATTATACTCCTAAAACATAGAAAAGTCAACAAAAACCAACGTATTTCATCGTGTTTTTTTCTCAATTTCAAATGAATCCCAATATTTTTATTGTTGGTTTTTGTTTTGATTCTGCTTTGTTTTTGTAGATTGTTGTTTTATTTGTGTTTGGTTATTTTCAACAATTTTTCCTTGTCCTTTTAAGGAACACTATAAAAAATGCCGAAAGCAAGCCTCACAGAGCCTCTTTATTCCCATATATCCACAAAACCCACCGCCAGCTATGTTTCTACATACGGTGACATCCAAAAAAAGCCCTGGCGCATTGTACTGCACCAAGGCTCTTAGCATACTGACACGTTCATATTCGCACTAACCGTGCAGAATATATCAATACACCACCTATATCCGCGCGATGAACTCTTTAATCTGCCCCGCAACGATATTCATCAGATTCGTGCGTGCCTCCAAACTGGCCCAGGCAATATGGGGCGTGATCAAAAGCCTGCTTTTATCCTGAACCCCCAATAGCGGGCTGTCCGGCGACATCGGCTCCTGACATAGTACATCCAGGCCTGCTGCAGCGATCTTCCCCGCATTCAAGGCATCAGCAAGGGCTTTCTCTACCACGATCGGCCCCCGGCCGAGGTTTAAAAAGATTGCATGGGGCTGCATGGCAGAAAAGGCGCAGGCGTTCATCAGCCCCTCTGTATATGTATTCAGCGGCGCATGGACGGATACGATATCTGATTTACGCAGCAGAGTGTCAAAATCTACCTGCAGGTAGCCGCTCTGTTCCGGTGCGCCGGACGCAGAATAATAGAGGATCTCCGCACCAAAGAGCCGGGCGATCTCCGCCACCCGCCTTCCGATCGCGCCAAGGCCGATGATCCCCCAGGTTTTTCCTGTAAGCTGGCAAAATGTTTTTGCGAAATGGGTAAACATGACATCATTCACATAATGCCCTTCTTTTACATAATCATCATAATACCGCAGATGTTCCATCAGGTAGAACAGCATGGCAAACGTGTGCTGCGCCACGGATTCTGTAGAATATCCCGCCGCATTTCTCCACTCGATCCCTCTTTCTGCCAGGTAGTCCTTGTCCAGATTGTTGGTTCCGGTAGCCGTGACACAGACCAGTTTCAGCTTCTGCGCAGTGTGGATCGTCTGCGCATTGACCGGGACTTTATTAACGATCACAACATCTGCGTCCGACACCCGCGCAGGCACTTCCTCCGGCGAGGTAAAATCGTATTCCACAATCTCTCCCAGTTCGTGGAACTGCGCAAAGTCCATATCATCTCCAATTGTTTTTTTATCAAGAAATACAAGCTTCATACTAGCCTCCTCATTTGCCAATCTTCTCTGAGATTCTTAAAATGATATCATCTGTTCCGAAACATTTCCACAATATTTACCATTTCCTGAGAGGGATTGGAAATGACTGCCGACTGGAAAACCTTACACGGGGAATCCTCGCGCACGCTTTCTACCGCCGCCGATACCGCTGAGATACTGCCGCCCATAAAAATCAATACGTGGCCGCCGCACTTCGTATCCTTTGTCACATATTCCACATCCGCTGTCTTCAACATGCGGTCTGTCACCAATACTGCATTTGCGTCTCCAAGGACCTCCACAAGGCCATAAGCACCATATGCCATGAAAAAACCTCCTTTTTATCCGTACGCCTTGTACAAAAAGGCGCCTCTATGCTTCTTATTGATGGATCGTCATCTTGATTGCGGTCTCCGTATCCGCTGACGGCGCTGCGATGATCGTATGGGAAATGACCTTCGCAAGCGGTTCCGCCGTACGAAGCGCTGTTTCCATTGCCGCTTTTACATCCGATACGCTCCCACGCATCTTCACGCAGGCGCCTGCCGAAAGCCGGTTCCGCTCCACTGCCTGTATCTTCACGTCCGCCGCCTTTGCAGCAGCGTCTAACGCTACAAAGCAGGCGCATTCACTGTCCAGTTCAAATATCCCGATCGCCATTCCCGTGTATTGCTCCGACATCATCTGTTCCCTCCTGACTTGAAACTGCAGCACAGCTTTCTGTGCCGCTTTAACCCAAACTATCCATTGCGTACATCAACATGTTTTTTTATTATACTATAAAAAGCCTTTGCCTTGCAACCCATGAAAAGCGGGCAAACACACATTTTTTATGGACTGATCTGAATGCCGTTTTTTATATTTTCCAAATTTCCTTATAGGTTTATAAGCGAAATCTAAGGGTTCCATTTTTCTCTGTTTTGTTTCATAATAGTCCTATGGATATGAACGTTTGAATATGGCAAGGGAGTTATCAAACAGGAGGAATGTATCATGGAAGATGCTTATGTATTACAATTGTCAGGCCACAAGTTTCACGATCTCTACCTTTGTTTCTGCGGATATGCCAAATGCGAGCCTCTGCACAGCTTTGGCCCTGCCGTCCGTCCAAATTATATTCTCCATTATATTCTGGAAGGGACAGGACGGTACTATGTGGGCGATACACAGTATACCCTGCAGGCGGGGCAGGGATTCCTGATCGAGCCGGAAATCCAAACTTTCTATCAGGCAGACCAGGAGGATCCATGGACTTATCTTTGGGTTGGCTTTGACGGAAATCATGCCAGAGAATATTTAAAAGATCTGGGCATCAACAGCCGCCAGTTGATCTTCCGGTGCGGACATGCCGCCGAATTAAAGCAGCTTGTGATCCGTATGCTGAAAAATAATACGTCAAGCACTACCAACCAGTTCCTTCTGCAAAGCCTTTTATTCTCCTTCTTTTCTATTTTGGCACAGGATATTGATGTCGTTTCCGCCGAAAGTGCAAACGAAGAAAATCTCTATATCCGCAGAGCACTAGAATACATCCATAATAATTACTCGAACGGCATCAAAATATCAGAGATTGCAGAATATGTCTGTATCGACCGAAGCTATCTGTACACATTGTTCCGCAAAAATCTGAATCTGTCGCCGCAAGACTATCTTGCAAATTACCGGATCACCCGTGCCGCAGAACTGCTTACACTTACAGACCTTCCGGTTGGCGGTGTGGCATTATCCTGCGGATACCGGGACCCTCTTGTTTTTTCAAAAGCATTTAAGCAGAAGAGAGGGTCCACTCCTTCCCAGTATCGTAAGAAAAACCGAAAGGATGCCAATGAGCACCTGCAGGCACACAAAGATATTCTTGAAACTATATAGCGTCCTCTTTTGACACCGTTTACATAGCCATGGAGAAATGCAGTCAACATTTTGACTGTTTTCTTTAACAAATGCTTCTACTCATTTTTTCTTGCTCCATATATAATAAACTTACAAGGAACGAAGAAATTGCGCAGCTTCTCGAATCCGAATCTAAAAAAGAATCTGGAGGAAGAACTTATGAGTACTAATAATGTACAAACGCAAAAAACTCAATATAAGCATGTTTCTACAAAAGAAAAATATTGTTTCGGAATCGGTGCGATCGGCAAAGATGCCATCGTAAATCTGGTCGGCTCTTTCCTGATGCTGTATTTCACGGACACCTTGTATCTGGCTCCGGGGTTTGTAGGGGCGTTGTTCTTTATCGCACGTATCTGGGACGCTGTCAATGACCCAATGATGGGAATGATCGTTGACAACACCCGCTCCAAATATGGAAAATTCCGTATCTGGCTGATTGTCGGAACCCTGCTGAACTCTGTCGTGTTCATATTCCTGTTCACAAGCTGCGGCCTGACCGGCACCTCTTTGTATGTGTATGTTTCCATTATGTATATCCTGTATGGAATGACCTACACCATCATGGATGTCCCATACTGGTCCTGGCTCCCGAACCTGACAAACGACCCACATGAACGTGAAAAAGTGTCCGTGATCCCACGTTTCTTCGCAAGCCTTGCAGGCTTTACCGTTGCTACCTTTGGCCTGTACATCATCAACGGCTTTAACCGGATGGCAGGAAACGACAACCTTTATGCAGAACAGGGATTTACCATGTTCGCCATCGCAATTGCAGTGGTATTTATCATCACCATCGGAATCACAGTATTCAATGTGAAAGAAGATTCTACGCTGAATACCAGATCAGAAAAAACCAGCCTGAAACAGGCGCTGAATGTCATTATCAAAAACGACCAGCTCCTTGCATTTATCGGACTGCTGCTGACCTTCAACCTTTGTACACAGATTGCAAAAGGATTTGCCGTATACTACTTCAAAAATGTCTGCGGAAATGAATATCTCTATTCCATCTTTGGATTTGCCATCATTGCGGAAATGTTGGGCCTGATATGTTTCCCGAAGGTTGCGGAAAAAATCAGCCGCGAAAAAGTATACGCCCTTGCCTGCGGACTGGTCATCCTGGGGCTCGCCACATTGGGACTGATGGGATTCGCAGCTCCTCAAAGCAAAGCCGCTGTGATCGTCTGCTGCGGGCTGATGTTCTTTGGCTCTGGGTTGTCCCTTGGCGTGACTACATGCTGCATGGCAGACGTCATTGACTACGGAGAAGTAAAGTTCGGAGTACGAAATGAAAGTGTCACCTGCTCCGCACAGACATTTCTTATGAAAGCCGCTATGGCAGCGGCAGGCGGATTGACCGGCGTAGGGCTGCAGATTGTAGGCTATAATGCAAAGGCAGAGACACAAAGCCTTGGAACGATCATGGGTATCCGTGTCCTGATGATCGTTATCCCAATCGCATTGGCTGTCTTAAGCTTCTCTATCTACAAAAAGTTCTATACACTGAAAGGCGAAAAGATGGCGGAGGTTACACGCAAGGTGAACGAAATGCACGCTTCACAGCAAAATTCATGATTTATTACAAAAGGAGGGTTCTATGAGCATACTTTTTAATGAACACACACGTACCTTTCATTTATTTAACGATGAGATCAGCTATATCATGACAGTCCTTCCAAATGAACAGATGGGACAGTTATATTTTGGCAGGCGTATCCATCATAAAGAGGATTTTTCATATCTTCTGGAAAACGGCTACCGCCCTATGACTTCCTATGTCTTTGAAGGCGACCGTTCCTTTTCGCTGGAACATGTAAAACAAGAATATGGCGTATATGGAACAACGGATTACCGCCGTCCTGCCGTCGAGGTACTGCAGGAAAACGGCAGCCGCCTGTCTGATTTCCGTTACCAAAGCCACACTATCACTGCCGGGAAGCCAAAGCTTCCCGGACTTCCGGCCACCTATACGGAAAACAGCAGCGAAGCCGAAACTCTGACACTGCTTCTTGAAGACCCGGTCACAGGAATCACACTGGAACTTTTATACACGATTTTTGAAAAAGGCGGCATTCTTGCACGAAGCGCAAAGCTGGCCAACCATGGAGAAAAAAGCGTACACCTTACCACCGCTATGAGCCTGTGCATGGATCTTCCGGACTGCGATTATGAATGGCTCCAGTTTTCCGGCGCATGGGCACGGGAACGCCACTTGAAAATACGGAAACTGGAGCAAGGCATCCAGGCTATCGACAGCAGGCGCGGGCATTCTTCCCATGAGCACAATCCTTTCATCGTATTAAAACGCCCGTATACCAATGAATTCCAGGGGGAAGCAATCGGATTCAGCCTGATCTACAGCGGAAATTTTCTCGCCCAGGCAGAGGTAGATACCCACAACATGACACGGGTGCTCCTTGGCATCAGCCCTGAAGGTTTTGATTGGAAACTGGAGCCTGGAGAAGCATTCCAGACCCCCGAAGCAGTCATGGTCTATTCCGCTTCCGGGCTGAACCAGATGAGCCAGACTTTCCATAAGCTTTACCAGAAGCGGCTTGCACGAGGTTACTGGAGAGACCGTGCAAGACCGATCCTAAACAATAACTGGGAAGCGACCTATTTTGATTTTACAGAAGACAAGCTGGTAAAAATAGCGGCAAAAGCGAAAGAATGCGGCGTTGAGCTGTTTGTACTGGACGACGGCTGGTTCGGGGAGCGCAGCAGCGACCATGCAGGGCTGGGCGACTGGATAGCTAATCCTTCCCGTCTGGCAAACGGCATTACCGGACTGGCGCAGCGTATTGAAGATCTGGGAATGAAATTCGGGCTCTGGTTTGAACCGGAAATGGTAAACAAGGACTCCAACCTTTACCGGGCACATCCGGACTGGATCCTGGAAACGCCCGGACGCAGCGCCTCCCATGGGCGGAATCAATTTGTACTGGACTTTTCACGGAAAGAAATTGTAGACTGCATCTACGAAATGATGGCAAAGATCCTGAGGGAAGCGAAAGTTTCTTATATCAAATGGGATATGAACCGCAGTATCACGGAATGCTACTCTTCCGCACTTCCGGCTGACCGCCAGGGGGAGGTCTTCCATCGTTACATCCTGGGAGTATATGATCTGTATGAAAGGCTTACCAGCGAATTCCCACATGTACTCTTTGAATCCTGTGCCAGCGGCGGCGGACGGTTCGACCCGGGTATGCTCTACTATGCTCCGCAGGGATGGGCAAGCGATGATTCCGATGCCATCGAACGTCTCAAGATACAATATGGTACGACCTATTGCTATCCGATCAGCAGCATCGGCAGCCATGTATCCGTCATACCAAACCACCAGGTTTTCCGAAAAACACCATTGCACACCCGGGCAAATGTAGCTTACTTTGGAACCTTTGGATATGAACTTGATCTGAATCACCTGACGCAGGAAGAACAAAAAGAAGTAAAAGAACAGATTGCATTTATGAAGGAATACCGTGAATTGCTGCAGTTCGGCAATTTCTACCGCCTTTCCAGTCCTTTTGACGGAAATATCACCTGCTGGATGGCCGTCAATGAAGAACAGACGCAGGCAGTCGTCGGCTGGTACCGGGTGCTGTGCGGCGTAAACCTGCCCTATGCACGTATCCGTCTCCAGGGTTTGGATCCTGACTTCTGCTATCAGGACCAGGAAACCGGAAAGTCCTATTTTGGGGATGAACTGATGAATCTTGGGCTTATCACATCTGACCCATTGTCCGGACAGGTGGAAGATCCGAACGCAGGCTATGGCGACTTTGACTCCCGGTTGTTTGTATTGAAACGGGTATAAAAAGCATCTATAGGTCCGGCGGCTTTTGGCCGCCGGACCTATAGAAACCACACAAATGAATAAAATATAAGGAGTTCTTTTGAAATGGATACACAACAGAAACCTTTTGCAAAACGCTGTATCATGATGGTGACCGGAATCCTGTTTATCGGAATCTGTGTTGGTTCCTACCGGCTGAGCGCATTCGGAGTTGATGCATTTACATGTATGAATCTTGGGATCAGCGGTTTCCTCCATATGACTTTCGGCACATGGCAGCTCATTATGAACGCCGCGATCCTCGTCGTCGTTTTCTTCCATGCGCGCCAGTGCATCGGAGCAGGCACCATCGTAAACATGATCTGTGTCGGCTATCTGGCAGACTTCATCTGCTGGCTGATCCAGACAGTTTTAAAGGTGGAAATGACTCTGCCCCTGCGGATCCTGGCTCTGATCATCGGAAGTATATTTGCCGGTCTGGGCGTGGCATTTTATATGGTAGCAGAAATGGGGATTGCGCCCTATGACAGTGTGGCGGTCATCATAGAAAATCTGACCCATGGCAAAATTCCTTTTCAGAATGCCCGGGTGCTCAGTGATGTTACCGTAGTGATCGTCGGTGTCGTCTTCTGTCTTTTGTCCCACGGCGACCTGCGGCTCATCATCGGAATCGGAACCATATGCAATGCCCTGCTGAACGGGCCGCTGATCCAGTTTTTCAAAACCCACGTTGCAGAGCCGGTTATGGGTGGAAAATAAAGGCTTTACATGCAGAAAAACCGCTAACGATTGGCGCATATGTCAAAATTTTATCTTCACTGCGGCTTTTTGATGCTCTGTAGTACCCGGTTCAGCTGCTGGATCTGCTCAATATCAGCGCCCGCCTGCTTCAGCATGCTAAGCAATGTCATACGCCCCATCATACGGACTAAAGCCGGATTATCTTTGACAGCCTCAGCCACATCACCATGACTGGACGCTCCCTTCG
This sequence comes from uncultured Lachnospiraceae bacterium, assembly GCA_910589385.1. GTDB lineage: Bacteria > Bacillota > Clostridia > Lachnospirales > Lachnospiraceae > Schaedlerella. The sequence continues at coordinate 48,885 of CAJUTU010000025.1, forward strand.
CCATCATCTGGCTGATGATCTCACCTGCCTGAGGATCGGCCTGAATATCTGCCATTTTATCATTGACCGAGAAAAAGGCAGGGTCATCATCTCCCTGGTCAAACCAGTTGACTACCGGCGCACGGCCAGGCATATGATAGTCCTGATTCGGCTCCTCCACTTTATTGATAAGCATAACTGAATAACAATCACCAGACCGCACTTCGATAGAGTGTCTGCCTGTGATCGGAACCTGGAATTTGAATACCACATGTCCGTCTTGTCTGGCCGCCTGCTTACCATCTACATACAAGGTAACCTCCGGCTGATTGGAATAAACTTTAACCTCAGTCACATCTTCTGTACGGTCCACGTAACGGCTGCCACACAGATGGACGAAAGGTTCCGTTTTGTTCCATGCCGCCTTGTAAAGATAAAATGGATCCTTTTTCTGCTGTCGGTCAAAGGTGACCAGCCCCTTCTGGTTCTGCCCTGGTTTTCCGCCCTCTTCCCGGCCGTCAGCACCAAAGTCGAACAAGTTCCAGACATGGGTTGCCCACAGCCATGGACGTTCTTCGATCATCCGGAGCATATGCTCATGGTAGACACACTGATAGCTCTCTGTGTAATCCCCCCGTTCCGGGGCGGCACTCTGATACTGAGGATTAGCATCCGCGCCGTATTCACTGAAACCAATGGCACGGCCTGGATATTTTGCATGGTACTCGTCAAAGAATTCATCATTCTGCTCCAAATCCCCCAGATACCAGCCAAAATACAGATTGTAGCTGTTGACGTCCGGAATTTCCAGGATCGGGCTTTCCATTTCCAACATAAATACATCCGCCATGGTAGTCAGTCTTGTAGGATCCAGCTTGTGGCACAGGTTATTGAGCGCACGATGATTTTCCAGCAGTTCTTCATTGACCGTACTGGCGGCTGTGATCTCATTGGAGAGTCCCCATACTGCAATACAGGGGTGATTATAATTCTGTATAATAAGCTCTTCCATCTGGGAAAGTGTATTTTCACGCCCATTTGCCAGATGCTGGGTAATGTAGGGAATCTCTGCCCAGACAATGATACCATTCTCATCACATAAGTCATAAAATTCCTGTGCGTGCTGATAATGTGCCAGACGCAGTGTATTAGCGCCCAGTTCCCGGATGATCTCCATATCCTCCTTGTGCATATCCAATGTCAGCGCATTGCCGGCTCCCTGCCGGTCCTGATGACGCGAAACACCACGCAGCGGGTAACTGCGTCCGTTGAGGATAAAGCCCTGCTGCGGATCGATCTGGAAGTTCCTGCAGCCAAATCGTGCAGATATCTCATCGCCGCTGGAAAGGGTGGCTGTGGCTGTATAAAGGTAAGGATCTTCCACCCCGTCCCAAAGATGAACGTTTTCAATAGTAAATACTGCCTTGGCACGGCCATGGATCACCGGAACAGCCTGTGTCTGGCCTGCTGCCATAAAGTTCACTGAATGTTCTTCGTTGTTCTCACCTTCTACCCATGTTTCTACCGTTACAGCAGCCGTTCCTGTATCCAGATCCACCACCGGTGTTACTTTGATCCCCGGTGTACCGCAATAGCCCAGCGCAAAATGCACGGCGGGTACTATAATAAGTTCCACATCACGATACAGGCCGCCATAAAAGGTGAAATCTGCTTTCTGCGGATAGACCGTATCATTATCACTGTTATCCACGGAGATACACAGTACATTGTTTTTATCTAAACGGTCAGTCAAATCTACGCGGAAGGTAGAATAGCCGCCTTCATGCCGGGCCAGCTTTTCGCCGTTCAGGTATACTTCTGCGGTCATAGCCGCGCCTTTACACTGAAGCCATGCGCGTTCGCCATCCTCCAATTTCGGGCAGGGCAGGTTTTGGATATACCAACAGGTGCCGCGATGATAATCGTTGCCGCCGTCCTGTCCGTCAACAACATTCCATGTATGGGGAAGAGTAACAGGTTCCCCTGCGCTGTCCGTTGGTTTTGTCTTATAAAATTTCCATCCCTGATTTAACGAAAAAATTTTTCTCATAAAAACCTCCTGATGTTATTTTTTATTGAAATCTATATCTTTATGATTGCAGTTGCATGATCGGTAATGAGAATTGACATTTTCCGTCAATCCCTCGGCTTTCTGATTGCCTGTAGTATACGGTTTGCCTGTTTGATCTCGTCTTTTGTAACAGCGCCGCTGCCTGCGGATGGGCACGCAGATCGGCTATTTTATCACCCACTGAGTAAAATGCCGGATCAACAGGCTTCTGGTCAAACCAGTTGACAACATCTCTCTTTTTATCATAAGAATAATCCTTATTTGGCGCATCAGCTTTTTGTACCTGCATCGAATCCCGGCAGGCGCCGGATACAGCCTCGATCTTATGCATGCCAAAGATCGGCACGCGGAATACGAACACAGTACTTCCTGTCTGCGTGTCCGCCAGAACGCCATCCACATATAGGGCAACCTCTGGCTGATTGGAATAAACTTTGATCTCTGTCACATCCTCGATGCGCTCCTTGTAACGGCTCCCACACAGATGAACAAACGGATCCGTCCCATTCCATACTGCTTTATAAAAATAAAATGCATCTTTCTTCATACTGCGGTCAAAGGTAACCAGCCCCTTTTGGTTCTGTGCGTGCTTTCCGCCCTCGTCACGGCCGTCCGCCCCAAAATCAAACAGATTCCACACATAGAAAACCCACAGGTACGGACGTTCTTCAATCAGACGCCAGATCTACTCATAGTAAAGAGCCTGGTAAGTTTCGCTATAGTCGCCTCTTTGCGGATCTGCGCTCTGAAATTGCGGATTGGCATCCGCTCCACACTCGCTGAATCCGATCGGACGCTCAGGAAACCTGTCGTGATAGGTGTCAAAAAATTCACCGGCCTGCTTTGTTTCTCCCAGATACCAGCCGTAATAGAGATTATAGCTGCCCACATCCGGAATGTCCAGGATAGGGCTGGCTGTATCCAATGTATAGACACTGGGCAAGGCGCAGGGTATTTGCTCCCAGCTCCCGGACAATATCCATGTTTGCCCTATGGTCATCCGGAGTAAGGGCGCTGCCTATGCCAGCACGATCCTGATGGCAGGAAACACCGCGCAGCGGGTAGGTCCGCCCGTTGAGGAGGAATCCTTTTTGCGGATCTATCTCAAATTTACGGCAGCCGAAACGGGCAGAAACTTTATCTCTTCCAGAATCGGAATCCAATACAGCCGAAGCCGTATACAGGAAGGGATCCTCCAGGCCATCCCATAAATGGACGTTCTCAATGGCAAACACCGACTGTACATGGCCATCAGCGATCCGTGCTGTTTGGGTATGGCCTGCCACGGCAAAAGTGACGGTCTGTCCATCCGTACCTTCCCCTTCCACCCAGGCCTCTACCGTAACAATGGCATTTCCAGAAGACAGGTCTACTTCCGGCGTCACTTTAATGCCCGGAGTCTCACAATACTCCAGCGCAAAGTGCACGGCAGGCACTAAAATTAATTTTACATCACGGTACAGCCCTCCATAGAAGGTGAAATCCGCATTCTGCGGATAGACCCTCTGATCTGCACCGTTATCCACGGAGACCGCCAACAGATTGTTCTCGTGCAGATGTTCTGTCAGATCGACACGAAAGGTGGAGTAACTGCCTTCATGCCGGATCAGCTTCTCCCCGTTTAAATACACCTCTGCCGTCATAGCCGCGCTGTGCGTCATCGTTTGTACTCCATGTATGAGGCAGGGTAACAGGCTCTCCGCAGTCAGGAGCCAAATTTTTAAGACTGCTGTCTTTTACAAATCTCCAGCCTTCATTTAAAGAAAGTATCTCTCTCATGATCAGTCTCCCATCTTATCTCATGTTTAAAAAACCAGTAACGTTCTTCCCGAGACGTGCGGTCGCTTTTAAACGCTGTTTTCCGGAACTGCTGCTTACTCATCTTTTATTGTATTTCGCATAATCAAAGACTGCAAGCAGCAATTCCCCTGTAAATTCATACTCAGCATTCGAGGCAGATATTATGCCGCCTGCTTCGCCGCCGCTTTTTTCTCTGCAATACGCTTCTGTACTTCAACCATTTCCTCCTTCTCCAAAGAACAGAGACGCATGGCGATCAGCGTGATAACCCATCCCAGGAGTGGAAGGCCGAACATCAGCACCAAAGTCATCCAGAAAATCCCCCCTGTTAATTCGTCCGTAGGCTGCGGCATCGTCTGCCGATAGCCGATCAGCGCAACCGCGCTGGTAGCAATGAGCGCGCTGACAGAAGATACAAGCTTATCGATCAGGCTATAAACACCGGATACAACAGCCGGGATATACTTGCCGCCCCGATCCAGTTCATAGTCAATCACATCGGCCATAAACGCATTGTTGCCAGTCGTAACACACATCTTTGTACCATTCAGGGCCAGCGTCAAAATAACATAAACTACCATCAGCGGCATGACAGTCGAAATATTGCGTGTATTGCCTCCCATATGCAGGATAGCGAAAAAGAGAATCGTCGCAACAGTCACATAAATACACATATAGGTCCAGGTGACTATCGTTTTCTTATTCCCATGCTTCCCGGCATACTTTGCGCCAATAAACGCAAACAGAATGGAAGGTATGATGCTCACTGTGGTCAATGTAGTGGAAATCGACATATCGCCGATGATAATACCTCCCATCATAGTAGTGATGATCGTCTGGCTGGCCACCTGCTGCGCGATCTTGTCGGAAGCGCCGGAAGCAATGTAGCACTGCAGCGGACGGTTATTCTTCAATACCTCCACCATATCCTGAAGCTTAAGTTTCTCCCTTTTTGCGGAAGTGCCTGCAAAGTTTTCCGGTCTGTCATACTCTGAGATGCCAATGCAGGTAAGGATAAGGCCGACAGCAGACACTGCAACAGTCACCCAGCAGACAGATGCCAGAAATTCCTGATTGAAGCCGCCGTATTTTGGCATCAGCACCACATAGAAGATCATATTTAAAGCGATTGGAACCACATAGTTGAAGATTGTACTCCATACACCGACCATGGGACGCTGTTTCGGGTCATTGGTCATCAGGGCATATAATGTCTGTCCTGTCATGTTGTAAAGTGTATAGCCAATAATGTAGATCACATACAGCAGCACAAAAGTTACAATGCCATGTCCTTTGCCCGCAGCCCAGTTGAACATCATCAGCGTGGCAAGAACCATGACTATCCAGCCGCATACTAACAAAATACGGACCTTGCCAAAACGGGTATTCACCTTATCGTAAACAAAAGCAAGCATTGGGTCCGTAACTGCGTCAAAGATACGGGTGAATGTCAAAATCCCTCCTACCGCTACCGTTGCAATGCCAAAGCCAATGCTGGCCGAATAGCTTGCCATACCGATCAGGCAATAAAAGCCCATTCCAACAAAGCCGCTTGCAGCAACCATGATTATCTGCCATAATTTTGCTCTGCGGTACTGCACACCATCCATTTCACTCTGAGACATAACAAAAATCCTCCTTTGAATTTAATAAAATGATCTGAAATCTCTTGAATTTATTATACCAAAAAAGATTTTTGCTTTTGTTCAACAAATAACTATTTCATTCAATTTTTAATGAATATCAAAAACAAATGTAATAACTATTCATTTTCAGTCTCTCTCACTAAACGGCTATATTGACGGAATAAAAGGAAAATCCCGATCACCACAGACAAGAGATCCGCTGCCATATGCGCGGCGGCAATACCGGACATGCCCATAAACTCATGGAGCAGATACAGAAGCGGTATTAATAACGCCCCCTGCCTTAACAGGGACATGACTGTTGCCGAAAGGGCATTCCCTGATGCCTGCACGAAATTAGTACTAAGATAGTACAGCCCGATAACCGGGCTTGCGGCTACCAGAAACAGTACCAGTTCTTCTCCCAGGCGGGCGACAGAAACGTTCTTGATAAACATACCGATGATCTGATGACGGCATATGTAACAAAGCCCACCTGTCACCATTCCAACGCCAATGGTCAGGATCGAGACCTTCCGTATGACCTCCTTTAGGCGCTGGATGTCCTTTGCCCCATAATTATATGCCAGCAAAGGCTGTATCCCCATACAGATCCCCATCTGTATCATAGCGATCAGCATAGTGGTCTTTCCCGCCGCAGCCATGGCCGCTATAGCATCTGTCCCGTAATTCCCCAGCAGGCGGTTGGAAAAGGTGGACGCAAAGCCGGACAGGATGCTGCTCAATGCATTCGGCATCCCCAATGCTAAGATAGAGAACAGCATCCGGAAATTCTTCCCTGCCAGATGAAAACTCATATTGAGTACCGCTGCTTTCTTCCGCATGAAATAAACATAATACAACGTTCCTACGAGATTGCCTATGACCGTTGCCACAGCCGCACCGGCAACTCCCATTCCCATCACTAAAATAAATAATGGATCCAGAATCATGTTGACCAAAGTTGCAGCCATATTCCCTATCATCCCTTCTTTGACCGCCCCTTCTGCCCGGATGATCGTTCCCAGCGTCGTAGATGCCAGCATAAAAGGGACTCCCAGGGCACAGATACTCATATAGGCTTCCGCATAAGATATGATATCTTCATTAGCCCCCAGTGCAGGCAGTATCGCTTTCCTTGCCAAAAGCAGCGCCGCCGTGATCAGCAGCCCAAAGCCGATGCTCCCCCAGCCGCAGAGGCTGGCGTAAACCTTTGCCTGTTTCGTATCATCACTTCCCAGCGCCCTTGCGATCAGCGCACAGCCTCCGCTGCCCAACATGGTTGCCACCGCCGTTGCCAATGAAAAAATCGGGCTCACCACAGAAACCGCCGCCACTTGATTGTAGTCTCCTAACTGACCGACGAAAAACATGTCGGTCATATTATAAAGGATCATGACCAGTATAATGATCACGGAAGGAATTGCGAGAGAAAAAATGGATTTCCATACGGATTGTGTCCGGAATAATTTTTCATACTGCATCTTAACTTACATTCCTTTCGCTTCGCTCAGGCACAAATAGGCAATGAAACAGCAAGCTTTGTACCTTCTTTTACTTTATTTCTATGCTATACTCTTCTTATGCAGGTACACTACAGAGCACGGAGGAGGAAGTAGAATCGATTCCTCTGCTTTTCGGAATAAAGTCCGTATCTTAACATGTGTCGGCTGTCTTTTCAAGCACAAATGAGTGGAGCCTTGAGCACGCAACCTAATTATTGTCAAAGCAATTCCTTAGGTCTTTCTTTGCTGGACAGCCACTCAATGCCTGCTTCTGCATAAGGAGGTGTTATGTATGTTGTCTATCAAACACTTTGTCTGCTGCGGCATCGACGTCCACAAAAAATTTGTGGTCGCAACTATCGCCGTTACAGATTACCGCGGCGTTACTTCTTATATCAAAAAGAGGTTCGCCATGTTTAATTCCGACCTCAAAGCTTTGAAAAATTGGCTCCTTAGCCATAACTGCACAGAGGTCTGTATGGAATCCACCGGCAAATACTGGATTCCTGTTTTTAATGTCCTGGAAGATTCCTGCCATGCCGTTGTTGCCAATCCCAAATATGTCCGCGCTATCAAAGGACAAAAAACAGATGATAAAGACTCTGCCTGGATTGCCGATCTTTTTAAGTTTGACATCGTTCCTTCCAGTTACATTCCCTGTAAGGAAATCCGTGCTTTGAGGGAACTGTTCCGATACCGCCAGAAGCTAATTGGCCACCGCAGCAGCGAGAAAAACCGTTTCCAGAACTCCCTTACCGTTTCCAACATCGCTCTTTCTTCCGTACTCACAGACACTTTTGGGAAATCAGCAACCGCCATTGTTGATT
>CAJUTU010000026.1 GCA_910589385.1 uncultured Lachnospiraceae bacterium
GCTCCAGACGGTTCTGCAATGCACCAAAGTCGGAACGCATAGAAGAAATGTTGTCAATTGCTTCATTAATCTTTGCGATTGCCGCTTTTGCTTTTGCAGCAGTAGTAATCTTAGCATCGGTCTCCAAATTAATTGCCGTTCCACTGCCATCACTCTTCTGGATATTGGTTGCAGACATTTTCGCAAGAGTAACTTTAAGCTGATTATTATTGCTTCCGGTTTCACCAACATGAAGAATAACTGCAGCTGGAGCCGCACCATTTTTCCCTGTAAATAAAGTGATTCCATTGAAGTTAGCTGTTGCACCAATTCTGGTAATTTCTTTATTCAATGCGTTAATTTCTTTCTGCATCTCAGCACGGTTAGCAGTAGAGTATGTTCCGTTAGCAGACTGTACAGCCAGCTCAACCATACGGTTCAGCATGGAGTGAACTTCTGTCAAAGCACCTTCTGCTGTCTGTACAAGAGAAACACCGTCGTTAGCGTTCTTCTCTGCTGTTGCAAGACCAGTGATCTGAGCACGCATCTTTTCGGAAATAGCCAACCCTGCTGCGTCATCGCCTGCGCGGTTGATCTTGTAACCAGATGATAATTTCTCTAAGTTCTTTCCTACAGAAGAGTTATTACCTGTTAAATTTCTGTGAGCATTTAATGCTGTAATATTATGTTGGATTCTCATAGTATTTCCTCCTTGAATTTGTTTTCGGGGACATCCTTTTCCCCACATATTTTTGTTAAGTTGTTTTAGAAGTATCTTACAGCAAATAAGTATTCCTCATCAGACGTGCCGGCTTACGACCTGACTCAGTATCCCCATCCGGAGCCCCGTGTCCGATTGCCTGATCTGGGGCAACGGATTGCGTCCGGTAAAGTACACTTTATTAGACAAAGCGTCTTTACTTATAAAAATCATGGATTAGAGGACATTTTCTATCCTTATTTACCTGATTGTTAATTACAAGAAGAATAAATTGAAAAAAGTTAAAAAAAGTCTTAAGTTATTTGAAATTGTTACGATAATATAAGTGTCAAGAAGTTTTCAGGCAGTCCAGATAAGTGTACCTTGACGGACGTAATCCGTTGCCCCAGATCAGGCAATCGGACACGGGGCTCCGGATGAGGATACCGATTCAGATCGTAAGCCGGCACGTCTGATGAGGGGCACTTGCCTACTGTAGATGCTTCTGGGATAAAAACTAAATAAAATCAATATGTGGGGAAAAGGATGTCCCCGAAAACAAATTCAAGGAGGAAATACTATGAGAATCCAACATAATATTACAGCATTAAATGCTCACAGAAATTTAACAGGTAATAACTCTTCTGTAGGAAAGAACTTAGAGAAATTATCATCTGGTTACAAGATCAACCGCGCAGGCGATGACGCAGCAGGGTTGGCTATTTCCGAAAAGATGCGTGCTCAGATCACTGGTCTTGCAACAGCAGAGAAGAACGCTAACGACGGTGTTTCTCTTGTACAGACAGCAGAAGGTGCTTTGACAGAAGTTCACTCCATGCTGAACCGTATGGTTGAGCTGGCTGTACAGTCTGCCAACGGAACATACTCTACTGCTAACCGTGCTGAGATGCAGAAGGAAATTGATGCATTGAACGAAGAAATTACCAGAATTGGTAATACAGCTAACTTCAATGGTATTACATTGTTTGACGGAAGCACTACCAGTATCGTGCTTCACGTTGGTGAGACTGGAAAATCTGCTAACCAGATTACAGTTACGCTTGCTCCTATGAAATCACAGAGCATCAGCAAAGGTGACGGTACAGCAACAGTTAACTTGAATAATGAAGCTAAGATTACAACTGCTGCAGCAGCAAAAGCAGCAATCGGAAAGATCAATGAAGCAATCGACAACATTTCTTCTATGCGTTCCGACTTTGGTGCATTGCAGAACCGTCTGGAGCACACCATTAACAACTTGAATGTTCAGAACGAGAACATTACAGCAGCTGAATCTCGTATCCGTGACGTAGATATGGCTAAGGAAATGATGGCTTACACGAAGAACAATATTCTGGTTCAGGCTTCTCAGGCTATGCTTGCTCAGGCAAATCAGGTTCCACAGGGAGTTCTTCAGTTGTTACAGTAATTTTCACAGGTATAATTTCAGAAAGCGTCGGTCCATTGGCTGGCGCTTTCTTTTTTGCAGTAAAGGAGACCGATCACTATGAACATACAACTCAGTATATCCCTGCTTGCATCGGAAAGGGCCGCATCCCTGGAACGGTGCCTGGATTCCCTGCGCCCTCTTATGATGCAGGTGCCGAGTGAATTAATTGTCGTTTTTACTGGAACCGATGAACGGATCCGGGAAATTGCCGGACGTTATACAGACCAGATTATCCCTTTTACCTGGTGTAATGACTTTTCGGCTGCACGGAATGTGGGCTTGAAAGCAGCGCGTGGGGAATGGTTCATGTATATTGATGACGATGAATGGTTTGAAGATACTACAGAAATCCGGGATTTCTTTTTAAGCGGAGAATGTCAAAATTTTGGCGCGGCATGTTATATTCAGAGGAATTATCTTAGCTGGGATGGCATACGGCGTTCAGACTTCCATGCATTCCGTATGGCCAGAAACGTACCTGGGATGCATTTTAAAAATCCTATCCATGAAGAAATGGCTCCCCGTCTGGATCCTTGTAAATATTTTGATTCGTATGTGCATCACTATGGATATGTGCTGGAAAATAAATCGGATAAAGAAAAGACAGAACGGAATGTTCCATTGCTGCTTGAATCGATCAATAAAAACCCTTCTTATATAAAAAATTATATCCAGCTTGTACAGGAATACTGCACAGAGAGTGATTGGGAAAATGCGGAGAAATATTGTAGAAAAGCGCGCATACTAAAAATGGAAAAGTATGAACGAAATTGGTTTCAAGTATATCTTGGAGATATCATATGCGAAAAAGAGGATACTACAAAGGCCGCTCAGGTAATCCTATCTATATTAGAGAAGGAGAAACCCTGTGAATTGGTCCGCCTGAGCCTTTACAGCAAATTAATTGCATTATATACAGACAGCCAAGAACCGGAAAGGGTTATTCAATATGGAACGTTGTTTGAAAAAACTCTTGCTTCCATGGATAAGAAACCCTGGCTCTGGCAAGAGCAGGGATATGGAGGGGCTAATGAAGGAAGGATAAAGGCTCCGGATAAACTGTATCTAGGACGGATGCGCTGTGCTGAAGCTGCGCTGAAGCTGGATGACAGCGAAAAAGCAGCATATTTTCTTGACCTTCTTCCCTGGAATGAAGAAGCCTGGATGCAGCAGTACTATTCTATCTTTGATAAATGGAGAGGGAAATACGGGAGTCGTTTTCTTGAACTCATGAGAAAACTTTCTTATGATGTCCCCTATCTCTGGTTCCAAAGAGCACGGGATGCAGGCCGGCAAGAGAAATCTGACATCCGGCAGAATAAGTTCCGGCAATGTATAGCTGAGACAGAATCGCTTTATCTACGTCAGCAGATATTAAAAGAGGCAATGAACTCAGAAATGGATTTGTCCATATTTATGGATGTACTGGATGTGGAGATTTGGAAAGTGTGTGCAGTTCGGATTGTGGATGCCACTCATTCCAAAGAACTTTCAAAGATTTATAAGACAGCGGAAAATCTAATGAAAAAAACACCGGTACATGGCCTGTGGCTCTCCAAATTGGTTTTTGAAAAAGAACTGATCCGCGGCCATTTTTCAGGTGTCAAATTGATAGATGCGCTGTCAGAGTATTGCCAGTGTGTCCTGCAATTCTATCGAAAACAGTATCGAGAAGAACTGTTTAATGAAGACGGCAGCAGCCTGCTTCCGTGGGACTGTAGATTTGCCGTTCTTACATCAGAAGGGTTGGATAACATGAAGCGCAGAGAATTTCCAGAAGCGGTACGCCGATTCCGGTCGGCACTGCGTTATTATCCAGGGATGACGGGGGTGCTCCATGAAGTCATACGTCTGATGGCTGGACAGGCTGATAACCCTGCACAGAATGCCGGTGCAGAATTCCAGGCGCTTGCCGCCCAGATGAAGGATGCCCTAAAAGCAATGCTGGAAAAGGGACAGTATGCAGAAGCAATGTCCGTTGCGAAACAGTTATCATCCCTTCTTCCTGAGGATTTGGAATTACTGAGGCTGAGACAGAAGATTCTGCATGAAAGTGCATAACAGAGTTATTATTCTAAAGCTGATAATATGTAAAACTAATTACATCCAGCCTGCAGAAATTTTTCTGCAAAAGGCTGGATGCATTATTTATGCCGCGGTATTATCCAATCAAAACTTTTTTCCCCTCGAACGCAAATCCATATTTTCTAATACGTTCTGGCGCAATCCCTTTTGCCCGCAACGCCGCTTCATAATTCTTTTCCTCTATCTGCTCCAACGCTGCCTGAACAGTATCTTCGAGTGTTTTTTCACCACCTGCCGGATCGTGGACCTTGAATTCTAAAATGATTGCATCCTCCGTAGGACGGCGGGGTTCCAGCATTACATCATATCTTCCAAACCCACTTTCCCGATTTGACGTAATGTAATATCTATCCGAAAGTTCTACAATGATTCCTAGCACAAAACCATGATAAAAGCATTCTGCTTCTTCAGACGGCTTTTTTCCTGTATCAAAATAGCTAAAGGTCTCTAGCGCAACTCTGTTCATATATGCATTCATTGATCTTGTATCTCCTGATAACAGGGCTTTGATAAAATGGTTGTATGCCGGTGTAAAGTCCATAAACCAGTCTCCCACCATCTGTTCAAACATAAGAGTGACTTCTCGGTTCGTGAGCACAAGGTCATAGGTTGGACGTTTTTTTGCGTCTAATCCATACTTCTCCACACGCAGATAACCACTTGCCAATAACAAACTCCAGACAGCACTCACTTTATGTCCGAGCTGGTTAAAAACAATCTGTTCATCAATCTGTGCACAAAACGATTTACCTGACAACAGGTCTTCCATAGTGATTTTTATATCGGCGCTGCCTTCACGAATCAGTTTACTAATTAGATTGTTACTACTGGTATTTGCCCAATAAGCAGAAAATTTTCTGAATTTTAAATAGTTTAAAATTGACCATGGATTATAAATATCTGTTGTATGCCCAAACGTAAACCCATCATACCAGTCTTTTATTTCTTGTTTTTGGGATGACAGTCCATATTTATCTAAAGAGTCCCACACTTCCTGCTGTGTAAATCCAAAACTATCTGTATACAGATCGGATGTGGTTGTTACTACAGTTAGATTATTCAAATCTGAAAAAATAGATTCCTTACTTACTCGGGTAATCCCGGTCATAAGCGCTCTTTCTAAATAAGGATTCGTTTTAAAAGTGGAATTAAACAGGCTTCTGATAAAAGCAGCTAACTCATCCCAATATCCATTTATATAAGCTTCCTGTATCGGGGTGTCATATTCATCTAATAAAATAATAACTTTTTTTCCATAAAAACGCATCAAATAATCGGACATGGCTCTTATCGAATCTGATGCGAGATTGTTCTCCATATCAACAGAGACTTCCAGATAGGTCTTTTTTTCATCCGCATTTAAATGGCCGCTTTCAAGCAAAAAGTCATATTTGTTATATAATTTTTTTATAATCTGGCATATTTGCCTTCTTGTGTCTATAAAGGTAGTTTCCTTTACATCTGCAAAGCTCAAAAAAATAACTGGATAAGCCCCCTGCAATTCATGGTATTGCGTTTCGTTCCAGATTAACAGGTTGTGGAATAAATCTTTCCGTCCGGCATAATTAACAGAAAAGAAACTTTCTACCATATTCAGATTTAATGTTTTACCAAATCGTCTCGGGCGCGTCAACAGGGTTACTGCATCATTATTTTCCCACCATTCTTTAATAAACATTGTCTTATCAATATAAAAATTATTACTTGTAATTAAGTGTTCAAAACTTTGATGGCCGATTCCAATTTTCTTTGTCATAATATACCTCACCTTATTTTAATACTAATCTAGATGACAACATCTTCGTAAGTAATTCAGTCCAAAGGCATCTCAAGATAAAGTAGCTCTCTGTACTCCCCAATTCTTTTGTACATCGTACTTCTTCCCATATTACAGAGGCTCGCCAGCTCATTGATAGTAAGATGGTTTGCCTCCCACTGTCTGTACAATTCCGGGAAATTATCGGGCATAGGAATGACCGGTTTGCCAAAGCGGACGCCTCTGGCCTTAGCCGCCGCAATTCCTTCAGCCTGTCTCTGGCGGATATTGTCACGTTCATTTTCGGCTACAAAGGATAGAAGCTGTAGTACAACGTCGCTGATAAACGTACCCAATAAATCTTTTGTTTTTGTTGTATCCAGCAATGGCATGTCCAAAATACATATATCTGCTTTCTTTTCTTTTGTAATGATGCTCCATTGCTCCATGATCTCCTGATAGTTTCGTCCAAGTCTGTCAATACTCTTTACAATGATCAAGTCTCCCTCCTGGATAAGGGACAGCATTTTTGCATATGCAGGACGCTGAAAATTTTTACCGCTTTGCTTGTCAATGTAAATGTTATTCTCATTTACGCCAGCTTCCTGCAGTGCGATCATCTGCCGTTCGATATTCTGCTCCCGTGTCGAAACCCTGATATAACCGTATACGTTACCTTTCATGCTTGTACCTCCTACATTTAATCATTTGTTCTAATAACGCGCCATATTTATGATAGCAGGAGGATACGGACGGCCGCAAAAAATTTCATTTTACGGCAGACTTATCATATAAAGTTTCTTAACACTTCAATCTTGCAGCTATGCGCCTTTGATTTTTTATCATAAGCAATCCCAACTCCAAGGACACGCCCGGTATATTTCCGCTTTTCCCCAAGCTTTCCTTCGAATCTTAATACATATTTTTTTTCCTTGATCTGCTGGATAGCTTCTTCTGCCGTATGGCCGACCTTTAACTCCAGGATGATGCCGTCCGCATTTCGGTCAGTTTCAGGATAGAAAATAAAATCCACATAACCGGTTCCGGCTTTATCCTCTCTTTCCACCCGGTAGCTGTCCCTTGCAGAAAGATACACTAGATTTACTAAAGCAGTCAGTTCTGCCTCGTTACTGTAGTTCAGCAGAGGCGTTTCGGTATTGTGGGCATATTCTAATATTGTGAGCATAGTATCTGTATCCTGTTCTAAAGTTGCCTTTAACATCTGCTCCGACTTTTTAGAAAGGCAGTAGACATATCCCAGTGACGGCTCCTTTCGGATCATATCTACAAATTTATCCATCAGTTCTTTATTCGGGATAGATACTTTCCCATTATTACTGCACAAAAAACCATATACGACCATTGCGGAAAGAATCTCATCTTTTGTCCGCAGGTCCATAGAAGTCGCGGCGTATTCTTGGACTTTTGCCGTAACAGATTCCCCGGCAGCCATAAGCGCAATATCGTCCCTGACATCATCTACATTTTTACGGACGTAATAGAAAAGCTCGTCATAAGGTCCTGAATTTGTCCAGTAGCTGCCGAGTTGGTTATCACTCAAAGCGCATATTACAGAACGTGGATTGTACAGCCTTTTTCCATTTATTGTCTGATACCCGTCATACCATGTACGCAGTCCTTCCCGGCTGACTTCCGGCTTTTCCGTAAGCTGTAAATACCGCTCATACAGCTTATCTACTTCTTCGTCTGAAAATCCAAAGTATTCACTGTATTTTATTTTTGACACCATCGGATACTCTGAAAACATATTCAGTTCTGAACCGCTGGAATACTTTGCAATCGGTAAAATCCCTGTCATATATGCAAATTCCACATAGGGCTGGTCTTTGAGCAGGTTGCTCATAAAATCAATATAATCTGCTTTATCAGCATCGGTCACAAATGACCGATGGAAAATAAAATCCCATTCATCGAGTACAAATATAAATTTTACTTCCTCTTCCAGTTCCAGAATCTGATTCAAGGCATCCCAGACTGCGGTTTCACCGTCAATCCCTGCATTTGGAAATTCGCGTTTCAAATCTGCCAAAAGTCTTTTTTCAATTCTGGAAATATATTGCGGATAGCTTTTGCATTGTGCAGGTATTTCGTTAAACATAATGTGGATCACGTTATGGTTGTTCAGATGTTTTTTATACCAAGTATTTTTCCTGACAGCCAGCTTTTCAAATATATCACTGGTGTCCATGCCGCGTCCAAAATAGGAAGCGATCATATTTGCTATGACTGTTTTTCCGAATCTCCTGGGTCTTGTGATGCATACATATCTGTTTCCAATGATGCCTGTATGATCCATAGACTCATCTTGATGCTCCAGCAGATCAACCAGCTCTTCCAGCATCGGTGTCTTGTCTACAAAATATGCCGCCCCGGCCTCGTTTCTATATAGAAGAGCAGGTTTCTTACTGTTCAGATATACCCCCATAAATCAATACTCCTTTCAACATGTCCAGACAATGGGATTAATAGAGCCTCTTTCGGCATCCTATGCACGTATCCCTTGTACAGGATCAGCCCGGAAGCCTTTCGATCTTGCAGCTATGTTTTTTTGTTTCTCTGGAATAATTTATCCCGACCAGAAGAATATTTCCCGTATATCCTTTGAGCCAGTCTGTATACCCCCTGTCCTTGATCTGTGAAATCGCCCCTTCGGCGGACTGATCCCATTTTAATTCCACCACCAGCGCCGGAAAATCCTTTTCCCGTTTAGGTAGATAAACTACATCAGCAAATCCTTTCCCTGAAGGTAGTTCCATGATCGGATTCATATAGTATGCTTTGGCACTGTAATAGGCTATAAGGACGGTGCATGTGAGCGAATTTTCATCATTATACTTCAACATAGATGCTGTTTCGTTATGGATTGCGGACATTCCTTTTGCTACCGCCTTTTCATTAAGATTCCATGTATGCTGGAGAAGCTCTTCCGAACGATGGAGCGATTGGATCAAGCCGTCCCATCCGGGGTCATCAACAGCATTCATAAATTCCTGACTGATTTCCTGATTCGGGATAAATACTTCGCTGGTATCCTTGTCATAGGTTAAATACCCTAGATGCACCAGAAGAGTAAGAACGTCATCTTTGGTCTTGAATGTAGTCATATCATTCTGGAACTTCCTAGTATTAATCTTACAGCGCCCATTTCCTATCATTTGAATAATTGCCTCTTTGAGTCCGTCAAAATTCATATCAATATAAACTTTCAATGCCTCGTATGTCTCTGTGCCAGTCCAATAACTCTGGAATTCTTTCCACATTAAGACATCCACAGCAGATTTGGGATTATAGATATGGAGATTTCCTATACGATATCCATCATACCATTTTTTTACTTCTGCATAGTCTACATCGTGCTGTACGCATTGTTCCTGTACTTCCCTTCCTGTAAAACCAAAATATTCCTCCAGATTTTTAGCAGAGATCATGGAATACTCATCAAAAATATTGATTGCGGAATGCTCACCATATTTTTTGATTGGGAGGATGCCCGTCATATATGCCAAATCCACATATTCAGCACCCTTAAAAAGCCCACGCAAAAAATCCAGATATTCCTTCTGCTTTTCCTTTTGTGTTTTCGCTGTCCGAAATACACAATCCCATTCGTCAATAATGAAAATAAAACCTTTTTCTGTCTGGTCAAAAATTTTATTTAGTGCGGTTTTGAGTCTGGAACCGACAGCTAAGCCTGTACAATCAGGAAATGCCGCCATTAACTCTTCTACAACGGCTTCTTCTATTTTGGCAATAAATGTATCAAGGTCGTTCTCATCTTCCAGAAACCGTTGGATGTCGAGACGGATCACATCATGCTGGTTCAGATGTGAATGAAAGGCGCTATCCTTTTCCGCCTTTTTTTCAGAAAATAGTGCTGTAGAATCACAGCCTTTGCTGTAATATGCCACAAGCATATCCGCAGCCATAGATTTCCCGAAACGGCGCGGCCGACTGACACATATATTTTTTTGCTTTGTATTTAAAACACTATTTGTATAGGAAATCAGCTCACTTTTGTCTATATAAATTTTGGAGTTTATAGCTTCTTTAAAAGCTCTGTTCCCCGGATTAACATAAATTCCCATAAATCAACACTCCTTTCCCACTGCTTAGCGCGCCAATCCCTTTTATAAATATGTATTTAGTATACAATCAACCAGAAAGCATTTCAAGACTATTGCTTCCTGTCTTTTTTTCGATTTTCGGTATTTTTTTAGGACAGAATGGTTACAGAGTCCAGATAAGTGTACTTTACCGGACAGTTCGCCGGCATGTCTCGTAATGTATATTTGTTTGACTTCCCGATTCTTCTTGTAAAACCGAATAATTATTATACAGGGAAAAGGAATTCCCTGGAATTCATTCAAGGAGGAAATACTATGAGAATCCAACATAATATTACAGCATTAAATGCTCACAGAAATTTAACAGGTAATAACTCTTCTGTAGGAAAGAACTTAGAGAAATTATCATCTGGTTACAAGATCAACCGCGCAGGCGATGACGCAGCAGGGTTGGCTATTTCCGAAAAGATGCGTGCTCAGATCACTGGTCTTGCAACAGCAGAGAAGAACGCTAACGACGGTGTTTCTCTTGTACAGACAGCAGAAGGTGCTTTGACAGAAGTTCACTCCATGCTGAACCGTATGGTTGAGTTGGCTGTACAGTCTGCCAACGGAACATACTCTTCTGCAAACCGTGCTGAGATGCAGAAAGAAATTGATGCGCTGAATACAGAAATTGATAGAATTGGTAATACAGCTAATTTCAATGGAATTTCGTTATTCAAATCTGCTCAGACAATTAAGCTTCATGTAGGTGAAACTTCTAAAAATGCTAATACAATCAGCGTAGCTCTTAAGGCAATGAACGCAACAAGTATTGGTGCTGGTTCTGCGGTTAGTATTGGAACACAGGCTAGTGCTAAAGCAGCTATTACTGCGGCTAATGCAGCTATTGATTTCATCTCCAGTATGCGTTCAGATTTTGGTGCTCTTCAGAACCGTTTGGAGCATACCATTAATAACCTTGGCGTTCAAGCTGAAAACATCACGGCTTCTGAATCTCGTATCCGTGACGTAGATATGGCTAAGGAAATGATGGCTTACACGAAGAACAATATTCTGGTTCAGGCTTCTCAGGCTATGCTTGCTCAGGCAAATCAGGTTCCACAGGGAGTTCTTCAGTTGTTACAGTAATTTTCCAGGTTTAATTTTAGAAAATGCCTGTCCGTTTGGATGGGCGTTTTCTTTTATAGCAAAAATTTAGGAGGATAGTTACCATGAATATACAACTCAGTATATCCCTGCTTGCATCAGACAGAGCTGCTTCTCTGGAGAGATGTTTAGACTCTTTACAACCACTGTTAATGCAGGTGCCAAGCGAATTGATCATTATATTTACTGGAACAGATACACAAGTTAGGGATATTGCAGCCCGCTATACGGATCAAATTATCCCGTTTACATGGTGTAACGACTTCTCAAAAGCTAGAAATATAGGACTCAACCAGGCGCGGGGAGAGTGGTTTATGTATATTGATGATGATGAATGGTTTGAAGATACTGCTGAAATCCGTGACTTCTTTTTGAGTGGGGAATATCGAAAATATCATTCTGCCTGTTACAAACAGAGGAATTATACCGACTGGGCGGGCATAAGACATTCAGATTTTCATGCTTTCCGTATGTCTAGAAATTCATCTGGACTTCGTTTTATAAATCCTATCCATGAGCAAATGAGTCCCTGGAAAGATCCCTGCAAATACTTTGATGATTATGTTCATCATTTCGGATATGTCAGAGATAATGTGCAATATATGGTACAGACTAAGGTCAGCCGGAATATTCCGATGCTGTTGGATGATATACAAAAGCATCCTCTATATATAAAAAATTATATCCAGCTTATACAAGAATATTTTGTAGATAAAGATTGGACGAATGCCGAAAAATATTGCCGAAAAGGTCGAACTCTGAAAGCAGATGTGCAGGAACGATGTTGGCTTCAAGTTTCTATGGGAGAAATTCTTTGCAAAAAGGGCGATGCAGAACAAGCCATTTGTGAAATTAAAACTATTTTAGAAAAGGAAAAGACCTGTGAGCTTGCTAAACTAAATCTCTATTGTCGGCTTATCACATTATATCAAGAACAAGAGGATCCGGAAAATATATTGTATTATGGGCAGCAGTTTGAAAAACTTTTATCTTATATGGATAAAAATCCACATCTATGGATCCAGCAGGCGCTCGGGAATATTAATGAATCTAAAATAAAAAATCCTGATAACCTTCCTATCATGAGGATAAACTGTACAGATGCTGCATTAAAATTGTCGGATAGCAGACAAGCAGCTTGCTTTCTAAAATTGCTTCCTTGGAATGAAGAACATTGTATGCAAAAATATTATCCACTCTTTGACCAATGGATGACTCAATACGATACACTGCTGCATGATATTCTAGAAGAGCTTCCTGCCGGGTCACCTTATATACAATTCCAAAAAGCATTAGTTTTGGATCAGGAAAAGGAACCGAATGCAAAACTCAAAATGTTTTTTTTCTGTCTGGATGAGACAGGATCATCTTATCTACAGCAGCAGATTATCAAAGAGACTTTGTTCTTAGGGGATGGATTGGATGCGCTTGTGAAAAAATTGGATTTAGATACGTGGAAGTTGTGTACTGCCAGGCTTATAGATACATTGTCTCTAAAAGTAAGTATAAAAATTCGTAATACAATAGATGTATTGAGGGAAAGCTCCCCCATTTATGGCTATTGGCTTTCTAAACTGATATATGAAAAAGAACTGATTCGTGGATGTCTGACTGGTCAAAATTTAATGAACGCATTAGCAAACTACTGTCAGAACAGTCTGCAATTTTATAAAGAACAATATCGTGAAGAGATGTTTATGGATGAAAACCACAATTTGCTGCCCCAAGACTGCCAATTTGTCCTTCTTGTGTCAGAAGGGCTTAAAATGATAGAACTAATGAAACTTCCAGAAGCAATAAAGAGTTTCCGTTTGGCGCTGCAGTATTATCCAGAAATGACGGGGGTTCTGCATGAGGTCATTCGTCTGTTGGTGAGATATGCTGATAATCCTATACGGAGTACTGAAAAGGAATTTCTTACGCTTGCCGGACAAATGAAAGAGGCGTTAAACGGAATGATTGAAAAAAGACAATTTAATGAAGCGCTGTCACTTGTTACACAATTGTCTCCGCTCCTTCCAGAAGATTTGGACTTGCTGCGTATGAAACAGAAAATTTTACGTCAAATATGCGGATAATTTTCAAAGTTTACAAAATTTGAACAGTCAATATCAACTCAATGGAATAGCTTTTTCTACATAAAACAAGAGGCTTACAGCAGGGATTACTGTAAGCCTCTAATTTGAATACTTAGAAAAACTTTTGTTGTTCAGCTAACGACGGTTCCTGCTATTTTACACCATCCTGCTATTACAATAGCGTATTCTATGCCTTTAACACCGCCTTGATCCTCTCCTTCGCCGGCTGATACCCCCTCGCCTGTGCCATCCGGTAATAGTTCAACGCCTTTTTAGAATCACCATTCACCTCGTACCATACCCCCAGATTATAGGCTGCCTTAAACGAGCCGTTCCCAAGCACACCTTCATGCTCCGGCACTTCGCCAATCTCCAGGCAGCGCATATAGGACTGTTCTATCAGCGGGAGATAGTTGACATACCGCTGTACATCCGAAAAAATAGCTTGTGTATAAAAGGTCCCACATGCGAAATGGTAATCTGCATATGGCGCCAGCCGTCCTTTTTCCAGCTCAATGATCTCAAATCCTTTTTCGTACTTTTTTAATTCCAGAAGATTATATATATAAGAAATAACCCCGCCTGTGCGGTATCCTGTGCCAGTCTTTGGCGTCAGACCGTAAAATTCTTCAAAATACCTGTCTGCCCGTTCAAAGTCTTTCATGAGCCAGAGTGTTCGTGACACCTGGTATAACACGTAAGGATCCTCTGGTGTTTCCTCCAGTTCCTGCAAAAGAATTTCCAGATTCCGCTCTCCCTTGCCGTCTTGAAGATAACCATCATGTTCAAAAATCAGGGGGAGTGGGGCGATAGGAAGGCTGCTGATGACCTGCTCATGTACCCGGCCTTCGTATGAAGCGCCTCTGGGAATCAGGCGGGTGATATAACTATGGCTTTTGCTGATCTCACCGTTGGTTTCCCGGTAACTGTCCTGTCTCTGGATAGCGCCTGCATGGCCGCCTTTTTCAACAAATCTCTGTATGTCCTTTCGTTTGCCGGATATCAGATATTCATCAGCATCCAGGATCAGATTCCAGTCGCATGGAGACTGCGCAAGGGCATAATTTCTCGCCGCGGCAAAATCTCCAGACCACTTAAAATGAGAAATATGTGCATGGAACTTTTCGGCAATTTCTATCGTTTGATCTGTAGAGCCTGTGTCCGTAATATAAATTTCATCTACAAGATTTTTAGCACGGGCAAGACACTTCTGCAGGCTGCGCCCCTCATTTTTTACGATCATGACTAATCCTATTGTTTTCATATTCAGATTTACAATCTCCTTTAAATTTATTTTGTGGCAGTTCCTGCCTGGTATAAAACGGGATCAAAATTTGGCTGCCTGGCACAGGGGGTTGCTGCTAAGCGCCTAAAATATAGGGGCAGCTCCCGGCAAGAAAGCTTGCCTAAGCTGCCCCTATATCTAAATATATAAATCGAATTTAAAATTATAATTAATACTTCGCGCTGTCATAAATTACTTCGTTGCTATAGCTAGTACTCGAGGAATCAACGCTTCCATAACTCGGCTCTGGAGAGCTGTTAAAACTTGAATTATCCTCAAAACTGTTACTGCTGTAAGTGTTGCTGTCAAAGCTGCTGCTGTCATAGCTTGAAGAGAGATCCATCGGTTCTGGGGCAGGCCTTGCAGCCGGCTGGCTTGTGAAAGAACCCATAGACTTCAACTGGAAGCGTCCTACCAGAGACTTCAACAGGCTGGACTGGCTGAACAATTCTTGGCTGGCAGCAGCGCTTTCTTCTGCGGTTGCGGAGTTTGTCTGGATAACAGAGGAAATCTGGTCGATTCCTTCAGTAACCTGTGAAAGACCCTCTGCCTGCATGTTCGTAGATTCGGTAATCTTCTCCATGTTATCAGCAATCTTCTCTGCGCTATCCACAACTTTAAGCAGGGAACTCTGGGTATCTGTAGCAATCTGGCTGCCTTCTGATACAGCATTCAGAGAATTATTGATCAATACGGTTGTATTCTTTGCTGCCTCCTGGCTCTTAGATGCAAGGCTCCTTACTTCATCAGCAACAACAGCAAAGCCCTTGCCGGCCTCTCCTGCACGCGCTGCTTCGACTGCGGCGTTCAGTGCAAGGATATTTGTCTGGAATGCAATATCCTCAATGGTCTTAATGATCTTCTCGATCTGGCTGGAGCAGTCATTAATATTCGCCATTGCTTTTACCATAGATTCCATCTTCTCGTTACTGCTGTTGATTTCTTTTACAGTATCGTTGATCAACTGGTTTACATCTCGTGAATTTTCAGCATTGTCATTGACCTGGCCGGACAACTCGCCGAGTGTGGCAGCCAATTCCTCTACAGAACTTGCCTGCTCTGTAGCGCCCTGGCTGAGAGCCTGTGCGCCGCTGGATACCTGCTCGGATCCATTCGCAACCTGGTCTGATGCCTGATGGAGCTGCCCCAATGTATCATTTAAGGAATGAATGATCTTAGCTCCAGACGCTTTGATAGATGCAAATTCACCTAAATAATCCATATCCATCTCTACGGTCAGATTGCCCTCTGCAAGGGAATCCAGCCGCTCGCAGATATGATGGATATAGGAGGATAAGGTGGACAATACAGTGCGTAGATTCTCTGCAAGGCTGCCCAATTCATCCCTGGACTCATAGGTAACTTTCGCGCTCATATCTCCCTGTGCCATACGCTGGACTGCATTCTCGATCTCGAAAATCGGGTGGGTGAGGTTCCGGACAATGGAGAATACAAGCAGCAGGCTTATAATGACGCTGACAACAGCGAGCGCGGCAAGGATCAAAGAACTGATCATCTTAGTCTTTGCGCCGGATTGGTAATACTCATCAGCAATACTTGACGCTTCATCAATCACCTGGTTCAGATACGTTTCAAAACTATCTGCAGCAGTTGCATATTCTCCGTTCAAAACAGAAATGGCACTCGCAGAATTATTAGATTCTACAAACTTTATGGCTTTTGATCTGGCATCTGCTGTCTGCTTCGCGGCGTTTTCTACCGACTGGAGCAGGGAAGCATCCCCTTCAAAAGTCTCCCTCAGTTCCTGCATAGCAGCATCACGGGCCGCGATAGTCTGGTCGATGTTAGCATTAATAGTATCAAACTGGCTTGAGTCAGAGGTAACTGCTTTATAAACGTTCATCTGGATATCCCTGGTTAAAGACTGGACCTCAAGTGCGGAACGAACCATCGGGAAAGGTGTGTTATAAAAATTTTCCAGACCTCCGAATACATTTCCTAAGCTGAATGATGATGAAATAATAGCGATAATGTAAAATAAAATTACAATACCGAATGAGACTAGCAGCTTGCTTCTCACTTTTAAGTTTTTAAACACGATACTCCCTCCTATGTACTTAAATATTTATACGTATTTTCTATATTTTATAACGGAATCATTAGAAAGTAAATATCCTTTTTCATTTTATTTCACAAAACATTAACATTTATAATTAAGAAAGTACTTTTCAAGATTAACAAAAAGTGGCATAATGACAATGTTACAATTATATGATACAATGGTGTGGCAAGTAACAGAAATAAAGGGGGCCGGGAAATGGCAATAGATTATACAATTTATCAAAACTTGTACAATTCCATGAACAACATTTTGTACCAGCTACAGCTGCTGGGCACACAGAATCATTCAACGGGCAGCTTGTATTCTGGCAGGACAACTTCTTCTACCCAGAGCTTTGCAGATACATTCCAGAGTGCAGTGCAGAAGCTGGGCGTGCCTGAGAGCATGGACTCGATTTTCGAGGAGGCGGCAGAACTGTACGATGTGCCGGTGAACCTGCTGATGGCAGTGGGGAAGGCAGAGTCGGGATATAATGCAAATGCAGTCTCTCCTGTAGGGGCGATGGGAGTCATGCAGCTTATGCCGGCGACTGCGGCATCACTGGGTGTAGATAATGCGTTTGATGCAAGAAGCAATATTATGGGAGGGGCAAAATATCTCTCTCAGATGCTGCAGCGGTACGATGGAGACATTGATCTGGCATTGGCTGCATATAATGCGGGGAGCGGCAATGTGGAAAAATATGGCGGAGTACCGCCGTTCGATGAGACGATCAACTATATCCGGCGGATCAGGGGATACATGGGAGAGGATCTGACTACAGGGAAGACGGTGGAAAGCGCAGCGTCAAGTAAGACTACAGGGCGTACAAGTGCATTGAAAAATACTACAGTTGACACAAGTGCAGAATTTACTCAGGAACTTGCTGAATATTTTGTAAACATGATGCGGCTGCAGATGATGAGCAGAGTAAGTTCTCTTGGCAGCTCTTCTTTTCTGGATATAGGATCTGATACAGACAGATTATGGTAGAGCCTTTCAGAAGAGGCGGGGTAAGAAAAAAGTTTACATAGTCACTTAATCTGTTACATGCTGTAAAAATGTGACAAATTGGTAAATATTGATACAAAAAACATACAAAAATTAATCCGAAAAGGCTGGACGAACTCATAAAATAGGTGTATTATATGTCCTGTATAGGTGCTGTAAGCACTAGCCTGTACATAAATTGATTTTGTCAGCCCTGAATACCGTTGCCTGCCTGGAGGCTTCGGAAGATGATGAAAGGGCTGACACAGTGAAAATTACTATTATTAAGAATAAATTACACGTTTTATATAAGAAGGGAGTGAGGACTGTCGTGTTTGGAAATACGATTTCAATGGCGAACAAATCACTGGATTACCTTTGGCGGAAGATGGAAGTTGTACAGAATAACCTTGCCAATGTAGACACGCCGGGATATAAGAAAAAAACGGTCAGCTTCGAGGAAGTCTTCAACAATAGGCTGCGTGCAGCCAGCATGACAAAGAATGACAAGCAGATGAAAGAGGCTATATCAGGAGCAGATTATTTTGTGTATACCCCCTATGATTCTTCTGCAAGGGTTGATGAGAATAATGTCAATGCTGATGTAGAAGAGACAGAGATGGCGCGGACGTCGCTGCATTATCGATATCTTCTTCAGACCGTGACTGCTGATGTTAAAAGATATCAGAGTGCGATTAAAGCACAGTAGGGGCGTTTTGGGTCAGCGCCCTTTGATACTGTAAAGCAAAAAAGCACATGAGAGATTTTTGTTTGCGCAGAAAAAAGATGCAGGGCGCCTGTTAGAGTGGGGCTATAGGTGTAAACGAATGTGGACAATACGGCTTTCTTGTAAAATGTCAAAGTGAAAAAGTAAACCTGCAGCCGGAAAAAGTGTCATATACAATAGCGGCTGGGCTAGTGGCCAGGAAAAAAATAAAAGTAATGAAGAAAGGATTGACAGGATAATGGAAGACATGTTTATCACGCCGATTCAGCCATGGGACAGGATTGGTGGATCAGGCTCAACGATAGATACTTCATCCTCCGTGGTGAAAGGTCAGGAAGGGATTTCTGCGTTCAAAGGGATTTTTGAAGACGCGATCAATAATGTAAGAGAGACTGAGGATGACTTAGCAAAGAACCAATATCTTTTAGCGACAGGGCAGCTTGAGAATCCGCATACGGTAGGTATTGCTGCGTCTAAGGCACAGCTTTCCGTTGATTTGCTTGTGGCATTGCGGACGAAAGCCCTGGAAGCCTACAATGAAATTATGCGTATCAGCTCATGAAAAAGGGCATCTTTTACGTGGATGCCTTTTTACTGTGTCAGGAAGCAAGGATTCCGCAGTGGGCTGTATGCTTGGTGAGAATAAGTAGAGATAAGAGAGTGGGAGCATGAAAGAGAAGTTGGGACAATTCAAAGAATTTGCCGGGAACCTAAGCAGTAAGACGAAAAAGCTGATTATTGCCGGGGCGGTGATAGTGGTTGCTGTGGCGATAATCATAGCCGTTGTCTTGAATAACCGGCCTTATGGGGTCTTGTTTACTGGATTGGGGCAGGAAGAGGCGCAGCAGATTACAGCGGCATTGCAGGAGGATAACATTGATTTCCAGTATGATGGAGATTCTACAATCCTGGTACAGGAAAATATTTTGGATCAGACAAAGGCGACACTGGTTCAGCAGGGGTATCCGAAGAGTGGATTTACATATGATACATTTAAGGATAATGCAGGGCTGATGACGACTGATTCTGATAAGAATACATATAAAATCTATGAACTGCAGGACCGTATCGGAGCCACGATCAAGCTTTTTGAAGGCGTGAAGAATGCAACGGTTACGATTGCTCTTGGCGAGGATAACCGATATGTGCTCAGTGATGATGCGACAAAGTCTTCTGCTGCGGTCACAGTCGTCATGGAAGACGGCGGTTCACCGAGTGCTGAGCAGGTGACGGGCATCCAAAGGCTTGTGGCACATGCTGTTCCGAATATGGAGATGGAATCTGTGCAGGTCACAGACGGCAATGGAAATGACTTGACAGATGACACTAAGAAGACAGCGAACAGTTCGGATGCGGAGGAGATCGCAACTGTCGTGGAAGGGCAGATTGAACGGAATATCCTGAAAGTGCTGGCTCCTATATATGGAGAAGATAATGTCAGTGTTGCCGCAAGAGCGCAGATCAATATGGAGCAGCTTATACGGGAGTCCATCACGTATAATACTCCGGAAAAGATAGATGATGAAGACAAGACCGGGATCATCAGTAATGAGGATAGATATATAGAACGTTCCGGTACAGGAGACGCGGCAGGCGGCGTGGTCGGGACAGAGACCAATGCAGACACTGCCGAGTACAATACGGATGGCGACGGGAACGGCGCCTCTGCATATAGTGAAAGTACTTCTACAGAATATCTGGTGAACCAGATTAAAGAACAAGGCCAGGTAGATTCCGGCGCGCTGGATGACCTGACGGTATCTGTGGTAGTCAACGGGAACGGATTTGGAAGCCTTCGGGAAGCGCAGCTTCGTTCTCTGGTTGGGAATGCTGCCGGGATTGCAAGAGCAGAACAGGCAGATAAGATCTCACTTGCCAGTGCGCCATTTAACGGGATGGGCGATGAAGATGAAGATGTTGAGACATCCAGCACTTCCGTCTTTGAGAATATTCCTCTTTGGGCGATCATTGCAGCCGTTGCACTGCTGCTTGTCCTGACGGCAGTTATTGTGGTGCTGATCATTCGGAGGCGTAAGAGCGAGGAAGAAGAGGAAGAAGAGGAACTTGAGGAAGCGGCTGAAAGTGTGGAACACATCGACATCAATCAGGAGCTTCAACAGATACAGAACGACAGAGGTATGGAACTAAAGAGAAGTATCCGGGAATTTGCAGAGCAAAATTCCGAGATATCTGCACAGTTATTGAAGAATTGGCTGAACGGGGGCGGTATAGATGGCGGCTAATGCAGCATCAGAGTTGACGCCGGAGCAGAAAGCAGCGGCGGTTGTTGTTTCCTTGGGAGCTGATAAGGCATCCAAGATATACAAACATCTGGGTGAAAGTGATATTGAAAAACTGACGATAGAAGTTGCCAAGCTGGGGCATGTGACCCCGGAACAGATGGAGGAGGTCCTGGATGAGTTTTACAAGACCTGCCTTACACAGAAAGTAGTGACGGACGGCGGTATGGAGTATGCCCGCGCGGTCCTGGAAAAAGCGTTTGGCGAGAGCACGGCGCAGAGCCTTCTGGATAAACTGGCGAAGTCCATGAAGACACGCCCGTTTGAATTTATACGGAAGAGCGACGTTAAGAATCTGTTCTCATTCCTTCAGCATGAGAGACCGCAGACGATCGCGCTGATTCTTTCTTATGCAGAGCCGGAACAGGCATCCTTTATTATCGCTGAGCTTCCAAAGGAGAAGCAGATTAAGGTAGTAGAGGCGATTGCGAAGATGGAGAGTGCATCTCCTGAGGCAATCAAGATTGTAGAGGCTTCGCTGAAAAAGAGGTTCGAGAGCGTCCTTACAACCTCCGATTTTACAACAATTGGCGGTATCGACTACATAGCAGAAGTTATGAACAATATGGACCGTGCCAACGAGAAATTTATCTTCGACGAATTGGGCAAAGAAAACGAAGAACTGGCGGAAACGATCCGCAAGAAGATGTTCGTATTCGAAGATATTGTATCTATGGACAACAGGTCGATCCAGCGTTTTATCCGCGAGTGCGATGTCAAAGATATTGTTTACGCGCTCAAGGGTTCCGACCAGAATATCAAGGATCTTGTCTTTGCGAACGTGTCCAGCCGTATGGCAGAGAGTATTCAATCCGATCTGGAGGTTACAGTCAACGTACGTCTGCGCGATGTAGAAGAAGCGCAGCAGAGGATTGTAGGCGTTATCAGAAGACTGGAAGAAGCAGGAGAGTTGATCATCGTCAAGAGTGGAAAGGACGAGATTATCGCATAGTGTTCTCCTACAGTCCTGTAAGGGACGTGAAAAAGAAAGGATGATACCATGCCAAGAGTTATGAAAGGGCCGGGTGAAGAACAGGATATCCGGCCATATGACTTCTTTGCAGGGTTCCGGATAGAAAGGACTGTTGACGCAGAAGAGCCGGACGAGGACAAAGAAGAAGAGGAAGAAGAAGCCGAAGAAAAGGATGTAAAAGCGCAGTACGAAGAGCTGTTAGAAGCCGAGAAAAAGATCATAGAAGAGACAGAAGAGCATGCAAAAAAGATATTGAGCGATGCCCGCGAGCAGGCAGATATCCTTCGCCAGAAGGCTTTCGCAGAGGGACACGAGGAAGGCGTCGAGGCGGGATATAAGGAAGCCTACGAAGAACAAAGAAGGCTTTTGGATCAGGAAATCCAAAAGCTGCAGACAGATGCTGCGGATGTGATGAGAAGCGTTTCCATCGAAAAGACGAAGCTTCTGGAGCAGTACGTGGATGATCTGAAAAAGATTTCTTTGGCCATTGCGGAAAAAATCATTCAGACCAGCCTGCAGTCCAGCGGCGATATTGTAAAGCGGATGATCCTTGCGGCTACAGATAAGATTACAAAGAAGCAATGGGCAAAAATTTATATCACAAAGTGCGAAACCGGCATATCTATGGAAGTAGATGCAGAATTTCTGGATGCGCTGTCCAAGTTGTCTGATAACATTAAGATCATTACGATGGACAATGGAGAAGAAGGAACATGTATTATTGAACTTCCGGATGAGATTATTGATGCCAGTGTGAGTACGCAGTTGGAAAATATCAAAGATATCTTGAATAATGTCAGAGTGTGATAAAATTAAGGAATTACGAGGTGAGAGCGTGTGTTTTCGAAGCTGCCGGAGCTGATCCAGAAAGCAGAGACAGTCAGCTACATTGGAAAAATTGAAAATGTGATCGGAATGTCTATGGAATCATCTGGCAACCGTGCCAGTATCGGAGATATCGCCATGATCTATAATGAAGAGAAGCGGCGGCAGATACCTGTGGAGGTCGTGGGATTCCGGGAAGACAAGATGCAGCTTATGGCATACGAAAACCTGAGCGGCGTTTCGGCGGGCAGCTTTGTAAGGAACACGCGGAAGCGTTTAAAAATTCCGGTAGGAGAATTTCTTCGGGGGCGTATCATAGACGCGACCGGAAAACCCATGGATGACCAGGGGCCGCTCCCATCCTCCAGATATTATTATGTGGAAAATGCATTTATCAACCCCATGTCCCGTCCGCCAATCACGGATCCTCTGGAATTCGGGGTCAAAGCGATCGACGGGATGAATACCATCGGCAAGGGCCAGCGTATCGGTATCTTTGCCGGAAGCGGGGTCGGCAAGAGTACCTTGATGGGTATGATCGCCAAAAATGTTAAAGCAGATATTAACGTGATCGCGCTGGTAGGAGAGCGAGGCCGTGAGGTTCGGGAATTTGTGGAAAAGGATCTGGGGCCGGAAGGAATGAAGCGAAGCGTGGTAGTGGTCGCAACGTCAGACCAGCCGGCCATGCTCCGTGTGAAGTGCCCTCTGGTTGCGACCACGATCGCTGAGTACTTTAAAGACCAGGGGAAAGACGTCCTGCTGATGATGGATTCCCTTACACGTTTTGCCATGGCGCAGCGTGAGATTGGGCTTGCTACCGGAGAGCCGCCGGTGGCAAGAGGTTATACACCATCTATTTACGCCGAATTTCCAAAGCTCTTGGAGCGCAGTGGGAATTTTGAAAGAGGTTCTATTACCGGGGTTTATACTGTCCTGGTAGAAGGGGATGATACCAATGAGCCGATTTCAGATACTGTCCGCGGTATTTTGGACGGACATATCGTGCTGACCAGGAAGCTGGCCAATGAAAACCACTTCCCGGCCATTGACATCAATGCCAGCATTTCACGTCTGATGTCCAGCATTGTGCCGCAGGAGCACAAGGACACGGCTGCAAAGCTGCGGGATATATTGAGCCTTTATACGAAAAATGAGGATTTGATATCCATCGGCGCATACAAGGCAGGAACTAACCCGAAATTGGATGTAGCCATTTCTAAAATAGACAAAGTTAATGAGTTTTTAATGCAAAAGACAGATGAAAGCTTTTCCGTGGAGGAATCGCTGGAAATTATGAAAAGGATTTTGCGATAAAAAAGAATGTGAGGCCCAAAAAGATGAAGAAGTTCTTTTTTGCATTGGACACAGTACTGCGTTACAAAGAGCAAGTGCTGGACAGCTTAAAAGCGGAACATGCCAGAATCCTGGTGAAAGTCAGGGAATGTGAGAACGCGATCGACGAGCTGGAGTTTCAGCATCGGCAGTGTACCATAGAATTTCAGCAGAATAAGTCCGATGGCATGAAGATCAACGAGATCCGTACATATGAAAACTATCTGGAATCCCTTCAGATCAAGATCCGGAGGAAAAGGGAGCTTCTGGCGAGGCTGAAAGAGCAGGAAGAAGCCAAAAGGATGGAAGTCGTTGAGGCAAAGAAAGAGACATCTTCGATTGATAAGCTGAAAGAGCACAAGCAGACGGAATACGACAAAGAAGTGCAGAAGCAGGAAGAACTTTTTATAGAAGAGTTCGTAACCACGAGAGATGCTATGGCCCGGCTGAATGGGTAGAGAAAAGGATTATATTTGGGTAATACTGCATAGCAGATTACTATATATTGCTCTATAGGAAATTTAAGCGGATTTCTTATAGAACAAAATTATGTTAAAGTGAAAGGAGGAACAGCCAATGGTGAATGTAAGCGTAAAGGCGCCGGATATTGGTTTTACGTCTGCTGATACCGGAAAAAGCAAGGGCGCCGGGGCAAACGGCACTGCGTCAGATCAGTTCCGAAAGCTTTTGCAGGGGAAGCAGGACAATATCCAGACAGACAGCAAAACACAGGAAACGTCCAAGGATGTGAAGCAGGACAAAGCAGAAGCGCCCAAGAATGCCAAAGAGGAAGACACCAAAGAAGACTCTAAGGTGGATGGCAAAGAAGACTCTGCAAAGACAGAGGATAACAGCCAGGCACAGGAGATGCTTGCGGCATACCAGCTAGGGCAGGGACTTCGCCCGGAATTGCTCCAGGCAGAGCCGGAGGTCGTCATTGAGGTGCCGGAGTTTACTCAGGCAGGTGCAGATGTGGAAGCTGTGGATCTGGCCGCGACTGTAGAATTGACTCCAGAGATGGAGGGAACTACAGGAATTGAACTGCAGACAGGAACTTTGGATGCAGGTATGGCGCAGCAGGTACAGACAGAGGCCAATGTTCCGGTGGAAACAAAGGTGCAGGAGACGGATCTGGAAAATGGACAGGAGGTACAGGCAGCATCTGTAGAGACTGTACAGACCTCTTCCGAGCGTGTCTATGAAGCAAAAGACACATCCTCAGACGGAGACAAGGATGCCCAGAGCGAGAATCCGGGTGCAGAACATGCGGCGGCAGCTATGGCGCAGGCTCCGGTGAGGACAACAGCAGAGGAGATCAAGCCTCAGGAGGTTGTTACAGTGCAGGTGCCTCATGCAGAGGAATTACCTGACAAGGTGGCAGACCAGCTTCTTTCCAAGATATCGGAAGGAGTGCAGGAATTTGAAATCCAGATTGAGCCAGAGAACCTTGGAAAGATTGCGGTGAAAGTCCTGTATGAAGACGGCCAGGCAACAGTCTCTATTTTCTGTACAGAGAAGAAGACACTGGATCTGCTTGGTAATAACGCAAGGGACATCGGAAATATCATCGAGCGCAACTTGGGCGGTGAGACGAAGATCTTTGTGGAGAAGCAGGAGACAGACTATCTGGAGCAGAACCGGGATGAAAACCAGCATGGAAAGCAGGAGGAACAAAGACGGCAGAAGGAAGAGGGCAAGAATGAAGATGCAGAGGATGCAGAACAATTTCTTCAAAAGCTGCGCCTGGGTCTGATGGGATGAGGCTGAAGGAAGCCGGATAAACCCATATATTTCCATGGATTTTACAGAAGCCCGATACCGGGCGGATGGTAAGGAAAGGAGAAGAAAAATGGCAGTAGATTTAAATAGTGATGTGGCGTCTGGTTTGTATGACGCGGCTTTGGCAACGCAGACGACTGCAAAATCCGATAAGACTACATTGAGCACAGAAGATTTCTGGACGTTGATCGCGGCAGAACTGAAATATCAGGATATGTCCAACCCGATGGACAATGCGGCGATGATGGAGCAGATTACCCAGATGTCCAGTATGAGTACCATGAATTCTATGGCAACGGCGATTTCAAACTTTTCTACAGTAATCAACAACCTGTCTTCCGTAACATTGACCACGTATTCTACAGGGCTGCTTGGAAGAGAAGTTACGGTTGTGACTAAGACAGATAAAGATGGAAAGCCGACAGAGACTATAAAGGGAATAGTGACCGGAGTAGATCTGACAGGAGCGACTTCTGTATATGTAGACGGTAAAAAATACGAACTGGCAAATATCATGGCAGTCGGGGATGTACCGGGTATTGATAAAGATGATACGGCAACAGACGGAGATGAGAAAGATGAATCCGGTGAGTCAACAGACACGACAGATAAGACGGACACGGACAACTAAGAGTTAGAGTAATCTGCAGGGAGAGATAAAGGCGGTGCATATGGATGGGAGATAAGATTAATCAGATCAGCCAGATCAATCAGGTGAACCAACTGAATCAGATAACGAATGCCGGAGCATTGAAGCTGAAGCATGCCTCATCACAGATCCAGAAGGCAGATGCTGACGCAAAAGCGGGCGTACAGTTCGCAGACCTTCTGCAGCAAAAAGCAGAAGCTTCGCAGCCCGTCCAGTTCTCGAAGCATGCGGCACGAAGGGTGCAGGAACGCGGTATTGATATGACAGACAGTCTTTTGAGTAATTTAAACCAGGCAGTGCAGAAAGCCAGGGACAAAGGAGCAAGGGACGTAGTCATTATCGGAGAGAGCAATGCCTTTATTGTGAATGTTCCCAACAATGTGGTCGTGACAACGATGTCCGGGACGGAAATGAAAGAAAACATATTTACGAATATTGACAGTGCTGTCCTCATGTAAGCCGGACCGTCTATGGGGGTTTCGTGCCTGCGTGACTCGCAGGTACAGCGGGGCTGTAAGGGATGTGCTGACGCGATGCAGTAATTCGCCGTCGTCCCGGCAGTTCCCGGGCGCGTTGTCCTGAGAAGGGCAGGGCGCGTAGGAGACAGCATAGGGTTGAAAAGAAAGGAAGTATAAAATATGGTTAGATCAATGATTGCCGGAGTCGCAGGACTTAAGGCGCATCAGTCAAAGATGGATGTAATCGGTAATAACATTGCAAACGTAAATACATGGGGTTTCAAGGGATTCAGCTATAACTTCATGGATTCCATGTATACAAACTCCATTAAGAGTACCGGAGGCGATATCACCGCGGGAGCTTCTGGTGGACGTAACGCGTCCCAGGTTGGTTATGGTTCCCAGTTGTCCTCTATTTCAAATGTGTTTGAAAATGGAGCGCCTTCACCGTCAGCCAATCCGATGGACTGTATGATTGACGGTACAGGGTTTTTCCTTGTGGGTAATATGGTAAACGGAAGCTTTACTAATGTAGCGGATTCAGGGTTGTATCTGTCGCGTGTCGGTATCTTCCGTGTGGATGATAACAGTTATCTGGTAGACGACCAGAGAAGCTATGTGTATGGATATGCGCTGGTAGATGGAACAGGGATACCAGAGACCCCGGCAACGTCTGCGACTACGAAAATGACAGGGGTTCCGTATACGATCACCCAGGATGCAACGACCCAAAAATATACAATTACGATAGCCGGGATTGGTGTAGAGACAACGAATGTAGATGGGACAGTAGATGCAAACGGCCATGTTAAGAACCCTGCAAAGGCAATATCGGATTGGGTGGATAAGGCATTAAAAGAAGATCAATTTAATGGAATGACAATTGATTACAATGGCATGTCAAGGGTATTAACAGGCACTAATACCCCACCGACAGATGATGACTATACCAATCTTCCGACGTTTACGGTTACGGCAAATTCAACAGGAGCAGAGACCACTGATGATGTGGCAGATATGGTAGCAAAATTTGCTGGTAATAATTCCAACGCAACTGCGGGCGGTACTGCACAGCCGGCAGGATTTAAAGAAGAGGCAACAGAAGGGGTTGATTATGTGGCAGGTATTCCGGCACAATACGCAGAGGAACTTTCCACCCTGAGAATCCCGGTTGACCCGCAGACAGGGCAGCGTTACAAGCTGGACAATTACTCGATTCTTGAAGACGGAACCATTGTAGGTGTGGATGAGTTGAACCGTACCATTGCCATCGGCCAGGTTGCCCTGATCCAGGTACAGAACCCGAACGGCCTGGAGAAGACCACAGGTTACTATTACCAGATCGGAGCCAATGCCGGAGACGTAACAGATGTAAAACCAGGCACCGGCCCGGCCGGGGTTATCAAGCCAGGCTACCTTGAGATGGCGAATGTAGACCTTGCTAACGAGTTCTCCAACATCATCACAACCCAGAGAGGCTTCCAGGCGAACTCCAAGATCATCACGGTAACAGACGAGATGCTGCAGGAACTTGTAAACATGAAACGTTAATCGCTGTAATTTAGCAGCGTAGGATAACCGGTGTGCCGTACCGTTGATATCCGATGAAATTCTGAAAAACAAATTGTGGTTTACAGCTATGGAAGTCATATTTTCCTTAAAAATAGCTTGACGGAATATCAGCGGTGCAGTACACTTAATAATCTGGCAACTGCAAAAAAAGATTCGTTTTGATTCACTGCTTTATAAAAAAGCGGCGAAATTTACGGCCGGATACCCGGAGGACATTATGGATGCAGATTCCTTTGGGGAGAACGGATTCGCACGCTCAGGTATTTTGGAAGATCCACAGTGGATATAGAGGAGGTAAAGACGTACAACGGGGAATCAGGTTTATAGTCCCGGAGACGTTCAAAAAGAGGGAATATGCTATGATAATGTTGACCAAATTAAACGATCAGGAGATCGTGCTGAACTGCGCACAGATTGAGTCGGTGGAAGTAATCCCGGAATCAAAGGTAGTTATGATGAACGGAAAATTTTTTATCGTGAAGGAAAGCGCGGAAGAGATCATTCAGAAAACAATTGAGTACAATAAAAAGTTTCATTACTATCCTACAGATAGATGAGAAGTTAAGGCGGTGAAGATAACGTGGATATAACAACAATTTTAGGAATTATCATTGGAGCCGTGCTCGTCGTGGTCGTCGGCATTACTCCTGCAAAACTAGGAAATTTCTGGGATCCTGCGAGTTTGGCGATTGTAGTCGGCGGCGCGATCTCGGCCGTTATTTCCAGCTATCCGCTGGGGCAGCTGGCTAGGATTCCAAAACAGCTGGCATTGTTGATCCAGGGCAACAGGTACAACATCGGTACACTGATCGATACTCTGGAAGAGATGGCGCAGCTTGCAAGAAAGAACGGCCTGCTGGCGCTGGAAGAAAAAGCAAACGAACTGGACGACCCGTTTTTTAAACAGGGCATTATGCTCATCGTAGATGCCACAGAACCGGAGGAGGTTCGTTCTATGCTGGAGAATGAAGTGGATGCTATGAGTGCAAGACACGAGGATGGGATTGCGTTGTATAACAAGGCTTCCGCATTTTCCCCGGCATTCGGTATGATCGGTACACTGGTCGGACTGGTAAACATGTTGAAAGGAATGGATCTTGACAGCGGCGGAGCTTCTAATATCGGGCCCGCGATGGCGACAGCGCTGATCACTACATTCTACGGATGTATCCTTGCCAACATGCTTTTTTCACCAATTGCCAACAAGCTTACGGTCAGGAACGACGAAGAATTACTGTATAAGCAGATCATGATTGAAGGAATCCTCGCCATTCAGTCGGGAGATAATCCGAAGTTCCTGAAAGAGAAACTGGTTACATATGTCGCCCAGAAGCAGCGCGGCAAGATCCTTGACCAGGCGGCGAAGCCGGCCGGCGGCGGCGGAGAGGAATAACCAGGAGGTAAGGCATATGAAGAAAAGGAATAAATCATCAGGCGGCGGTGCCAACTGGATGGATACATACGGTGACCTGGTGACACTGCTGTTGTGTTTCTTCGTACTGTTGTATTCCATATCTACAATAGACCAGGCAAAATGGGTGCAGATTGTAAAGAGTTTTAACCCAGACGCAAAGGAAGTCTCCCAGATTGCCCTGGATACGATAGAAGACGCAACAGATGAAGTTCCGAACCATGTAGAAGACGGCTCCTTAGAAGAGGATGAGTTTGATGCCCTGTATGAAGCTTTGAAGAAAGCTTTGGAGGAAGCCGGAATAGAAGGAGAAGTGGACTTGTACAAAGGCGATGGCTATACATTTGTGACATTTAGGGACAATGTATTTTTCGCCGGGGACAGTTCTGTAATACGAGACGAGGGGAAAGGGATTTTGGATCAGTTTGCTTCTATCATTTCCAGTGTCTCGGATTCCATTAAGGAAATCCAGATTCTTGGGCATACCACACAGGCAGATCCAAATATGGCAAATGACCCGGAATCAGACCGTGTCCTTTCAGCAGAAAGAGCGGCCAGGGTTACAGCATATATTCAGCAGCGGACTACGGTAACGGCTGACCGGCTTGTGTCGATCGGTTATGGGCAGTGGCGGCCGATCTCGCCTTTTGACACAGAAGAAAACCGGGCAAAGAACCGACGGGTTGAGATGCTGATCACGAAGTCGGACACTGTGACGAAGAGCCTGGAAGAGTACTATGCGGAGATGAACAGGCAGTAACATCTGCTTGCGTATGCTGACGGAGGCCAAGCGTATGTATAGCCCATAGACAGGAAAACACTGGACAGATCTATGCAATTATGAAATGAAAGTAGGGGTTGGGGATGGCAGATGTATTGTCACAAAGTCAGATAGACGCACTGCTGAATTCAATGCAAAATGCAGAGGCGGACACCAAGGCGGAAGAAGAAAAACCCGCCAAACAGGAATACAGAAAATACGATTTTTTTAGTCCTAAAAAGTATACGAAGGATAAGCTGAAGATGCTCCGCAGCATCTATGATAACTATTCCAGGATTGCTTCATCTCAGATTAACGGGCTGTTCCGCCTGGTGGGCGAGGTGGAGGTAGTAGGGATTGAAGAGCAGCGTTATTACGAGTTTGGGAACGCCTTGAATGAGACCGACGTTCTTACTCTGGCAAATGTGGAGCTTCCGGATAATTCTACAAATCCGCCGATGCTTTTCCACATCGCGCCGGCATTGATGACTGCAATGATAGACCGTATGCTGGGGGGAATGGGATTTGACAGGTCAATAGATATCGCGTATACTTATACGGATATTGAGCTTGCCCTATATGAGAAGATCATCAATTATCTGGTGATGATCACCACAGATGTTTGGTCTACGCACATCAATCTTGTGACGGAGTTTGAGCGGATCGAGGAGAATCCAAGTATGTTCCAGGGGATCAGTGTGGATGAGACCGTTGTTATCGTAATGCTGAATATCCAGCTGGGTGAGGCGACGGGAATCATGAATATCTGTATTCCGGGAACACTTTTGAGCAATATTTTTGATATTATTGATAAGACGAAGCATCTTGCGAAAAAGGGCGAGCATTTCAAGAGCAACCGGGAAGAGATCATGGAGAGCATTCAGGAATCCAAGCTGGATGTCATGGCACAGCTTGGCGTGGCAAAGCTCAATCTGGACGATGTCTACAACCTTCATGTAGGAGATGTCATCGATCTGAACAAACCACAGGATTCGCTTGTTTCCCTGTTTGTGGAAGGACAGCCATGGTTCAACGGGCAGCTTGGGGTACATAATAAGAATGTTGCAGTGAAGCTGGAAGACCGCATTATGGATGGAAAAGAAGACGTGGCTGTTTGATCATGGAATTAACTGTAATAATTACCAGATAATTTAGTTGAAATATCTGCGTATTTAAATTACAATAAATATAATTTAAAAAAGAGAGGTAGAAAAAGATGGCAAAAATATTATTAGTGGATGATGCTGCATTTATGAGAATGATGTTAAAGAATACACTCACCCAGGCTGGGTATACCGATCTGGTTGAGGCAGAGGACGGCGCAAAGGCGGTGGAGCTTTATGCCGCGGAAAAGCCGGATCTTGTATTTATGGACATCACCATGCCCAATAAGGACGGTTTGGAGACATTGAAGGAGATCAAAGGCATGGATCCGGGGGCTACGATCGTAATGTGTTCTGCCATGGGGCAGGAGACTATGGTTATGGACTCCATTAAGTCCGGTGCAAAGGACTTCATCGTAAAGCCGTTCAAGCCAGAGCGTATTTTGTCAACGGTAAAGAAGATTCTTGGCTAGCGGGGGGCTTTTAATATGTCATTTTTAAATTCATTTGATATTAGCGCTTCCGCCCTGACGGCGGAGAGGCAGAGGCTGGATGTGGCCTCTCAAAATATCGCAAACACCAATACGACCCGGACGGAAAGTGGCGGTCCATACCGGAGGAAGATGGTGGTCTTTCAGGAGATTCCTTTAAATAGTGTAACATCTTCTGGCAATTCTGCTGCTTCAGGCACTTTCCGTTCTACATTCAACAGGCTTTTGAATAAGACTGCTAAAAAGGGCGGTGTTCAGGTTACTGGAATCGTAGAAGACCAGAGGGATCTATATCCTGTCTATAATCCTGACCATCCGGATGCCGACGAGGAGGGGTATGTTATGATGCCTAACGTAGACCCGGTGAAGGAGACAGTAGATGCAATGTCCGCAACCCGGTCTTATGAGGCAAATATTACGGCATTTAACGCAATGAAGACAATGGCGCAGAGCGCGCTGGATGTCGGGAAATAGAATGAGGGGGATTGTCCCGAAAGGAGAGTAGCGTTACTATGAGTTCAGAGCACTTTAGCAAGATGGAAATAGACGCGATAGGCGAAATACTCAATATCAGCCTTGGCGCATCTGCTACGGCAGTTTCTACAATGCTGAATGCCAGGGTGGATATTACTACGCCAATTGTAAATGTTGTAAGTAAAGACGAATTCGAGATGGATCCGGTTGACCCGGCGGTTGGCGTTGAGATTACATATGTTGCAGGGCTGGAAGGCGAAAATGTCATGCTTTTAAAGCGGCATGACGTAAAAGTAATTGTAGAGATGGTCATGGGCATGGAGATTGCCGATGAAGATTTTGAGTTGGATGAGATCAATATCAGTGCAGTCTGTGAAGTCATGAACCAGATGATGGGAGCATCGGCTACAGCGTTGTCAGAATTTTTGGGAAGAATGGTAAATATCTCCACTCCAATTTCTTTTGAAGTGGCGAATGAACAGGAATTTATCGACAAATACTTTGTAGATGACCGTCCCAAAGTGGTTGTAGGGTTTACCTTGAAGATTGCTGACAGACTGGAAAGTGAATTTTTCAATGTGATGCCGATGCAGCTGGCAAAAGGACTTGTGGAAGGGTTCCTGCCAGAGGATGCGATCATAGATATAGGACAGTATGACAAGGAAGAAGCTCTCGCTGTAGCCAGCGCGCCAGAGCCGGCGTCGTCAGGAGGCGGTGGAAATCTTTCCCAGGCAGAAATTGAAAAATTGCTTGCAGGCGGCAGTGAGCCAGAACCAGCACCAGCACCTGCTCCAGCGCCGTCGGGAGGCGGTGGGAAGCTTTCCCAGGAAGAGATAGAAAAACTACTTGCAGGCGGCAGTGAGCCAGAACCAGCGCCAGCACCTGCTCCGGCTCCATCAGGCGGAGGAGCGAAGCTTTCTCAGGAAGAGATAGAAAAAATGCTTGCTGGTAACAGTGGAGCGGATACGGCTCCCGCAGCAGCGCCAAGTATGCCTGCAGCAGCGCCGATGGCAAGTGCACCGCAGATGCCGGTACAGCCTGTGATGCAGGCGGCAGTGAGCCCGGATGTGGCGATGATGCAGATGCAGATGATGCAGCAGATGATGCAGCAGATGCAGGCCATGCAGCAGCAGATGTTGGATAGGACGGCAGAAAAACCTGTAGAAAAGCATACGGAACCGAAGATGATCCATGTACAGTCACCGAACCAGCAGAACTTGAAGCCGGACAGCGGTATCGTGCTTGAAGGTGTGCAGGAAGAGAACATGGAACTGATCATGAGCGTTCCTCTTGAGATTTCCGTAGAGATTGGAAGGACCAGAAAGCTTGTCAAGGATATCCTTGATTTCACAAAGGGCTCCCTTGTGGTTCTGGATAAACTCGCAGGAGAGCAGGTGGATCTGTTTGTCAATGGACAGTGCATCGCCAAGGGTGATGTTGTCGTTGTAGAAGATAATTTTGGAATTCGTATTACAGAGATCATGAAGGTCAATCTGGCTGCATTAGAGTAGAGAGATGCAAGGGCGGGTTACGCAGTATCAGAGTAAGAAGGGATTTATATGTGGAGTATGTTCGCCACGGTTGTCATTGTGGCATTTATCATTTACTTAAGCTATCTTGCCAGCAGATACCTGGGCAGAGGCATAGCGAAAATCAGCAGTTCCCGTTATATGCGCCTGATTGACCAGATTACTCTGGGCCAGGAGAGGTATATTGCTATCGTACAGGTGAGCGGGAAGTATCTGCTTGTGGGGATTACTGCGGGCCAGGTCAATATTCTGTCTGAATTGAGTGACGAAGAATTATTTCCGCTGACACCGGAGGAAGAAAACGGGGAGATAAGGACACCGGATTTCCGGGGAATGCTGGATAAGCTGAATGGCCTGGGCAGGAAGAGGAGGTAAGTTTTGTGTACGATGCACTGGTAAACGTAAATGGTGAACAAGTGCCAACATTAGATATATTACTGTTGCTGACGATCATATCACTTCTGCCGTCACTTTTAATTATGGTGACTTCATTTGCAAGGACGATGATTATCCTTTCTTTTTTGAGGACTGCGATGGGAGTCCAGCAGACACCGCCCAACATGGTACTGGTAGGAATTGCGATTTTTCTGACGTTATATATTATGAATCCGGTAATTTCAGCCATCAATACAGATGCTTATACTCCATACAGGAATAATGAGATTACGCAGGAGGAGGCCCTGGAGCGTGCGCAGGTTCCGCTGAAGCGGTTCATGCTCAGCAATACGGAGACAAGCTCGCTGAATCTGTTTGCTGATTTTTCGGGACAGGATCTCCCTGATGAGGCGGACTATGAGGAGAGGGACGAATATGTGGATGCGTTGATAGACCTTCCTATGACGACAGTGATCCCCTCCTTTATGACAAGTGAACTGAAACGTGGGTTCACAGCAGGGTTTTTGTTATATATTCCATTCCTCCTGATTGATATTGTTGTGTCCAGTACACTGATGTCCATGGGTATGATGATGCTTCCGCCGGCAATGATCTCTATGCCGTTTAAGCTGCTGCTGTTCATTACTGTGGATGGATGGGAATTGTTATTTTCAAATATTGTTAAGAGTTTTAACTGAGTTTACCCAAAGGGCATGAGGCCATATGTGTCTTTTCGGATAGTTTTTCATAAGGTATAAGAATAAGGGGAGGCGCAGAAGATGATAACAAATGAGCAGATAGGGGATTTGATGTATGAGCTGTTTGTGCTGATCATCCAGGTTGCCGGACCGCTTCTGGTGGTCAGCATGATTGTAGGAGTTTTTATTTCTATTATCCAGGCAGCTACACAGATCCATGAGCAGACAATTACATTTGTGCCAAAGCTTCTGGTGGTTGGGATGATTCTTGTATTCGGGGGCGGCAGGATGATGAGCCTGTTGTCAGATTTTACCATCCGTATATTTGAGATGTTATAAGAGTGGCGTGAGGAGTGATGGCATTGCCGATGGTAATTAACAGTACCGCACAGTTGACGCTGTTCTCTCTGATCATGATGCGGATGTCCGGGTTCATCCTTTTGAACCCGATTTATGGAAGGAGCAATATACCGATGCGGTTAAAGGCGGGACTTATATTTGTCCTGACGCTTGTGGTATATACCAATTCTGCGGGAGAGGCATTTGAAGCTGTGAGTACGTTTGAATTTGGCTTTCTTCTGATCAAAGAATTTGTAGCAGGGTATATCATTGGATATGTCATGCAATTGTTTTTTTTTATCGTAAGTTTTTCCGGTTATATCATAGATTACCAGATGGGGCTGTCTATGGCCACGGTGTATGACCCTCAGAGCAACTCCCAGATGGCTGTGACAGGAAGCGTTTTACAGACCTGGTTCATGCTGATGTTTTTTGCGGTGGACGGGCATCTCGCCTTGATGAAGATTATGCTCACATCCGCAGAAATCGTACCCTATGGGGGGATTTTGATCACTCAGGGACTGGCTGTCCGGATGATCGAGATTTTTTTGGAATGTGTGGAACTGGGAATCCGGTTTTCGATTCCGATCATTGCTGCGGAGATGCTGGTAGAGGTAGGAATCGGTATTTTGAATAAGGCAGTACCGCAGATCAGTGTATTTGTCA
The DNA here is from genome assembly GCA_910589385.1 of uncultured Lachnospiraceae bacterium. Taxonomy (GTDB): domain Bacteria; phylum Bacillota; class Clostridia; order Lachnospirales; family Lachnospiraceae; genus Schaedlerella. The sequence goes on from CAJUTU010000026.1 coordinate 36,084, forward strand.
TTAATATACAGATAAAATTAATCGTCGGCCTGGGGCTTTTATTTATTATGTTTTCACCGATCGGTGAATACCTGAACAAGATCATGACTAATATGATGAAGACTGTTCAGGGAATTTTGACATTTTTGTAGGAAGAAAGTGAAGTGAGAGCGTTTGGCGGAGAATGAGAACGGCCAGGAAAAAACCGAAAAAGCCACAGGCAAAAAGCGAAAGGATGAGCGAAAAAAAGGACACGTCGCTATGAGTAAGGATGTGGTCACTGTTGCTTCTCTTCTGGGTATCTTCCTTTGTCTGCGGCTGTTGTTCCCGATGATCGTGGAGACGGTCCAGGGGGCTTTGGTATATCACATTTCCGCAGTGGGGATGTGGTCGGATCTTTCATTTGCGCACCAGCAGGAGATTGGCTGGCAGGCAGTGTGGGTGATAATAAAATGTGTCCTTCCGATGGGGCTGCTTTCTATTTTGTTTGCGTTTCTTGCGACAGGGGTACAGACGAAATTTCTGTTTACCCTGGATCCGTTGAAATTCAAGTTTAGTAAGCTGAATCCGGTCAAAGGCCTCATAAATTTTTTTAAGCCTGACTTGAAGAAGCTTGTAGAACTGCTGAAATCATCGATTAAGATCATCATTTTGGGAGTGCTTTTGTTTAACATTTTGAAGGATGAGATTGGGGAAATCATAAAGATGATGGATCTGGCAGTCATTCCTTCCTGCACGTATGTACTGAATGAAATCCTGTGGATGGTCATTAAGGTCAGTATGGTATTTGCCGCGATTGCGGGATTTGATGTGTTCTATCAGTTTTGGTCTTTTGAGAAAGACATGAAGATGACCAAAGAAGAGGTCAAGGAAGAGTACAAACAGATGGAAGGAGATCCCAAGGTTAAGAGCAAGATCCGTAGTATCCAGCAGCAGAGGGCCAGGAGCAGGATGATGCAGGCAGTGCCTGACGCAGATGTGATCATCCGTAACCCTACCCATTATGCGGTTGCTTTGAAATATGATATTGACCATGACAATGCGCCCATTCTGATTGCAAAAGGCCAGGATTCGCTGGCGCTGAAGATTGTGGAGATTGGTGAAGAGAACGGGGTTACGGTGCTGGAGAATAAACCGCTTGCACGGGGGCTTTATGCATCGACGCCTGTTGATGGTGAAATCCCGGCAGAATATTATGGGGTTGTAGCGGAGATCCTTGTTGAAATATTCCGTATGAATAAAAAAATGGTGTAGAAGATGAAGAATCTATTGAACAACGCGGTATCATTGATCGTAGTTATGATCGTACTGCTTTTGATCATACCGTTAAATCCAGTTCTGCTGGATGTGATGATTATTTTAAATATGGCTGTAGGGCTGATCATCCTGTTGATCAGTATGAATATCAAAGAGGCGCTGGAATTTTCTATCTTCCCGTCCCTGCTTCTGATCACAACCTTATATCGTATTGGAATCAACGTATCTACGACAAGAAGCATTTTGAGCAGCGGCGGTTCTGCCGGAGCGGTGATTGCTGCTATGGGAGATTTCGTACTGCAGGGCAATGCGGTTGTCGGAGTTGTTATCTTCCTGATCATTGTAATGGTGCAGTTCCTCGTTATCAATAAAGGCGCGGAGCGTGTCGCAGAGGTAGCAGCCCGTTTTACATTGGATGCGATGCCAGGTAAGCAGATGGCGATTGATGCCGACCTGAGTACCGGGCTGATCGATGAGCAGGAGGCCAAAGAGAGACGTTACAAAATTCAAAAGGAAGCAGATTTTTACGGCGCCATGGATGGTGCCACGAAGATTGTAAAGGGAGATGCTACACTTTCTATTGTTACAACTGCAGTCAACTTCCTGGGCGGCTGTATCATTGGTATGGTACAGGGAGGGATGGAATTCTCAGAAGTGCTTTCCGTGTATACCATCGCCACCATCGGCGACGGTCTGGTAGGCCAGATCCCGGCGCTTTTGATTTCTACGGCGACAGGTATGATCGTAACCCGTGCGGTTGCGGAAGACAGCTTGAATCTGGAAGTGACAGGACAGTTTTCGGCACAGCCAAAGGCTATCATGATCGCGGGCGGTGTGCTTGCAGTTTTGATCGCGGTTCCGGGAATGCCGAAGATCCAGCTTTCTATTATTGCGTTGACTATGATGCTCGGCGGATACTATCTGCTCCGCCGTATGGAGGAGATGGGCGAACCTGTCTCCGCTTTGGGCGGCGCAGGCGGCGGCCCTGGAGGTATGGGCGGTCCTGGGCCCATTGACGAAGAGCAGCTTCTGGCTGAGGAAGAAAGTAATTTTAAGGATATCAACAGTGTATATTCATTGATCAATGTAGAGCCTATAGAAATGGAATTTGGTTACAGCCTGATTCCGCTTGTAGATGAGGAAAGCGGCGGTAAGATGATTGACCGTATTGTAATTTTCCGGCGGCAGTATGCCCAGGAAATGGGGTTAGTCATTCCTTCCATCCGGCTTCGTGACAGTTCTTACTTGAATACAAACCAGTATTTGATCAAGATTCGAGGCGAGGAGGTTGCAAAGGGTGAAATCCTGATCGATTATTACCTTGCCTTAGAGCCGCCGAATGTGGAGAAAGAAATTGAGGGTATTGAAACTATTGAGCCTGCATATGGTATTCCGAGTAAATGGATTACGATGGATAAGAGGGAAATGGCGGAAATCTATGGATATACGGTTATTGACCCACTTTCTGTTATGCTGACGCATCTGTCGGAAACCGTGAAGAAGCATGCACATGAACTGCTGAACAGACAGGAAGTGGTTCGTCTGGTCGAGAATCTCAAAAAGCAGTCTCCGGAGCTTGTGGAGGAGGCGATCCCGGCAATTATTTCTTATGGAGGATTCCAGAAAGTGTTGACGAACCTTTTGAAAGAGGGAATCCCGATCAAGGATATGGAGACCATTATCGAGACAATTGTGGATTCGGCCATGACAGTAAAGGATTTGGACACGATCACAGAAAATATCCGTGTCGCTTTGAAGCGTACGATTACGAGAAAGTTCTGCGACGGCGGCAGTATGAAAGTAGTGACGCTGGATGCAGATCTGGAAAAGAGTATTATTACCAGCCTGACAAACGGGGAGAACGGTATATATCTTGCGCTTAGCCCGGATGTGATGCAGAGCGTCATCACGCAGCTTTCGGATGAGGTAAAGAAGTTCCAGGAGCTTGGCCAGCCGCCGATCGTGCTGACCAGCCAGGTGGTAAGACTGCATTTCTATCATCTGGTAGAGCAGTTTTTCCCGGATATGTTTGTGCTTTCGTTTAACGAGATCAGTAATAATATCCAGATACAGGCAATTGGAAATATTACTGCGCAGTCAAAATAAAATTCAGATGGAGCAGCCAATATGGATACGCAGGAACAATACAAAGAGAAGTCTAATGAAGAGCTTTTACAATTGTATAAAGAGACCGGCGCCCTGGAGGTCAAACAAGAGCTTGTTATGCGCTACATTTATCTTGTGAAAAGTATTGCGCTGCAGATGCGGGATATTTATCTGAGCTTTTCCCAGGTGGACGACATCATCAGCGAGGGCGTGATCGCGATCATGTCCGCGATCGACAAGTTTGATATGGATAAGAACGTGAAGTTCGAGACATTTATTTCAAAGCGGATCAAGGGAATGATCATTGACCTGGCAAGGAAGCAGGACTGGGTGCCAAGAAGTACAAGAAAAAACACAAGAGATATTGAAGATGCGGTCACAACGTTATATAATAAACTAGGATATTATCCTTCTATCCAGGAAGTGACAGAGTATCTCAATATTACTCCGGAGAAGTATCAGGATACCATGCGCAAGGCGAGCCTGTTTAATATCCTTTCCCTCGATATGGTGCTGGCAGAAGCACAGGGGAATGAGATCGGGATGAAGCTCCCTCAGGTGGAGTCCAACGAACAGCCGGAAAATCAGTTTTTGAAGAAGGAGATTACGGAGGTACTGGCGGAAGGGATCAAGAAGCTGAAGGAAAACGAGCAGCTTGTGATTTCATTGTATTATATAGACGACTTGAACATGCGGCAGATAGCGGATGTGCTTCAAGTGAGTGAACCCAGGGTATCTCAGATCCACTCCAACGCGATCAAAAAGTTGAGGGCGCATATGGAGGATTTTATATAAAAATAAGCAAAGGAGTGTAAAAAAATGTTTCAGGGGTATTATGATCTGGCGTCGAATATGATAACGCAAAACCGAAACCTGAATGTCATCAGTAACAATATGACGAACATTTCCACACCGGGTTATAAGCTGGACCGGATGATGGAGAGTACGTTCCGGGATGAGATGATCTACCGGTATGACAAGGAAGGCAAGACAGCAGTGGGGACTGTGTCTCATATGAATGTGGCGGATGAGAGGGTGACGGATTATACCGAGGGAGGTATCCGGGAGACAGGATATCCGCTGGATGTAGGGATTACGGGGAATGGTTTTTTTGTGATCCAGACAGCCAATGGAGTACAATATACGCGTAATGGATCATTTAATCTGGATGATGACGGATATTTAGTCCTGCAGGGCGTCGGCCGGGTACAGGGAACCAACGGGCCGATCCAGGTGACTACAGACAAACTGGGTATTGACTCTCAGGGGCGGGTGACTTCTGAGGATGGCAGACAATATTTTGGTACGATCCGGGTTGTGGATTTTGCGGATTATAACCAGCTTACCAAGATTACGGGAGGCATGTTTGAGGCGGCCGGACAGCCGCAGGCAGCACAGGGTGTAACTTTGACTCAGAGTTTTTTGGAGGATTCCAATGTATCTATGGCGGAGGAGATGACCAGGATGATGAGCAGCCAGCGTGTACTGCAGAGTTCGGCACAGATCTTGCGGATGTATGATCAGATGATCAGCCGGGTAACGACACTGGGCGGGCCTAATTAACCGCAGCCTGTAGGTGCACTGCTATAGAATCCCCTGTGGGCAGCCATGTTTTCAAACTCCGCAGGGGGGAGAATATAAGATAATAAGAGAGGAGAGATATATGTACACGTCATTTTACACAGCCGCAAGAGGTGCCATTGAAGAGCAGAGGAAGATGGATGTCATTGCCAACAACTTTGCGAGCGTGAACAACTATGGTTATAAACCGAAGTCAGCCGTATTTTCGGATCTGATGTATTATAACTTGAATAACTATACAGGCGAGGACACGCCTCTTAAAGCGGGGGTGGGAATTGTAGTTGAGAAGACGAATACGAAATTTGACCCCACTGTTCCCACGACGACAGGAGGAGAATACGATTATTCAATCCTGGAAGATGGTTTCTTTATGCTGCTGAGCCCTGTTACAGGCGAGGTATCTTATACGAGGAACGGCCACTTCAGCCTTTCACAGAGGGGAGACGTTTTTTATCTGGTCAATGACAACGGAAATCTTGTACTGGATGAGAACCAGAACCCGATCATACAGGAAGCGGACGGGGAATTGAGCGGAGAGATCGGGGTGTATGGATTTAACATTCTGGACGGGATGCTCAGCAAAGGTAATAATGAATTTACACCAGTTGCAAAGAATGGTGATCCTTATTTAATTCGTGGCGCGAGGCTTGTGGATCATTCTCTGGAGATGTCAGGGGTGGACACAGCGGATGAGATTTCAAAGTTGATCGAGACGCAGAGAGCGTATTCCTATGCCTTGAAGATGGTGCAGACGTCTGATGAAGTCATGACTACGATCAACGGATTGAGATCATAATGATTTGGATTATTGAAAGATAGCGAGGTAGGTATATGGCAATTCAAAAGTATGAGGAAATGGGCGATTTAGCGATCGACATGCTCAAAGAAATTGGAAGCATCGGCGGCGGTAATGCGGCGACGGCATTGTCCAGCATGCTGAATGCAAAAGTGAACATGGCGCTCCCGGAGGTAAAAATCCTGGGATTTAACGCGGCATTGAATCTTCTTGGAGATCCGGAAGAACTGGTAGCGGCTATATTTGTAGAAATGTCAGGGGAACTGAACGGTGTGATGCTCTTTATCCTGACAAAGGAATTTTCCGATGAAATCGTACAGAAGATGTTAGGGAAGCCGTCTATTGATTTTATGGAGATGGATGAGATTGACACCTCTGTATTGACTGAGATTGGGAATATTGTGATTTCTTCATATATTACGGCGATGTCCTCGTTGTCTAATGTAGAGGTAGAACTGTCTGTGCCTCAGTTTACCGTGAATATGCAGGGCGGCATCATGAGTGTACCGATTGCGATCATGGGACAGCATTCAGACAGGATCATGATGATTACTGGAAAATTTAAGATTGACGGCAAGGCGCTGAACAGTAACATGCTGCTTCTGCCGGATGTGGAATCATTGAATGTTCTTATGAAAAAACTAGGAGTGATTGATGGATGATCAAGAAGATATCAGTGGGGATTGCTGATATGAAGATTACAAGGCAGGAGGGCATATTGATTACATATGCCCTGGGCTCATGCATCGGGATTTCTTTCTATGACCCGATGATCAAGCTGGGAGCGCTGCTTCATATCATGCTTCCTCAGAAGCAGGGAACAGATGCGAATGTATTTAAATTTGCCGATTCGGGGATTCCTGAGACCTTGCGTAAGCTGCAGGCGTTTGGTGCGACGAAGAGCCGGATGGTATGTAAGATTGCGGGCGGTGCGAAGATGTTTGAGATGAAAGGCCCGGGAGGGCTTGGGAACATCGGCGAGCGCAACGCCCAGATGGTGAAGATGGCCTTGATGAAAGAAGGGATCCGTGTAATGGGAGAGGACACGGGAGCTAATTATGCAAGGACGATGCTGCTGGATGTAGGAACTGGGAAGGTATCTGTACGGAGTGCGGGAAAGCCAGAGAAGTTCCTATAGGATAAGCGGATGAACCGGCAACGGACTGATTTCAGGCGGCATATTCGGAAATACGAATTGATTTTAGTTGATAAATTCAGAAAATGAGATGTTTTTGTCTGATAGAATCGTTAGATGCACTGATTTTGGCTTAATAGGCCGGAAAGAAACTTATTTTAAACGTAAGATGCGCCGATAAATATATATAGAATGCAAAGGAGTGAGTGTTTATGGCTGATACAGAGATTTTATTGGAATCAGGGACAAACGAGATTGAGATTATGCAGTTTACCGTATTCGGTGAGTTGTATGGCATCAATGTAGCGAAGGTAAGGGAGATTATGATGGCGGATAAAGTAAAGCCGGTACCTCACTCCCATCCGGCGGTGGAAGGAATTTTTAAACCTAGGGATATCCTGCTTACAGTGATCAACCTGCCAAAGTACCTGACCGGGCAGAGTGGAGAGAATCATGACAGAGATTTGTTCATTATAACCAATTTTAACAAGATGAACATTGCTTTTAGGGTACATACGGTAGTGGGGATCAGCAGGATTTCGTGGGAAGATATCCAGAAGCCGGATAAGACGCTTTCGAATGGAGAGGAAGGGGTGGCGACCGGAATCGCCCAGTGCGGAGGACGGCTGGTGACCATCCTTGATTTTGAAAAGATTGTGACAGAAATTGCGCCGGAGACTGGTATCCAGATGGATGAGATTGACAGGCTGGGAGACAGAGAAGAACGGGATGAGCATATCGTCCTTGCGGAGGATTCTATCCTCTTGACGAAGATGATCAGGGATTCCCTGATGCGTGCGGGTTATACGAATGTTTCAAATTTCAACAATGGTAAGGAGGCCTGGGATTATCTGAATTTAATCCGGAATGATTCGGATTTCCATGATAAAGCAGCATTGCTGATCACAGATATTGAGATGCCGGAGATGGATGGCCACCGTCTGACGAAGCTTGTTAAGGAAGACGAGATTATGAAAAAGATGCCCGTCATCATTTTCTCTTCTCTTATTAATGAGGAAATGTGGCGTAAAGGGAAGCAGCTTGGCGCTGACGAGCAGTTGTCGAAACCAGAGATAGGCCGTCTGGTTGAAGTTATGGATGGGCTGCTGGAGCGGAAGGAGATATAAGTGAATGGATAATTGTGTAGTAAGGCAGGCTGTAAAGGATTTGAGATCAGACACAGTTATTGGATATGAATTGATGATCCAGCAAGATGAAAACAGTCTGTATAATTCAAGTTCAGATAGTGTAGCTGCAAATGCAATGGTAGCATTTTTATCGGAAAATTCAAACCGTATTTTTAAAGAGAAGCGGACATTTATGACATTTACCCCAGCGCTGCTCTTTAGGAATACGCCTAAGATTTTTGATAAGGATAAGATTGTAATCCAGATTGAAGATAATATCGTGATTCATTCTCTTGCTACAATCTTGATCAGTAAGTATAGGGAAGCGGGATATCATTTTGCAATCAATGATTTTCAGTTTACTCCGAAATATTTCAGTATGCTGGAGTATGTGGATTATATCAAAATTGATATTTCGGGTGAACTGAGTGAAATGCGGATGAGATCCATTTCCAATGTGATCGACATGGCTCATGGATTCCAGAAGGAATTTATTGCTACCGGGGTGAATACAAAGGAAACTTATGAGTACGCGAAACAATTGGACGCCGACTACGTGGAGGGGAATTATGTATCCGGTGCGACGGCGACCAAGACCAGCAAGATAGAATTTATGGAAGGAAACCTGTACCAGCTCATTGTTGAGATTACGAAGGAAGAGCCGGATGTAGAGATGCTGGAGGAAATTATCACCCGGGATGCGTCTTTGACCTATGCGCTTCTGAAAATGGCTAATTCTGCTTATTTTGCGGTACACAATGAGACCACCTCGGTTCGGCAGGCTCTGGTCCGGGTAGGAATCAGTCAATTGAAGCAGTGGGTATATCTGCTCAGCTTTGAGAGCAAGAAGGGCGGCTCGGATTCTACTTCAGAAGAGATGCTCAAGACCTCGTTCCTGCGTGCAAATTTTGCCGCTGAACTGGCTAAGAAGCTGAAGAAGCTCCCAATTACAGCATCCGAGGCATACCTGATGGGTATGTTCTCTACATTGGAGTATATGATCGATGCTCCTATGGAAGAAATCCTTTACGAGATTCCGATTGTGAAAGAAGTGAAAGATGCGTTGATCTATCAGGAAGGCATATGTGGAAGGCTGTATCAGTTGATCCTTCATTATGAACGGGCTGAATGGGCGGAGACAAAAGAGGCTGCCGAAGAGCTGGGTATCCATACGAACCAATTGGCCCAGATTTACATGGAATGTGTAGAAGAAGTCAACGATATCTGGGATAATGTCGTAGGCCTTAGAGAGGAAAGTAATAAAGAAGGAAGTACGAAAGAGAATCTTCCTGAAGAGACAAATCTGGAAGCATCATTGTAAGAGCATTCTGTAATTGTAAGGAGGTGTAGAGCATGGTAGGGGCGGTTTCTTTTCAGCCTTATGTAAGCAGCTATCAATATACGGGCTATTCTCGTATGCATATAGGTGCACAGAATTTGGGGATCCAGGCGGGACAGTCCGTATCAACAGCGTCGTCTGTGGGAGCACATGCGGCATCGGCTGTGAAAGCCGGCAGCACGGAGTCAGTGATTGGTGCGCGCAGCCTGACGGCATCAGGCAGCGCGGCAGGTATAACCGGTGTGGCAGCCGCACGTGCGGCTGATCCGGAGACACCAGTAGAGCCGGTTGACTCGGTTTCCAGGGTACAGTCCGGTACCGCAGGAAGTACAGATTATGGAATCCCCTTCATGAGGGCCGGGATGGATCCGGCAGAGCTGGCCGTCCGCATGCGTATTGAGTATGTAGGCATGCCTCAGTCTGGAAAGGACAGCGGTTCGGAAGCGGTGGAACTGAACCTTCCTGGGACAGGGAATACAGAAGAGGTGGAGTTGAATCTCCCTGGAACGGGGGCTGACAAGGTGGCAGAAGCAGGCCTTCCTGGAGTGGGAACCGAAGAGAAACAAGCCGAAGTGGCCGGAACGGATTCTGAGAAGGACGCGCCGAAAGCAGCCGGAATGGGAACCGGAGTGGAAGATACACAGAAAACGGCATCTGAAGCTGAATGCCAGACCTGTAAGGAGAGAAAATACCAGGATGGTTCTGATGACCCGGGCGTATCTTTCAAGACACCGTCACATATTGATCCAGGCCAGGCATCATCTGCGGTACGGGGACATGAATTAGAACATGTAGTCCGTGAACGTGCCAGAGCAGAGAAAGAAGGCCGCCGTGTGATCAGCCAGTCAGTAACAATGCAGACGGGAATCTGTCCGGAATGCGGCAGAGTCTATACGGCAGGCGGGATGACCCGCACTGTAACGGCAGCAGATACAAAGCCGAAAGAAGCGCCGAAAGATCCGAAATGGATATTGAACTCGGCAGCATAAGATTATGATAAAAAGAGAACCTGTTAAAGTGAGGGGTTCTCTTTTTTTGACTTGGCTAGTCCGGATATAGTTATAATCCACGGACGGTTTTCATAGATCGTAAACGGATATTTAGAATCGTCAGAATATCATAATGAGGATATTGAACAATTCTTTAGAATCGGTTATACTATTTGCTATAGAGGCTGGATATTTAAAGGGATGGCGGCTGTAATTTTACCGGATTTCGATGGTGGATGAAAGCTGTTGAAAGTGGAGCGTGTATGCCGGAGGATGGTATGAGAGAGCGGAAACCGGAAGATAAAGAGCAGTTGATGAAGGGATACGTGCAGGGGAAGAAGTCTGCCGCTGAGAATGGAGCAGAGGGCGGTTCGGAAGACGGGGAGCGGGAATCATTTTCATTTTTACAGGAGACGATCAAACCGAAGGCGCTTACGAGAGAACAGATTTTTATGCAGACAGTGAAGATGGCTGTGTATGGACTTATTATAGGTATGTCCGCCTGCTGTGGTTTTTATGCCATGCGGCCATGGGTCGAGCATGCTTTTCAAGAGGAAACGCAGGAAGTTACGCTGCCGGAGGAAGAAGAGGAAGAAGAGCCGGAACCAGTGAAGGAAGAGGAAACGCCGGAACCGGTTGTCCCGGATCTGACGGTGGACAGTTATAAAGAAATCATGCAGAGCATGTATGCAATTGCAAAAGAAGCGGATAAAAGTATTGCATATATCCGGAAAGCTGGAGCGGACAGCCCGCAGGATGAAGAGCATGGGGCATATGGCGGGATTACAGGGGTTATCGTTGCGGATAACGGGCACAATCTTTTGATTTTTGGAGACAACTCAATCTGTAAGGATTCGGAGCAGTGGGCAGTTGTATTTTCAGACGGGAGCCGGTATCCGGCTGCATTGATCAAGCAGGACGGCAACCGTGGACTGGCGGTATTTGGAGTTGAAAAAGCATCTATTGAGGAAAATACATGGAGTGCCATCCAGATTGCAGAACTTGGAAATTCTAATATTTCTGTCCGCGGAGATATTGTGATTGCTATGGGAGGGATGTTTGGATATGAGAATGGAATTGGATATGGAGTGATCAGTTCTACAGATTACAGTACTTATTATGGCGACGGCCAGTGTGGTGTGATCGCTACGGATATTGCAGCAGCGCCTGAGGGGACAGGGATTCTCTTTAATCAGAAAGGGCAGGTCTTGGGGCTGCTGAAAGGCGGGCTTTTTGGAAATTCGGATACGGGCCTGGCGAATGCACTGGCTATCTCTGATATGAAATCGGCTATGGAGCTTTTGCTGAATGGGGACAGTATACCGTATGTGGGTGTATCAGGGACCACGGTGACGGATGAACTTTTTGAGGAACAAGGGATTCCAAAGGGGCTTTATGTGACCAGTGTGCAGGCTGATTCTCCTGCCATGAAAGCCGGAATCCAAAACGGGGATGTGATCCAGGAAGTGAAGGGTTTAAAAGTCACAGGTACGACTTCTTATGAAAAGGCGGTTTTGGAATGTAAGGCAGGGGACACTGTAAGGATCAAAGGACGGCGGCTTGGCAATGGCGGTTATGTGAGTGTAGATTTTACAGTGTCTGCTGGAAGTATGGAGTGAGGATGATACGGAAGGCATATTGTGGTGTACTGGTTATGATAAAAAGGATGCAAAAAGTGTAGAAAGAGGATGGATACAGATTATGAGATATATTAAGGATTTACATGAGGGTGAGACGATCAGAAATATTTATCTGTGTAAGGGGAAACGTTCTGCGGAGACGAGGAATGGAAAACCTTATGATAATCTGATTCTGCAGGATAAGACAGGCAGCCTGGACGGGAAGGTCTGGGATCCGAACTCTCAGGGGATTGCGGATTATGAGGAAAAAGATTTTATCGAGGTCTATGGCGAGGTCATTAATTACAACAATAATCTGCAGTTAAATATTAAGCAGCTCCGAAAGGCTTCCGAGGGGGAATATGAACCGGCGGATTATCTTCCTGTTTCTGAAAAGAGTATTGACAGTATGTACACGGAATTGATGTCTTATGTGAGCCGTATTTCAAATGACTATCTGAGGCAGGCGGTGGAGTATTTTTTTGTGGAAGATCAGGATTTTATCAAGGCGTTTCAAGCGCATTCTGCAGCTAAGACCGTGCATCATGGTTTTTCTGGCGGACTGCTGGAGCATACGCTGAGTGTGGTCAACCTGTGTGATTATTTTGCGCGGAATTATGAAATCTTGAACCGCGATCTGCTCATTGCTTCTGCGATCTGCCATGATATTGGGAAGGTCCGGGAACTGTCTGATTTTCCGGATAATGATTATACAGATGAGGGACAGTTGATCGGGCACATTGTCATTGGGGCTGAGATGATCAGTGATGCTGTGCGTGCTATACCAGGATTTCCAGAAACTCTGGCATATGAATGGAAACATTGTATCCTTGCCCATCATGGGGAACTGGAATTCGGCTCGCCAAAGAAACCGGCTTTGGCAGAGGCTTTGGCGCTGAATCTGGCAGATAATGCGGATGCGAAGATGCAGACGCTGAAAGAGATATTCAAAGAAAAGCCTGGGGCAGAGTGGCTTGGGTATAATCGGTTGTTTGAATCGAATTTACGGAGGACGTTGGTTTAGGATATTTTATGAGGGCGCTCCCGGAAAGTTTTTGTGTATTGGCTTTTCGGGAGCTTATTTTAAGGCAGAGGTATATTTATGCAGAAAAATGAATCAGTGATTGTGGCTATCGAGGATATCGGAGTCAATGGAGAAGGTATAGGCAGAGTCAATGGCTATACCTTATTTATTAAGGATGCTGTGATCGGCGACGTGGCAGAAGCCAGGATTACTAAGATGAAAAAGAATTATGGATATGCGAGGCTGATGCGTATTGTGACTCCGTCTGAATACCGGGTGGAGTCGGTATGTGAATTTGCGCGTAAATGCGGCGGCTGCCAGATCCAGGAGATGTCTTATGAGAGGCAGTTGGAATTTAAGCAGGATAAGGTGTTGGGCAATCTGGAACGGATTGGGGGATTTTCTAAAGAACTGCTGGGAGGCGTATTTGAGCCAATTGTGGGGATGGAAACTCCATTTCGGTATCGAAATAAAGCACAGTTCCCGTTTGGGACGGATAAGGGCGGCAGCCCGATCACTGGATTTTATGCAGGGCGGACCCATGATATTATCGCGAATAGCGATTGTGCTTTGGGCGTGCCGGTAAACAGGGATATCCTCGAGATTGTGTTGGATTTTATGAAAGAATATAAAATTCCTTCTTACGACGAAAAAAGCGGGGAAGGACTGATTCGCCATGTCCTGATCCGATATGGGTTTACTACGAAGGAAATTATGGTGTGCTTTGTGGTGAACAGAGAGTATGTGGGAGAGCAGGAGGGGAAAAGTACTTCTGGAAATGAAAAGGTGAGACATGGGAGATGGGCTGGAAAAGCTATGTCTGGAAATGAAAAAGGGAGGGATGGAAGGTGGATTCCCCATCAGGAAATCTTGTTGGAACGGCTGACGGAAATTCCAGGTATGACCAGCATCTCAGTGAGTCCTAATATCAAGCGGACGAATGTGATCATGGGTGAGCGGTATGAGGTGCTTTGGGGGAAGCCGTTTATTACAGATTATATTGGAGCAGTAAAGTACCAGATTTCGCCGTTGTCATTTTACCAGGTGAATCCGGCTCAGACGGAAAAATTATATGGGCTGGCTTTGGAGTATGCGGATCTAAAGGGGGATGAAACGGTGTGGGATCTGTACTGTGGGATTGGTACGATTTCTCTGTTTCTGGCAAAGAAGGCCGGCAGGGTGTATGGTGTGGAAATTGTGCCTCAGGCGGTGGAAGATGCCCGGCAAAATGCGGAAATTAACGGAATTGAAAATGCGGAGTTTTATGTGGGGAGGGCGGAAGAGACGCTGCCGGAGTATTATGCAAGATATCAGGAAGAGCATCCGGGGGAGCGGGCGCATGCAGATGTGATCGTGGTGGATCCGCCGCGTAAAGGGTGTGATGCGGCTTTGCTGCGGACGATGGCGGATATGCAGCCGGATCGGATTGTGTATGTGAGCTGTGACTCTGCGACGCTGGCACGGGATTTGAAGTATTTGTGTGAGCGGGGGTATGAGATGAAGAGGGGGAGAGTGGTGGATCAGTTTCCGATGAGTGTGCATGTTGAGACGGTATGTTTATTGTCCAAACTTCATTCAGACCAACATATCGAGGTTGAGCTTCAGATGGACGAGCTTGATTTAACGGCTGCGGAGAGCAAGGCAACTTATGAGGAAATCAAGGATTATGTGTTGGAACATACTGGATTGAAAGTCAGCAGTTTGTATATCGCACAGGTAAAAGAGAAATGTGGGATTATCGAGAGGGTGAACTACAATCTGCCAAAATCGGAAAACTCCAGACAACCGAAATGCCCGCCAGAGAAAGAAAAGGTGATAAGGGAAGCGTTAGAACATTTTCGTATGATTTGATGGTATCAATGGTAGGATGCTTTTTCATATTTTTGTATCTTGGAGTGCTATCGCTAATTTCCTGTGTAGTGAACCTAAGATGGAAGATTTATAATTTATATGTTAATAAACGTTGGGAGCAAAGTCGTATAAAATATGTTTGTGATGGAGGATGAAAATTTGGTTGGGAAAGACAAAACGAATTCAATCAATTTGTGTATGTAAAAAATAATTGTTAGATGTTCTAGAAAATGATATTATTCTACATACAAATATTTATTGGATTATGGAGGGAAGTTATTATGCATATATCAAAAGTAAATGTATTCAACTATAGGTTGTTAAATCAGACAAGTGTTAGTTGCGAGAAAGATTTATCCTTGATTATTGGAAAAAATAATTGTGGCAAAACATCATTTTTATCAGTTTTAAGCAAATGTATTGGTAATAAAAGTGAAGTCGGAAATTTTGATTTTAATGATTTTAGTACATTATTTCAAAAGAAATTATATAAAGTTGTAAAAGGAGAATCGGCTTTTCAAGAAGAAGAACTTACAGGAATTAGGGTTGACTTTTATATTGAATACAATGAAAATGATGATTTGACCAATATTAGTAAATTAATGTTAGATTTAGAGCCACAAAACACAACTGTAATTTTGCGATTTGAGTATGTATTGAAAAATAATCTTCAAAAATTAATAGAGCAGTTTACTAAATATGAAACAGATAGGACAACCCTTAATTCTGAAATGGCTTTTGAAAGATTCATTAAAAAGAATCATAAAAAGTACTTTGAATTTATGAGATATAGTGTGTTATATGATTATAGAAACAAGAAAATAGATAATACGATATTTAAATATCTGGACAATAAGGATATTGATTTATCAAAAATAATTGCCTTTAATTATGTCAGTGCAAGAAGAAATGTCTCTAATGCAACAGATTTAGAGCTTTCTGCATTAGCAAGTATTTATTATGAGAAATCAAAGAATCAAGAAGAAAATAATGTTACTACACTAAATTTTGAAAAAAAAGTAGATGAGACGGATAGAGCATTTGATGATATATATTCAGAGACTTTTAAAAAACTTATGGATAAATTATCTAAATTTGGTGGAATTAAAAAGAATGAAAATATTGTAAAAGTCATTTCGCAAATACAAGTGTCGAAACTTCTAAAAGATAATACAACAGTTGTATATGATGATCAATCAAATTTTTTGCCAGAGAATTATAATGGTTTGGGATATTTAAATCTTTTTAGCATTATTATGAAAATAGAAACTATAATGAGTGACTTCAGAAAAGACAATAAGAAAGACGAGCAACCAGCAGATATAAATATTCTTTTTATTGAGGAACCAGAGGCACATACTCATCCACAAATGCAATATGTATTTGTAAAAAATATAAAGAATTTATTGAGAGAAGGAAAAAAGATTGGTGATTCCGAAAGAACTATAAATTTACAGACATTTATGACGACTCATTCTTCACATATTGTAGCTGAAAGTGAGTTTGATGATATTAAATATTTTGTTAAAGAGACAAATTCCAATGGGTTCAATGTCGTTTCAAAAAATCTTAAAGACTTAAGAACATTATATCAAAAAGAAAAAGGAGAGAATAATAACCACTTTAAATTTTTAAAACAATATTTAACATTAAATAGGTCAGAAGTTTTCTTTGCAGATAAAATTATTTTAATAGAAGGGGATACAGAGCGTATTTTACTTCCGGCAATGATAAAAAAGATTGACCAAGATAATAATTATGATATTCCTTTGATGTCTCAAAATATTTCGATAATTGAAGTGGGAAATTATTCAGAGATATATTCTACATTTATAAAATTTATAGGAACTAAAGTGTTAATTATAACTGATATAGATACATATTCTTTCACGGATGATGTTGATGATAATGGAAAACCTAAGAAAAATAGAGATGGTAGTATAAAGAAAAAGCAAACACCGTGTAGAGTATCTGACGGTAAATATACTAGTAATAGTTCTTTGAAATTTTATTTAAAGGATCAGCTTGAAACTAATACGGGAACTGAAAAAGACATATTGACTAATTTAGAGTTAAGAGAAAAAGTAGTTTCTGCTGATGAAGTTTACAATGAAGAAACTGGTAAAACGGAAATCGTTTGGAAATCTGATAAAGATGGAAAGGTTTTGATTGTTTATCAAATAGGTGAAGTGAATCATGAGGGGGTGACATATAATGCAAGAAGTTTTGAAGATGCATTTTTTCATATTAACAAAAAACTATTTACTGAATTAGATGAAGATGATAATGAAAAGAAAATTCAAAAATGTGCAGAGACATTTCAAGGGCTGAAAAATATAGAGTTAATTTTTGATAATAAAAAAGATAGTTTTGATTTAGCGAAAGATTGTGTCAATAAAAAGCCGTCTTTAGCAATGGATATTTTGTTGAATAGCAAGAGCGATGATAAAAATGATTTTATTAATTGGCAGGTGCCCCAATATATTAGGGAGGGATTGGAATGGTTGCAGAAAGATTAGAGAAAGAAGTTATACAAATATTTGAACATATTGATGATAACAAGAATTTTCTTCTCAGCGGAGGAGCAGGCAGTGGAAAAACGTATTCATTAGTATCTGTGATTAATGAAATTTATAATCGAAATCCAATAGCAAAAATTGCTTGTATAACGTATACGAATGCCGCTGTTCATGAAATTGAAAATCGTGTTTTAAACAAGAAAATAAGGATTTCAACAATACATGATTTTTTATGGGATAATATTTCACCTTTTCAAAACGAATTGAAAACAACTCTTATTGAAAGTATTAATAATCCTGAAGTGAAGTATAAAAATATAACAGTAGAACTTCCATATAACAATGAATTTAAAGATGGAGTAAAATATGCTGAATTTTTGCGTTTATCAGATGGATATATATCACATGATGAAATAATCACTTTAGCAAATCAAATGTTTAAGAAATATCCTAAACTATGTGATATATTGAATAATAAATATGATTATATTTTAGTAGATGAATATCAAGATACTTTTCCAGAAGTTATAGAGATTTTATTGGTGTATTTATCAAAGAGCAAGAAACGCAGTATAATTGGATTTTTTGGTGATTCCATGCAATCTATCTATGATGATGGCGTTGGAGATTTAAATAATTATATTGAATCTGAAATTGTTATTGAGGTGCAAAAAAGGCAAAATCGTAGAAACCCACAATCGGTTATAAGCTTAAGTAATAAATTGCGAATAGATAAATTGGAACAGGTTCCATCTGAGGACGAAAATGCTCCGAATATGAAAGACGGAAAAGTAAAAGAAGGAACGATTAAATTTATATATGGAGATATTTTATCCATGGATTCGATAAAAAAGAAAGAGTACTTTGCAGGATGGGATTTTAGCAATCCGAAAGAAACAAAAGAGTTAAGATTGACCCACAATTTAATCGCATCTAATGCTGGATTTCCTAAACTTATGGAGATATATGATAAAGATCCTTTTTTAAAGCTTAAGAAGGAGTTTATAAAATATATTAAAGGGAAAGAAATAACTGTTGATGAAACACAAACTTTCGATGAAGTAGTAAATTCTGTAGATTGGATATTCTCGAACAGAGTACGAGATGTTAGTAAGAGAGGAAGAAAACAGATTGAGGTTTTTTTGGAAGATACTGAAAATGCAAAATATTATGATTTAGTCAAAGACAAACCTTTTAGTATGGTAAGACGAATATATTTTGATAAAGATAATCTTATTTCGGATAAAAAGGAAATAGATGAAGAAAGGTCAACGCAATCAAAGCGTGATAAGCTTATTCGGCACTTATTTAAAATTCAATCAATAGTAGAATTTTATGAGATGAAAGATTATAATGAGTTTATTCGGAAAACATCATTTAGAATTAGAAGTCAATTAGATAAAAGGATGATAAAGGAAAAAATTGATACTATTGTTGGTATGAAAAAAAGTACAATAGCTGAAGTGATATCATATGCACATGAGAGTGGCTTGTGTTTAAAGGATGATAATATTGAAAATTTTATTAAGGAAAATGAGTATCTATATACCAGAGTTTCTAATGTTGAATATGAAGAATTTATAAATTTATATGCGTATTTGGAAGGGTATTCTCCTTTTTCAACGCAACATAAAATCAAGGGAGAAGAATTCAAAAATGTATTGGTAATTCTAGATAATGGGAAATGGAATGATTATAATTTTGATTATTTATTTGACCCTTCACATGTAAAATGTAATCAATCTGTACGAATGCGAACACAAAAATTATTTTATGTGTGCTGTACACGTGCAATGGAAAATTTAGTGGTATATTGTAAAAAGCCAACGGAGGCTATGATAAATACTGCTGAAAAATGGTTTGGTAAAGATAATTGTCAAGAAATTGAAAAATTTGAAAATGATTTTGTATAAAATTATTGTGTTAATACAAAAGAAAAACGCATAGAAGCCCTTTGTTTTAGGCATTTTGTGAGACATTTAATACCAACTTAGTAGGAGGAATCCGAAATATGCATCTTAAAAATTAGTTTGATGTTTCGATGGTAGTTTGATGTTGGGTGTGGGAACACAAACGGATAATAAAGGTTTTTCACAATCAACGTGTCTATGTAGTATACACTCTGCTGATAAAATATAGGCAACAGGCTTTTAGAAACTGAATGGGATAGGCGTATCATTAGAGATAGTGGTACGCTTATTTTTTTGTCCGCTTGTATCTTTGAATATATTGTTATCTGTCTATATAATGAGAACAAAAAAGGACGGTGATATGAATGAGAGAAAAGAAAAATCATTTGTATGTGGATAGCCAAGAAAGAAGCATTTTATTACATAGTCTTGTGGAGCTGAAAAATCAGCTTATTCAACAGGGCAGATATACGGACTGCGTTG
>CAJUTU010000027.1 GCA_910589385.1 uncultured Lachnospiraceae bacterium
AACAATCCAATAAATTTTTAGCCACAAATGTTACAAAAATGCTTGACCACTACAACCACTACATTCCTTCACGATATCCTCACCGTTTCCACTTACACTATTCTCCCCAGCATAGCTGGGGGATTAGACCTTTCATTCAATCATAATATAATACTTCTAACGGTTAAACCGCCCAGGCTCCATATCTTGAAAAACGGAAAACAGCCTGCGCACCGCCTTATCTGAATCCACCGAGGTACAGACCGCAATTTCTTCGCGGTCCAGATTTGGAATAAATCCGGTATCGTAAAGTATCATTCCTTTATACTTTTCATGTTCATGCTCTACCCCTGCCCGAAGCATTTTATATTCCCCAAGCGACGGATCCTCTGCGATCAAAACAGCCAGCGGGTCATGGACTACGCAGGAAGCAGCCATCCCGGCGCTGACCCGGTGGAATTCAAAATACAGCTTTAACACATTCTGAATATACTCTGCAATCTGCTTACAGTCCTCCTTGAAATACGTGCAGAGGTTTCTTATCTACCTTTTCGTGATAAACGTTTTCATTGTCACATCCAGGCCTACAAGGGTTAACCGGAATCCTGCCTTGAATACCATATCTGCTGCCTTTGCGTCTCCCTGGATGTTCGCCTCCGCATAGGGGCTTACATTTCCAGGTTCCAGAAGCGTTCCCCCCATACTGACTACTTTTTTAATCTTCTTTGGAAGAGATGGATCCTTCTGCAGCGCCAACGCCAGATTTGTCATACGCCCGGTCGTCACCACCACCAGCTCTCCATCCAGTTCATCGGCCTTTCTGATCGTAAAATCACAGGCTTCCTCGTCCAAAGGCTTCTGCCCACTTTCCGGTAATTCCACGTTTCCTATCCCATTGTCGCCATGGATATACGCAGGCGCAGAATCAGATCCCCCTTCTATGGATTGATCTGCCCCGGCCACAACCGGTACATCGTATCCGCATTTTGACAATGCGACCAGCCGAATCGAATTTTCTGCCGACTGAAATGCATTTGAATTTCCATAACAGGTAGTAATCCCTTCTACAATAAAATTTGAGGATCTTAAGGCATACAAAATCGCAATCGAATCATCCACGCCTGTATCTGCATCAATTAAGATATGTCTCATTTTTTTACCTTCTTTCTCTTGTAATCCATGCGAATAAACTGCCCCTTACAGTGTCTTGCGCATCCCTTTTTTAAGAAATCATTTTCCAAAAATCTTTTCGCACATATCATATTAAACTATGTAGTAAAAAATATCCATATTTTTTTAAATTTTCATTTTAAACCTGATTTATTTCGTGTAAAATAAACTACAGGGACATTTCTATCTTTCAAAAAAAGTGTTTCCTACAACAGCGTCTTATCATTACCGCCGCCGATGCGCAAAAAATGCACGGCGCCATGGATCATAACCGAAGGGAGACCTACATGACGATAAAAGAAATCGCTCAGCTTGCCGATGTATCCATTTCCACCGTATCCAAGATCATGAATAACAAGGATGAGAGTATCAGCGCGGAAACCCGCGAGCATGTGATGAAAATTGTAAAAGAATATCATTACCGCCCCTATGCTTCTTCCATTCCTCCAACGAATAAATCTTTTCTCATAGGTGTCATCCTGAGGACTGCGTCTGAAATCAGTTCCCTTGTCCCAGGCCTTCTTGCCGCTGCGAGCCGGCTTGGATATACCATTCTTTTGCAGGACAGCTCTCTTTCCATTGAAAATGAGCGGAAAAATATTTCCTTTTTACTACAGTCCCATGTGGACGGTGTCCTCTGGGAGCCTGTTTCTGACGAAAGCATGCAGCTCGCGGAAGCATTTGAAAAAGCACAGATCCCTTTTATTTTCACGAATATAGAACAGACAAACGCATACAATCTGGATTTTGAGGAATTGGGCTATTTTGCCGCAGAAACGCTCGTCAAAAAACACCACGAGACGATTGCCTGCCTGTCTGGGAATGGCTTTCGTGAATCCGCATTTTACCATGGATACAGGCAATGTCTGCTGGACCATCATCTGCCCATCTATGAGGATCTGACCTCCCAGAATGATGAGATTTCCTTTTATCGGATTTCGGAACATGCATACAGCGGGATCGTAATCTTCCACTATGAGGACGCACTCCGTCTGTATGAGCGCGCCTTGGCCAGGCACTATTCTATCCCTACGGAACTTTCCATGATTTCTCTACAGGGGCATACTGAAAGCCGCCATACATATCCGCCTGTTTCAGCCGTCTCCATTCCCTGTCAGGCATTCGGGGAAAAATTGATGGAAGAACTGATCCGGATCATCGAAAAAAAAGAAGAAAAAATTTCGTTTCAATTTTCACTCTCTTTGAACCACACTTTGTCTGTCGCTGCCCCGTTTAACTTGAAATTAAAGAGGGTAATTTCTCTGGGCAGTGTTAATATCGACAACTACCTGCATTTTGAAACACTGCCCCATACCGGCAGATCCGTCACCACTGAGACCGCTTCTATTTACGCAGGAGGGAAATGTATCAACCAGGGGATCGGGGTTTCCAGGCTCGGGCACAATGTATCACTGATCGGAAGGGTGGGAAATGATGCGGACGCGGATTTCATCTATGAGACCTTGAAAAATCATCAGATTGATACTTTTGGAATTACACGGAGCAGCGGATTTAAAACCGGACAGGCATATATTTTTGTACAAGACGACGGAGAATCCATGATCTCCATGATGGCCGGTGCAAACCAGGCGGTCACTGCAAATGACGTTGAAAAACAGGAACGGCTGTTTGCACAGGCAGACTATTGCCTGATGCAGACAGAGATTCCATTCCCGGCTCTCATCCGGGCCTGTGAGCTGGCAAAAAAGCATCAGCTCACTACCGTATTAAAGCCAAGCGCATGTACGAAGCTTCCCGATGCCCTGCTTCGGCAGACAGATATCATTGTCCCCAATTTAGATGAATTACACGCCATTTCTCCCGGCAGCACTTCCATGGAAGAAAAGGCCGCCTCCCTGTTATCTTATGGTATCGGGACTGCCATCGTCACACTGGGCGCACAAGGATGCTATATCAAAACCAAATCCTTCGAAGCGCATCTTCCTGCCGCCACTTTTACTGCCATCGACAATACTGGCGCCGGAGATGCTTTCATCAGCGCCCTGGTGTCCTATCTGCTTTACGGTTATGACATTCTCTCCGCCGCAAAAATCGCAACCTTTGCAGCAGGGTTTTCCACCGCTGCGCAGGGAACCGTCCCCGCATTGATAGACAAAGATACCTTAGAAACCCTGATACGGCAGAGAGAGCCAAAGCTATTGAAAAAAGAAGAGAGGATTTTATGAGAAAAAAAACAGTATTGATCACCGGTGCCTCACGTGGTATCGGCCTGGCCTGCGCATCCTGTTTCGCCCAGGCCGGATATTTTGTATTTATAAACTCCCACCATTCCGTAAAGGAACTATTTGAAATTAAAGAAAAATTGATCTCTGACGGATATTTTTGTGAAGCAGTCCCCGGAGATGTAGGAAAGCCTTCTGATGTCGCCCAGATATTTTCCAGGATCCAAAGTATCTGCGACGGACTGGACGTATTGATCAACAATGCCGGGATTTCCTATGTAGGGCTCTTAACAGATATGACAGATCAGGACTGGGAAAAAATCCTGCATACAAACCTGTCCTCCGTATTCTACTGCTCCCGCGCGGCGGTTCCCTATATGGTGTCCCAAAAAAGAGGAAAGATCATTAACATCTCTTCCATGTGGGGACGTATCGGGGCATCCTGTGAAACCGCTTATTCCGCTTCCAAGGCCGGAGTAAACGGACTGACTATGGCCCTGGCAAAAGAACTCGCCCCCAGCGGGATCCAGGTCAACGCCATCGCCTGCGGTGCCATTGACACATCCATGAATGCCTGCTTCACTGAGGAAGAGCGTAATGCTCTGGCAGAAGAAATTCCGGCAGGACGTTTCGGAAAGCCCCAGGAGGTTGCAGAGCTGGCTTATGGCCTGGCCGAAAAACACCCCTATCTGACCGGACAGGTGATCGGGCTGGATGGAGGGTATATCTAAATTAGTTATCCGTAATGCTTTACACTGAAATTTCCATTTGATATAATGGGAACATCTTAAAAATAAAATCAAAAAGAATCAGAGGAATCGAGCATGAGAAAACGAGCAGTCATTGCACTTGGGCACCGTGCGCTGGGAACTACCCTCCCGGAGCAGAAGGTGGCCGTAAAGAACACCGCAAAGTCAATCGCAGATCTTTTAGAAGAAGGATACCAGATTGCAATTACGCACAGCAACGCCCCACAGGTAGGCATGATCCATACCGCCATGAATGAATTTGGGAAATCCCATCCTGATTACACGGCCGCCCCCATGTCCGTGTGTTCTGCCATGAGCCAGGGCTATATTGGGTATGACCTGCAGAACGGAATCCGGGAAGAATTACTGAACCGCGGGATTTACCGCACCGTAAGCACCATCCTGACACAGGTCATCGTAGACCCCTATGACGAAGCATTTTACACTCCTACCAAAGTGCTGGGCCGTTACATGTCTGTGCAGGAGGCCAATGAGGAACGCAAAAAAGGAAATTATGTCATAGAAGAACCCGGCAAGGGTTACCGCCGGGTCGTATCCGCACCCAATCCGGTAGAAATCGTGGAACTGGACGCTGTGAAAGCCTTGCTGGATGCCGACCAGCTTGTGATCGCTGCCGGCGGCGGCGGAATCCCGGTCATGAAGCAGGACAATCACTTAAAAGGCGCCAGCGCCGTCATTGAAAAAGACCTCGCTGCCGGAAAGCTTGCCGAGGGCGTGGATGCAGATATTTTGATCATCCTGACCAGTGTAGACCAGGTCTGCATCAATTTCGGGCTGGATGCCGAAGAAAAACTGGGAAAGATCAGCGTAGAACAGGCAAAGCAATACATGGAGCAGGGACACTTCGGAATTTATAACATGTTCCCGAAATTCCGTGCTGCCGTAGAATTTATTGAAAAAAGAAAAGGGCGGAGCGCACTCATTACCTCATTTGACAAGGTCAAAGACGGAATACGAGGAAAGGCAGGAACGACCATCCAGTAGGATGGCCGTTCTTTTTCTTCGCACTAAGGAATTGCAGGAAAATGCCATAGCAGATCATGCAGGATATTTTCCTTCAATTACTTATTGCTGTTAATACCGGTTATGCACGTCCTCTGCAAAGCACATCAAGTCTTTCACTTCCAGTTCTGTCCCATCGTCCAGTACTGCCTTTCCGCTCATACGGCCAAACACCTGATGCTGGTCTGACTCAATGATCAACGCGGAAGTTTTTGCCGCCCGGTCCAGTACCGGAACAAAATCCATCTCAAACCGGCCGTCACTGGAAGAAAACGTCCACGGCTTCATATAGCTGCCTTCTGGAATATGAAATTCCACATCATCAATCTTATGCCCTTTTCCATCATAAAACAACATATTCTCCGAAGCAGCAGAGGTATCTCCAAACCCATATCCAATGTTAAATCCAAATGGTTTCCCATTGATAATACCATTTCCAGATCCCCAATACCACCGATTGTCGTACGTCCATACGCCTCTTCCCCAATCCAGCGTGCCGAAATCCGTCTCTTTGGAAAATGTATACGTCTTACCGTCAAAGGTCATACTGCCGGAAGCTGGCATACAATTGATTTTCTGGTTGTAATAAAATGCCGTTTTCTTTTTCCTCCATGGAGTGGCAATGACCATAGTATCCATCTTGGGCTGCTCCAGTACGATATCGCAGGAAAAAGATTTTTCCTGATAAAAATTCTTATATCTACAACGAATCTGACGCTTTTGACCCTTTTGGAAAAATCCCATGTGCAGGTGCTTGTCCCGATAAACCACGTCCCCCTCTTCCGAGGTTTGCGGCATGTGGAATTTCCCCATCGGAAACGGATTCAGGATCGTCTCCGTATGCTCCCATCCCTCTTTAAAATTCAGAAGAGATACGGACTGCAGCCCGATATATCCATCATCGGAAAGTGTAAATGCCCCCGCAAAATCTTCATTCAGAACAAGATAATAATCCCACTCTTTTATCCGAAACCGCGGTGCTTTGATCATATCCCTGTCATACGTCTGCAGCAGCCTCCTAGACCATCCCGGCTCACGCAGGCTCCCATCCTCCTTTAAAAGAGGCTGTATGTTTGTCACCTCATGATTTCTCATATCCATTATCCTCCGTCTTTTCTTTTCAGTATACCATGAAGCACCAAAGGATTCCACGTTCAATAAACATTATCAATAAAAGCGGCTGGATTTACTGTATACAGCCCCAAGAAATGTAACAGTGAAAAAACAAAAATTAAACTGGTAAATTTTCTCTTGCATTCTTGTAATATTTGATGTAATATATACATATATTAGATGTAGTATTTAAAACTACTTGTTGTGTTCTTTAAGTTTAGGAGGCGTTTTTTATGACAAAACAACATATCAAAGATCCCGGCAGTGCCATTACTCATTTTATCGGTATGCTGATGGCAATTTTCGCGGCAGTTCCCCTATTGATCAAGGCAGCGCATGAACCAAGCCGCATATATATTATTTCACTGGCAATCTATGCAGCAAGTTTGATTTTATTATATGCAGCAAGTACCACATACCATACTTTCGATTTATCCGAAAAGCAGAACACCATATTGAAGAAAATCGACCATATGATGATCTTTATCCTGATTGCCGGAAGCTACACGCCAATCTGTCTGCTGGTATTAAAAGGAAGGACTGGCGCCATATTACTTTCCCTTGTATGGAGTATCGCGATCGTAGGAATCTTGATCAAAGCTTTTTGGGTTTTTTGTCCAAAATGGGTATCATCCGTACTTTATATCAGCATGGGCTGGACCTGTGTGCTGGCATTCACACAGATTTTAAACTCCATGAGCACGGCTGCATTTGGATGGCTGCTGGCCGGAGGCATCATCTATACGATCGGCGGGATCATTTATGCATTGAAACTCCCGATCTTCAACAACAGGCATAAAAATTTCGGCAGCCATGAAATCTTCCACCTGTTCGTTATGGGGGGAAGCGCCTGCCACTTTGTTGTAATGTATGCGTATCTGCTTCCTTAAGTAATAAAATATAATATACAGAAAGGCTGTCACATCAGAGATTTCTGAATCTAATCTCCAATGCGGCAGCCTTTCCTATTTTAATTCTTCCGTTCAGGAGTCGAATACAGACGTTCTAATTCTTGAATCCGCTGGTCAATCCCACGTCTCAAGATATAATCGCCAACCGTTTTGGGTACATATTGAAGCCAGCTTTGATTGTCAGCAATCATCTTACGCACCTCAAAACCCGTTGCACCACAGTCCTGGCCAACCCTCTGCCAAAGAATCTCTGTTTTCAAACTTAGACGTTCAATCTCCTGTGCCTTCTCTTCATCCCATTCACTACAGATACTCAGATAATAAGTAGCATCCCTCGGCGCATACTGCCTGATCAAATCCGGATGGGTAACCGGAAATGGAATGATATCGAACTCTTTACGCCTTACACCAAAATCCAGCAGCGCCCCTTGTATCATCTCATAACGTTCCAGATATGTCAAGGGGTTATCTTTCTTTGTAATTCCATGGACATCCAAAGAAGAAGTTGCCGCAAATGATACAATATCCGCATGCGTGATTCCAATATATAACTTCTGGCAGCGCATCTTTGCCGCAAGGATATATTCCATATGCTTTAAGGTAAAAACTTGAAATCTTCCAAATACTACTCCTGTTTCAACCATGTCTATCTACCAACCCCCGGAAGCTTTTTGGGATACTTTCCCTTGTCGATCAAATCATTCACAGAGGCGACAACCGTCTCTCTGTCCTCTTTATAAGTCACGCCAAACCACTTATCCGAGGAACCCAGTACTTTTACGGAAACCTGATCGTCTTCCAAAAGCCCGCCGATGATCGTAGGGAGCAGATATTCCGCTTTGGTATCTTCCGCCTTTACTTCTTCCAAAAACGCTCCAAATCCAGACTCCAGAATCTGACAAAATCCTGGCTGCAGCCCCCACATGTTCATAGATACAAGACAATCGGGATCTACCTTCACATCTCCATCTTTCCCACGGATCAGTGCACCGTCCCCAAACTTTTCAATATTCCTTGTCTCTACAATCTTCTCCAGCATGCCATCTGATCCTACCTGGCAAAGCCCGCGGGTGACAGATCCGTTTTCACTTAAGGTATTCTTCAAAACAAACCCTACCATACAGATCTCCGTCTCCGGCCTGTCAGCCTTCCCGGTGAGATATGCATAAGCCTGGGCATAAGCCTGTTTTCCATAAAAATCGTCTGCATTGATGACTAAAAACGGACTATCAATTACATTTTTACAGCAAAGGATTGCCTGTCCCGTTCCCCAGGGCTTTGTCCGGCCTGCAAAACGCTTCTGGTATTCCTCAGGTATATCCTCCACTTCCTGATATGCATAAGCCACTTCCACGATTTTTTCAATCCGGTTTCCAATAACTTCCTTAAAATCTTTCTCCAAATCCCGGCGGATAACAAATACTACCTTGTCAAATCCTGCTTCCATGGCATCATAAATGGAATAGTCCATAATAATTTCCCCATTAGGGCCAACAGGTTCTAACTGCTTGATCCCCCCTTTAAAGCGGCTTCCCATTCCAGCCGCCATAACCACCAGAGCTGCCCTGCTCATAGAAATATCCTCCTGTATTTTGCTTTCACTCGCCCAGTCCGTCACGCACGATCTGTACCATCTCCTTCAAGGCCTCATCCTCATCTTCGCCGTCGCAGACTATCATAATCTCATCCCCACTCTTAATACATGCCCCCAATACACTAAGCACGCTTTTCGCATTAGCTGAAACCGTGCCCTGTCTGGCTGTCTTTTCAACCATGATCTTACAGCCAAACTGCATAGCTGTCTTACAGAACAGCCCAGCAGGCCTCAAATGAAGGCCGGTTGGATTTTTAATAACTACGCTTTCTCTTACCATATCCAAGTGCCTCTCCTATCCTCCGTCTTTTTCAGTCAAAATAATCTTGACTGTCGGATTTTTCGTTAATTTCACTCCGGATGAGGTTTCTATATTTACTGCCACCTCATATGTTCCGGGTGTTTTATAGTTTTTCAGATCAATAGAAGCCGCATACCGAACATCCAATACCTCTAAATCTTCTGCTGCTCCTGTAAACTGCAATTCCAGATCCATGCCTGACTCGAAAGAAACATTCAAATCTTCTTTCAGATTTTTGACCTGTATTGCTTCAACCGGTAGTTCGATTGTTTTAACTCCCTCCTGCTCAACCATTATCGTAACGATCACATTATTTGCGGTCTCATCTGCCAGGCTGATTCCTTCCGGAAGATAAGGAAGGATATCCACTGTCAATTCTCTTCGGCCGTTTTGGCCGCTGATATCAAGCTCAGAGGCAGGTACTTCGATTACACTCACGGCATCCAGATCTTCTTTCGTGCCGCAGATCTGGATCTGTCCCGGCTCATTGGTATAGCCTGTATAGATAAATCCCTCAGCCGGAGTCCCTGATACCCCAAAGGACAATGGCACAAATTTCGTGTTCAGCATCTGCACATTGACGCTCAGCCCCTTCTCTCCCAGATTATGCCGCATCTGGCTCTGATCCATCGGATTTCCATTACCATCATAGAGGATCAATTCCGCATCCAGTGTCTTACTCTCAGACAAACCAGATACATCTACCCGTGCCACTACCCGGTGGATATTCTGGATTGCGGACACAGAACCCCTGATCGTAATAGTTTCTGGATTCGTGGTCATCTCGCCGACCACATATCCATCACGGGGAGTTCCTGTCGCATTTACAGAAATCGGATAACTATTTCTCGTCACATCCTCAATCTTCACCTGCATATTCTTAGGATTCACTTCCGTTGTTACAGTTCCTCCGTCAAGCCCGGTCACTTCAGCCGTGATTGGTACAAGATAAGTATTCCCCTCCATCTGGCTCAAATCTGCAGTAGCCACGATATTGGTATTCTTCACTTTTGACAGTGTTGAACGTGTTCCAGATACCGTCACACGCACAAGCTGGGATTCACTCACAACATCATACGTCTTCCCTGTATTGGTAACCACCTCTTCATTGATAAACTCAACCGGAATACTTGAAAAAGACGCAGTTTCCACAGGATCATTCACATTGATCGCCACGAGCCAGAGAATGACCGAAAAGAGCATAGCTGCTAATTTCAGCCCTATATTCCGAGTCAGTTTATACGTTCTCATGAGTCTGCCGTCCTTTCCGCATCGCAAATTTCTTTCCCTCAGAAAAACGATCTTGAATCTGGCTTAGTCTCCCTCTCAAATATTCGGCATCTACACCTCGGGAAAGTTTTCCGTCCATTGCAAGGGAAACCAGACCTGTCTCCTCCGATACAACAAGAATCAACGCATCACTGACTTCACTCATTCCCAGCGCCGCACGATGTCTGGTCCCAAGAGCTTTGCTGATCTGCATATTATCAGATAACGGCAGGTAACAGGTAGCAGACGTAATTCTATTGCCCCGAATAATCACAGCGCCATCATGTAAAGGTGTATTATGCTCAAAGATATTTAAGAGGACCTGTTCCGATACCAGACAATCCAACTCTATTCCTGTCCGCTCATATTCCGTCAGATGAATTGCCCGTTCTACTACGATCAGAGCGCCTGTCTTCACGCTTCCCATACTATAGCATGCCCTGACAATTGCTTCCAGTGTCTCATCTGTAAATCTCTGGTTTTCCCTTCCCTTATCAAAAAACGAAAAATTACTCAACAGGTTTTTCTCTCCCAGCTTTTCCAGTGCCCGTCGCAGTTCCGGCTGAAATACAACAAGCGCCGCAAATGCAAGAACTCCGATTGATTCTCTTGCAAGATACAGAATCGTATGCATTCTGAAAATATAAGCAAACAGAATAAATACCCCCAGCATGACCATGCCTTTTAAAAGCATCCATGCCTTTGTATTTTTAATCCAGAGCATGATTTCATATACGATCACCGTAATGATCAAAATCTCTGCAATATCTGTCAGGCGGATGGCAGGAATATACCACTCTCCAATATATTTCCGTATTATATCCATTATCGCTTCCTGCACTTATTCACCCCCTAACCCGGAAAATCCTGTCTGCTACTTTTTTGCTTTTCCGTCAAGTCCCAGTTCCTTATTCAAGCTTCTTTGCAATAAAATTTCATCCGCACTTTTGGAATCTCCCAAAAAGCCTGTCCCATAGGAAGACGAATTTTGGATGCCGTTACTGCCCCATCCTTTTCCATCACTGATATTACCCGTATTCTGTCTTTCATTGATATGCTTCACACTTTTCTGCGGAGCCGTAACTCCAATTTTCGGCACAGCCTTTACATAATAATGGTACTCATCATCCTCAAATTCCAGACGTTCTGTCCGCACATAATCTACAGACAGGAAAACCACTTCCAGCACCAATCCCACGGCAACGCCTGCGAGTCCGCTGATGATCAGCGGCGGAAGGGAGATATGCAGATTCAAAGCCACATTTCCTGCAGCACCGATAACGATGCCGACGGCCGCGCCAGAAACCGTTGCGATCTTCCATGCATGGTCTACAGAGAGAATACGGATACAATATACCAGAAGTATGCATGCAGCTACGGCTCCTGCCATAACCCACATCTCCTGGTTCATAAGCGCCTGCTTTGCAAATGCTATCAGGGTTTCCACCAGCTGCACTTCATCTCCCGCCTTAAATGTGCTGGAAGTACCTTTCACTAATTGGATCATATAATAGGAAAAAGTTCCGCAGACTGCCGGAATAATACATACCGGAGTCCCCAAAAGGCCTACCGCAATTGGAACGACAAACGGTACATTCAATACAAAGGAAACCGCTGTCAAAAGGATCAGCCATGCCCTTCCCGTAGAAAAGCGAAAATAAAAAATATACATCAGCAAAAACAACAAAGCCGCCACGATCGCCACCGGCAGCGAGAGTGTATAAAAATGCAGCAGCAGCAGCGCCGTAGCCGCCAGAACCGTTACAATCATCGGAAGAACTGCACAGATTGCAGAAAGTCCCAATGTACACACCATTGATGACGCTTTTTCCATAAACCCGACATTCGAATTAATGAGATAAAACACCAAAAACCCCAGGACAAACTGAAGTGCGATCCTTATAAAAATAGAATATTTTGCATAAAACATCTGTAATTGTTCTCTCCAGACAAGTAATGTACTCATACTTTCTTTTTCTCCTTCACTTCCATCTTACCCAGACGGGATAAATCTCTATAGTACTTTTTTACACGATGCTTTGCGTCATTATGCCGGCCTCTATAAAATGCGTTCGAACAGACCGCATAGATCACCAGCAGTATCAGATATCCAACTACTGCCTCTGCGCACAGGAAAATCAGCTTTGAGACTGTCAGGTCAGCAAGCAGTTCCTCCATAAAACAGACTGCCAGCAGGCCAAGCAGTATTCCGTATCCCACTGTCATCCACAGAATCGTAATCAGCATATTCAGGCTCGCATAATCTTTTTTATAATAAGTGCTGATCTTCAAATCTTTTTTAATATTATTTTTTTCATACTGTGCCATTCTTGCCATCAGTCTGATTCTTTTTGTATCCAGCATATTTTTCCTCCAGGACATAAACATTATTTTTAGTATAGCATATACTCAGAGTCCTTGTCCAATGCTTATAGTTAAAAAATAAACTTTTTCCACTCCTGCCCTTATCAGTAATTTAGAAATCTTATGAATGGTACTCCCTGTCGTATAAATATCATCTACCACCAGCACACTCGCAGGCGCTTTCCACTGTCTGGATATCCCGAAAGCCCCCTGCAGGTTTTGTTCTCTTCCCCGGTCGTCCAATTGTTTCTGAGGTTTTGTCCTGCGCACCCTGAACACCACATTTTTTGCAGCCGGAATCTGCAGTTCTTTAGAAAGTTCCTTTGCCAGCAGCTCTGCCTGGTTATAGCCCCGCATCCTGCGCCGGGAAGGATGGAGCGGAACCGGGATCAGCTCTTCTATCCCACGATCCCGGATCCACCCTTCATATTCATGTGCCAGCTCCCTGGCAAATATTTCTGCATAATACCGCTTATTGTGGAATTTGAACTGGTAAATTGCCTTCGATACCGGAGGCACATGCAGCCACAGGCTCCGCCCCTGTTCAAAGGCATAATTACGATTCCCACAGTCCCGGCAATATTCCTGTTCTTCCCTGCTCAAAGGTTTCCCGCACTTCATACAGCGCGGTTCCCTGATCATCGGAAGACTTTCTTTGCATGATCCGCAGATCCCTGTGCCCGGTTTCTGCACTTCCCCACAGAAAGGGCAGGCCGGAGGATACAGGATATCCAGAACCCTCAAAATTCCTGAATGCGCTCTGCCAGGCTGGTATATCGATTTTGCTCGCTTTTGTTTCTTATCATTTCCTGAAATACGTTTTCACTCCCTACAATCGTCAGACATTTCTTTGCCCTGGTCACCGCCGTATAAAGCAGATTCCGGTTATATAAAAGTCTCGGTCCCGAAAGCAGCGGCAATATGACCGCCGGGTATTCGCTCCCCTGAGATTTATGTACTGTGATCGCATAAGCCAGCTCCAGCTCATCCACAGACTGAAATGGGTAGTCTACCTTTCGATGTTCATCATACTCAACTTCCAGAATCTCTTCATAGGAATTAATCTTCGTGACGACTCCCATATCTCCGTTAAATACACCCATACCGGAATCCACAGGCATCCCGTATTTTGTCCGTACCTCCCATGCAAGCTGATAATTATTTTTAATCTGCATGACTTTATCTCCTACCCGGAAGATACGGCCATTGATTTCTTTCTCATCTTTCTCCGGTGCTCTGGGATTCAGATATTGCTGTAGTACTGTATTCAGACGTTCTACCCCCAGCAGTCCTTTCCGGGTAGGAGTCATAACCTGAATCTCATTAGGCGGTGCATCCACATAACGCGGAAGCTTTTTTTGGATCAGGGTGATCACCACACCAATGATAACATCTGCTTCCTGCCGTTTCAGAAAGAAAAAGTCCCGGCTCTTATTATCCAATATGACCGGTTTGCCGACATTGATCTTATGCGCATTCACTACTATATCACTTTCCCCTGCCTGACGGAAGATCCGTGTTAACGTCACAACAGGAAAACGCTCTGAAAGGATAATATCTTTCAACACACTTCCAGGCCCTACAGACGGAAGCTGGTTCACATCTCCCACCAAGATCAGCCGGGTTCCAGCCGTCACTGCCGACAATAATGCATGCATCAGCGGAAGGTCTACCATAGACATCTCGTCAATGATAAGTACATCTGTTTCCAAGGGATTCTCTTTATTACGCTGGAAACCACTTGTGCCGCCTTCTTCCTCTGGATTTCCGCTGACTTCCAGAAGACGATGTATCGTCTGAGCCTCATATCCGGCCGCCTCTGTCATCCGCTTCGCTGCCCGTCCTGTAGGCGCCGCCAGAAGAATCGACATGCCTTCGCTCTCAAAAAACTGGATCATCGTATTGATAGTAGTGGTCTTGCCTGTCCCCGGGCCTCCGGTCAATATCAAGAGCCCGTGCTTGATCGACTCTACCACCGCCCGGTGCTGCATCGCATCCAATGTGATCTGCTCCCTCTTTTCGACTTTTCCAAGCCGCTTTTCCATCATTTCCTCCGGCATCTCACAGTCAATGTCCAGATCATGGAGCATCCTCGCTGTATCCAGTTCCAGATAATAAAAATTTGCCGGATAAATACGAATCTGCCCATCCCTTTCCTTTCGTACAGTCTTTCTATCAATACAGAGGTCCATGATATACTTCTCCACCTCTTCTATCTGCACTCCAAGAATCTGGCCGGCACGTGCCGCAAGCACTTCCTGAGGCAGATAAATATGTCCCTCTCCTGCTGCCTGCTGCAAGGTATAATACAAGCCGCTCCGGATCCGGAAGTCCGAATCTGCATGGATTCCAATCCTGGAAGCAATCTCATCCGCCGTCTTGAATCCCACCCCCGAAATATTGTCTGCAAGCTGATATGGATTTTCTTCCAATATCTGATACAATTTAGAGCCATAAAACTGATAGATCTTAACCGCAAGCGCAGTGGACACCCCATACTTCTGCAAGTAGATCATGGCCTTTCGCATATCCCGCTTGTCTTCTACCTGTACTGCGATCTCCTGGGCTTTCCGCCTGCTGATGCCCTTGATCTCCGCCAGGCGTTCGGGCTCTTCCTCCATGATCCGAAACGTATCTTCTTTAAATTTCTGCACAATCCGTCCTGCTAATGACGCTCCGATCCCTTTGATCGCACCAGAACCCAGATAACGTTCAACGGCTGCCACATCCTCAGGTTCCTTTACTTTATGAGCTGAGACTTTCAACTGTGTGCCATACACATTATGCTTCACATATTCCCCTTCCAGTTCTAAAAGCTCTCCTTCACTGATATAATGGAAACTGCCTACACAGGTCACTTCGCCGTCATCACTTTTCAGATTAAACACGGTATAACCATTTTCTTCGTTCCGAAACACAATATGCTCTACATATCCGGTTACTGTTTCCAAAGCATCCTCCTTCACTTCTGATGACGTATTGCAGCTTCCTGTATTACAGCGGTATTTTCCAAAAGAGACAGGCGCCATAGGGTAGCCTGTCTCTAAAAGACTTCTAAAAAAAACAGATAAACTGCCCCCGCAGCCTGCTCAGGTTCTTTTCCTGCTGTTTTCAAAAGTCTTTCCTTCCGCTCATGAATTCCACAAACTGCCCGGTGCCAATAGCCACCACTTTTAACGGATCCTCTGCCGTCATGGTATGGATACCGGTCCGCTCTTCAATCAATTCTTCCAGCCCGCGCAGCATGGCTCCTCCTCCTGTTAGTACAATCCCCCGGTCCAGAATGTCTGCGGAGAGTTCCGGCGGAGTCTGTTCCAGCACCCCGATCACTGCTTCTACAATCTGGCTGGTAGTCTCCCTCAAGGCTTCCTCCGTCTCTGTGGAAGTGACTGTAACCGTCTTCGGCAGCCCGGTCACCAAATTTCGTCCCCGGACTTCCAGATGTTCTTCCTCCACAAGGGGATAGGTCGTGCCGATCTTGATCTTAATATCCTCTGCAGTCATATCACCGATCAGAAGATTATGCTTCTTTCGCATATAGCGTACAATGGCTTCATCAAAATCATCTCCCGCCAGCTTGATCGAAGTGTTCACTACTGCGCCGCCCAAAGAGATCACAGCAATATCCGAAGTACCGCCTCCAACATCTACGATCATGTTGCCGCAAGGTTTTGAAATATCTATTCCGGCACCAATTGCCGCAGCAACCGGCTCTTCTATCAGGTGCACCTCCCGTGCTCCTGCTGCAAAGGTCGCTTCCTCAACCGCTTTTTTTTCCAC
This sequence comes from uncultured Lachnospiraceae bacterium, assembly GCA_910589385.1. Taxonomy (GTDB): domain Bacteria; phylum Bacillota; class Clostridia; order Lachnospirales; family Lachnospiraceae; genus Schaedlerella. Next base: position 16,437 of record CAJUTU010000027.1, read on the forward strand.
TTCCGTCACACCACTGGGTACACAAATACTGATCCGGGGCTTTTTGAACATCCGTCGTCCAACCGCCTTCTGCACAAAATACTTGATCATTTTTTCCGTCACTGTATAATCTGAGATCACACCCTGACGCAGCGGCCGCACCGCCACAATATTTCCCGGAGTCCTGCCCAGCATCAGACGGGCTTCCTCCCCAATTGCCTTGATCACATTCGTATCCCTGTCAAATGCCACCACAGAGGGTTCTTTCAGTATAACCCCCTTCCCCCTCACATAAACAAGGACACTGGCCGTCCCCAGATCTATTCCGATATCAACAGACATATAAACTCTCCCTTCTAAAAATCCATCTCTGCAGAGATGCTCTTACTGCTGGCCATCGTTCGTGCTTTTTGTTTATCGCCTGTTTATCTGATGTCGTCAACCACCCCAATAGTATAATCAATTTTTTCCAAATTGGAAACCCCTTTTTTATAATTTAATGATTTCTTAAAAACTTCAGGAATAGTTCCTTATTATTTTTTCTTCATTACCGCATCAATATACTTCCCTGTATAAGACTTTTTATTTTTCGCCACTTCTTCCGGGGTTCCGGATGCCACAACCGTACCGCCTTTATCTCCGCCTTCCGGTCCGATGTCAATGATATGATCTGCGGTCTTGATCACATCCAGATTATGCTCGATCACGATCACCGTATTCCCTTCATCCGCCAGCCTCCGAAGGATTTCTGTCAGTTTGTGGACATCCGCAAAATGCAGGCCAGTTGTAGGTTCATCCAGAATATAGACTGTTTTTCCGGTACTACGTTTACTTAGTTCCGTAGCCAGTTTGATTCGCTGTGCCTCTCCCCCCGAAAGCTCGGTAGACGGCTGGCCCAGTTTGATATAAGACAGGCCCACATCATAAAGAGTCTGCATCTTCCTGCTGATGCTGGGTACATTTTCAAAAAACTTTACCGCTTCTTCCACAGTCATATCCAGCACGTCAAAAATGCTCTTGCCTTTGTACTTTACTTCCAAAGTCTCGCGGTTATAGCGCTTACCGCCGCAAACTTCACAGGGCACGTACACATCCGGCAGAAAATGCATCTCAATCTTAAGGATCCCGTCTCCTGAACAGGCTTCACACCGCCCTCCTTTTACATTGAAACTGAATCTTCCTTTTTTATAGCCTCTGGCTTTTGCATCTGCCGTAGAGGCGAACAAGTCCCGGATCAAATCAAAAACCCCTGTATACGTCGCCGGATTTGATCTTGGTGTCCTTCCGATGGGGGACTGATCAATATCGATGACCTTGTCCACCTGCTCCATCCCCTCGATCCGCTTATGTTTCCCTGGGATCGTCCGCGCCCGGTTCAGCTCCCTGGCAAGTTTTTTATATAAAATCTCATTTACCAAAGAACTCTTACCTGATCCGGATACGCCTGTCACACAGGTCATGATTCCCAGAGGGAACTCCACTGTTATATTCTTCAGGTTATTTTCCTGCGCTCCCACCACTTTCAGATAACCAGTGGGTTCTTTCCGTGACTGGGGCACCGGAATTCTTTTTCTTCCGCTCAAATAATCCCCGGTCACAGAGTTTTTGCACTCCATAATTTCTTGAGCAGTCCCAATGGCAATCACCTTGCCGCCATGCTCTCCCGCGCCAGGCCCGATATCTACCACACAGTCTGCCGCCAGCATGGTATCTTCGTCGTGTTCTACCACGATCAAAGAATTTCCAAGGTCACGCAGCCGCTTCAACGTTGCCAGCAATTTATCATTGTCCCGTTGGTGCAGGCCGATACTTGGCTCGTCCAGAATATAGGCCACGCCTACCAGGCCGGAACCAATCTGAGTAGCCAGCCGGATCCGCTGTGCTTCTCCTCCAGAAAGAGAGCCCGTCGCCCGTGCCAGTGTCAGATATTCCAATCCCACATCCATCAAAAACTGGATCCTGGCTTTGATTTCTTTCAAAATCTGGTTTCCGATGAGTGTCTGTGTCTTCGTCAATTCCAGATCGTTCAAGAATTTCTGCAGCCTGTCTATCGAAAATGCCGTCACTTCCGCAATATTTTTTTCTCCCACTGTCACTGCCAGAGCGCCCTGTTTTAAACGCTGTCCCTTACATTCCGAACAAGGCGTAATATTCATAAAGGTCTCATATTCGGCTTTGGAAGCCTCGGAATGGGTCTCACGATACCGCCGTTCTACACTACGAATCAATCCTTCAAAAGCCACATCGTAAACACCTTCTCCCCGCTGTCCTTTATAATGTACTTTTACAGACTTTCCATTCGTCCCATAGATTAAAATATCATGAATCTTTTTCGGATATTGCTCAAACGGGGTATCCAGGTCAAACCCGTACTCTTCACAGAGCGCTGTCAAGATTGCATTGGTAAAGCTGCCTTGATCCGCGCAGGACTGCCATCCAAGTACCACGATCGCACCCTGATTAATACTCCGGGAAGGGTCTGGAATCATCAATTCTTCCGAAAACTCCATTTTATACCCCAGCCCAAAACAGGCCGGGCACGCGCCGAATGGGTTATTAAAAGAAAAACTCCTCGGCTCAATTTCTTCTATACTGATCCCACAGTCCGGGCAGGAAAAACTCTGGCTGAAATTCATCGGCTCCCCACCGATCACATCCACGATCAGAAGTCCTTCTGCAAGATTCAAGACACTTTCAATGGAATCTGCCAGCCTCTTTTCGATTCCTGGTTTCACGATCAAGCGATCCACAATGATCTCTATATTGTGTTTGATATTCTTATCTAATGTGATTTCTTCAGATAATTCATACAGGTTACCGTCCACACGGACACGCACATATCCGCTCCGCTTCGCCCTCTCCAGCAGCTTCGCATGTGTCCCCTTCCTTCCCCGGACGACTGGTGCAAGGAGCTGGATCCTGCTGCCTTCCGGCATCTCCATGATCTGGTCCGTCATCTCATCCACAGACTGCTTTTTAATCTCTTTTCCACACTTTGGACAGTGCGGAATCCCGACGCGGGCATACAGCAGACGGAAATAATCATAGATTTCCGTCACTGTCCCCACCGTGGAACGTGGATTGTGGTTCGTTGACTTCTGATCGATCGAGATAGCCGGTGACAGGCCTTCAATACTTTCCACATCCGGCTTCTCCATCTGTCCCAGAAACTGCCGTGCATAAGAGGACAGAGATTCCATATACCTGCGCTGTCCTTCCGCATAGATCGTATCAAAGGCAAGCGAGGACTTACCGGAGCCGCTCAAGCCGGTCAATACAACCAACTCATTCCTTGGAATATCTACGTCAATATTTTTCAGATTATTTTCATTGGCCCCCCGTATCTTAATATACTTTCTGGCATCTATCTTTACTCCCATATCGTTCACTCCTGTTGTATTTATTATTGTTCCTCATAACAGCCCTATAATCAAACAATTTCTGTTCACCCTGGCTAAAATAGCCACATGAAATCCCTTACCATTTCACGCAGAGTCATTTTTCACCGGCAAGTCGGATTCAATCGCCCATCTCATTCAATGCCTTTTTCATCTCAATCAACTGGTCACGCAGCTCTGCCGCTGCCTCAAAGTTCAGTTCCGCCGCCGCTTTCTTCATTTTCTTCGTCACCTTATCTACAAGCTTCTCCAATTCCTCCCGGCTCATAGACTCGATGTCCTTCTCTATCAGCATTTCCTCAGTATCTACCTTTTGTGATATACTGATCAGATCACGTACCGCTTTTTTGATGGTCTGCGGCGTGATCCCATGTTCTTTATTATAAGCCGTCTGGATTTCCCGGCGCCGCATCGTCTCATCAATCGCCATCCGCATGGAATCGGTCATCACATCCGCATACATGATCACATGCCCCTCTGAATTCCGGGCTGCACGGCCAATGGTCTGGATCAAAGAAGTCCCGGAACGCAGAAACCCTTCCTTGTCCGCATCTAAGATCACAACCAGCGTGATCTCTGGAATATCCAGTCCTTCCCTAAGCAGATTGATCCCTACCAGAACGTCAAATACATCCAGCCGCATATCCCGGATGATCTCCGTCCGCTCCAGTGTATCCACGTCGGAGTGCAGATACTTGACCCTGATGCCTACCTCACGCATATAATCCGTAAGATCCTCCGCCATCCTCTTGGTCAGCGTAGTCACAAGCACTTTATTTTTCTTCGCCACCTCTTTATTCACTTCACCGATCAGATCGTCAATCTGCCCCTCCACGGGACGCACTTCTACCTCCGGGTCTAAAAGCCCTGTAGGACGCAGAACCTGCTCTGCGCGAAGAAGTTCATGTTCTTCTTCGTACACCCCTGGCGTGGCTGAGACAAACAAGACTTGGTTTATTTTACTTTCAAATTCCTCAAAATTCAAGGGGCGGTTATCCTTTGCAGACGGCAGACGGAATCCATAATCTACCAGCGTTGACTTCCGCGACTGGTCCCCATTGTACATTCCTCCAATCTGAGGAACAGTCTTATGGGACTCGTCAATCATAATAATAAAATCATCCGGGAAATAATCGATCAGCGTGTAGGGCGCCTGCCCCTGAGCCAGCCCAGCAAGATGCCGGGAATAGTTCTCAATCCCTGAGCAGAACCCTGTCTCCTTCAGCATCTCAATATCAAAGTTCGTCCGCTCCGCGATCCGCTGCGCCTCCAGAAGCTTGTCCTGCCGCTTAAATTCCCTTACCCGCTCTTCCAGTTCCTTTTCTATATCCTGCACCGCACGCTTAATATTATCCTTATCTACTACATAATGGGATGCCGGGAATATCGCTACATGCTTCAATTCATCTTTGATTTCCCCGGTCAGGATATCGATCTCCGTAATCCTGTCGATCTCGTCCCCAAAAAACTCTACCCGGATTGCCGTATCGCTTTCATAAGCCGGAATCACCTCCAGCACATCCCCTCGCACCCGGAAAGTTCCGCGGTGGAAATCCATGTCATTGCGGTCATACTGTATCTCGATCAGCTTGGCCATCAGCTCATCCCGCTCTTTTGTCATGCCGGGACGCAAGGAAATGACCATGTTCTGGTAATCTACCGGACTGCCCAGGCCGTAGATACAGGACACACTGGCAATAATAATCACATCCCGGCGCTCTGCAAGGGCCATCGTGGCAGAGAGACGGAGCTTGTCGATCTCATCATTAATGGATGAGTCCTTGGCAATGTAAGTGTCCGAAGACGGGACGTAGGCTTCGGGCTGGTAGTAGTCGTAGTAGGACACAAAGTACTCAACGGCATTATTCGGAAAATACTCTTTAAACTCTCCATAGAGCTGTGCGGCCAGCGTCTTATTGTGTGCTATGATCAGAGTCGGCTTGTTCAACTGCTGTATCACGTTGGCCATCGTAAAGGTCTTCCCAGACCCCGTAACCCCTAGTAAAGTCTGGAATTGATTGCCTTCCTGGAAGCCTTTTACCAACGCTTCGATTGCCTTGGGCTGGTCTCCGGTAGGCTCGTATTCTGATACTAATTCAAATCTTTCCATAGTAAAACTCCTCCTTACTATGACTACTATCAACCCGCCGATTCGTGTAATTTTGAGCGATTTTTTCGCTCGTACGTTCGAAAAACATGTACCAAAACAGCAATTACACGAATCAGGTCACCTGGGCCGTTTTTTTCCACAGGGCAATACTGTAAAATACTTCGCGGATTTTACAGTATTCACTATCATAACTTTCTTCCGTTGGTCGAATCATATACTGTAAATTCTCAAGCAATATACTATCACATCCTTATGCATAAAGCAACAAGTTTTTGAACATATGTTCTTTTTATTTATGATCATTTAATGCGTGATTTTTTATTTATAATCATCTGCTAAAACAGACAAAGAAAAAAAACAGGATATGCATACTTTAAATATACACATCCTGTCTTTCACTTCAAGTCTCCAATTTCAAATCAAATCCAAATATATTTTTTAACCTTCTTACATCTTCCTCGTCATATGGATGTACCTCATCAATAAATGACTGTATTTCTTCTGCACCATCCTCAATAATAACCTGCTTATCTGTATAAACATCGACTGTAATGATCGAACTGGAATGTCCCAGCGCTAATGCCACTGCTTTTTGATTCACATCATTCTTCATCAGCAATGTAGCATATGTTGAACGAAGATCATGAAACCGTATATGCGGCAGCCCTAAATCCTCTAATAATTTCTTATAATGTACAAAGTGATAATGCTTACTTCTCGGCCGTCCATAGCTGGAACAACAGATGTAATCCAGATCCTGGAATACCCAGCGCCCGTTCTGCCGTCTGCTCCGGTTTTTCTCGTATTTAGACCGCTCTTCTAAGATTGCCTGATAAACATAATCAGGAATATCCAGTTCACGGCAGCTTGATTGTGTCTTGGGCGGAATTTCCTGCTTTGTCTTTGTATTCGGTGCGATAGAATCCGGATCTGCGTGTAAATCTTCTCCCAGCTGCCGATCGATTCTCAATTTATGTCGTTCAAAATCCACATCCGAATACTTAAGTCCATTAATCTCCCCCCGGCGCAGCCCCATAAGCAGAGCAAAAACAAGCTGCATATGTATCTTCGTATTTTTAGAAGCTTTGAGCAGCTGTTTCACTTGTTCTAAATTATATGTCCTGGTCTCATTCACCACGAGGACATGGTAATCATTTTTCTTTGTTCCCTTTGGTAAAGTAATCCCTTCACAAGGATTTTGCGTGACCAGATTTTTTGAAACAGCGAATTCGATTGCCGTATTCAATACAGGTTTTGCTACTTTCAGCATAGAAGGATACTTCTTTACCAGATGATTGAACATTTTCATAATATGGCCTTGATTTAATGCCTGCAGTTTCAATTTCCCAATGCTGGGATTTATATGCTTTTCTATACAATTTTTATATGTAGCATAGCTGTTTGCTGTAAATCCCTGTCTCGGCCTCATTTCATATTCCAGCCAATATTTTAACAGTTCTTCTACTTTTACATTCCTATGGGCCACATACCGCTTATCATGTAATTGTGCTATTACACAATCCCTTGCCTTTTCCGCTTCAGCTTTTTTCAAGAATCCCGAATGTTGGCATTCTCTTTTCGATAAATCTTCATAGATCAATGTAACACGAAAACCAAATTTCCCCTTGATCGGCATAACTCCGCTCACTTCATAATCCACATATGGGCGAAGGTCTGCTTTTGTCAAATCCATGGTCTCACCTTCTTTTTTCATACTATATCTCAAATATTATTCATTCTGGCTCCGGTAAAAATTCCTTATTCATGAAATCCATTATTCTCGTATTTTCCTCCATAATGTCCACATAAAACTCAAACGTAGTATTTACAGAACTGTGCCCTAATAGAGCAGATATTTTTGCAAGAGATACGCCTTTTTCTAACAGAGCAGTTGCATACATATGCCTCAGCCCATGAACGGAAATACGCGGAATATCTAACATTTTGCATACCTTATTTAATTCGCTGTTTAGTGAAGAGCGTGAATGCGGCAATCCATTTTTTTGGCAGCTGATCAATCCTGAATCCTTATAGTTGCTCCCTTTCTTCTGTTTCCATATAACTACCTTTTCCTTTCTTTTTTCTAATTCTACCCATACGATCATTGGGACCTTTAATATCCGGTTGCTTTTTTCGCTTTTCGGTTCTCTCAGCACCAATTCATATTCCTGCACTGTCTTCCCTTCCTCATCCATATGCGCTTCAACTACCAGCTGTCTTTGTACAGTAACTGTTTGCCTCCGCAAATCAAAATCTTCAAACTTAAGACCTAAAATCTCGCCTTTTCTCAGGCCACAGTATAAGCCAAGAAGTATTTCCAAAAACCAGTTTCTTCTCTTTGCTTCTTTAAGTAAAAGGCAGATCTGATTTTTACTGAGAATCTTAATGTTACTTTTTTTCCTCGGATATCTCTTCGCCGCTTTTACAGGATTATTGCGGATTAATTGTTCCATTACAGCATCTTTCATGGCAATATACAGAACCTCTCTGCTCTTATTTGCAGCAGATTCGCAGTAACAAGAAGTCTTTTCTAAAAGACGGTTCACATAATCCGTGCTGACAAACTTTAACACAATATTCTCATCAACATTAGGCAAAATAAAATGATACAGTACATGTGATGTCAGAAGTCTGGTAGTCGATTTTATTCTTTCTGAAAATATACTCACATACCAAAAAATCATATAATTTTTGAATCTAATATCCTCTTCTCGATTAATAAACCGCATATTCATTCGTCGGTTAAATTCGTCAATATGCTGTTTATATGCTTCCTCTGCCGCAACATCACTGCTAAAACCGCCTGTCTTCCCATACTTTACGCTATAATCTTCCTGCAAAATTTTTGTCCTGTGATACCACGAACCTCTTTCATAAAAAGCATGCGGACATTTTTTTGATTTTTTATCCATTCCTTTCTCCCTGACTATTCTTCCCCGTCAATCCACCTGTCAAAAGAATCCTTCGGAACCCGATAAATGCGTCCGATTTTGATTACTCTGAATGGAGCCTGCTTTTTATTGACCTCATCTAAAAAATCATAGGTTTTACTCCTTCCAATTCCCAGTAATTGCTGAATCTCCTCGGCATTGTATACCTTTGACATCAAATTCTCTTTCTCCATATGTTCTCCTTTCCTGGTTTCAGGCTGACACATCCTTTTGGAATCGTCAGGAAACAGCATTCCACAATATCCTGCCGCAAGAGCCGCTAAATCAAATATATTGCAGAAATGCCGCTATTTTCCGACATTTCCTTTCCGGATGCAGTTTTCAATATGCAGCCTGTCTGATTATGACGTTTCCTATATGAAAAGAAGTCTGCAGAACCTTATTTCCTGTAAAATATTATTTTATTTTTCCTGATTATTTGGAGTCTCTGCTCCTTACATTCTTGCCTCTCCATTCCATTCATCAGCAGGGCCCGCCTTCCACACCGTGGAATGCGCCTGCCGGATACTTCCATTCTCCCTGCACATAGACAGAATCCACAGAAAATTCGCCCGTAACCAGGCTGTGGATGGCCTCCTTATCTCCATGATAGACGCAGGATCCTACATTCCCGATAAATGTATCCAGGTCACAATCATTATCCAGTGTAAATCCCAGCACCTTCTCATCCTGCCGGAGCATCCCATAATCTTCCGGATACAGCTCCCGGATGCCCGCAAACAGTTTAGGCGTTGAGAAGATGCACATCGCGCAGCTGCAGCGGTTCCACCCGGCACGGTAGCAGGGATGCGAGTTGACCTTGTGCCGTTTTAAGACCTCCCACACATCCTTTTCCGAATAATTGATGACCGGGCGCCACTGGTGGACAATGCGGCGTGACTTTGTCGCCGCATTCGTCCTGTGGACCTCCATCTCATTGTATTTACTGCGTCCTGCCGATTCCCCTCTGCGTTCCCCGGAGACGACCAGCAGGCGGGTATCTTTTCCTGATTTTCCGTCTGGCTTTCCGAAATGTTCCAGGCTGTGCAGATTCCGCAGCACCGTGTCCGCCACCATGATCTTTAAGTAGGCGGAACACCACCGTCTGCTGAGATCCCCGGTTTTCATCGGGAATTTCATGCGGTATCCGAACTGGTTCAGCTGTTTTTCCATATCTGCCGGAGATTTTTCTCTCAGCTTCTGGCATTCTATGTATTTCTTTGACAGCGTACATCGGATGATCTCGCGCGTCTCCGGTTCCTGCCATTCGATCGGCTCGGATGCCCCGATTCGGTATAGTTCCCCAAAGAAGCCGTTCTTTCTCCAGGACACCCGGAGCGGAACCTGCTCTGCTTTAGAAAACGCACGGATGTAGTTGGATGTACAGCGCCAGTCCATCCGCCTGGATGGATTCCCGCCGTCTATATCATGGTGCCAGAATTCGATCTTCTGCTTCGGAACGCCCAGTTCCAGCAGCTTATAATAACTGGCGATACTGTCCTTCCCGCCGGAAATCAGCAGGATGACCCGGTCATACTCTTCTAATGGAAGAAGCTCCTCCAGCAGGACCTTTTTCATATACTCTGAGTCCCTGCGCCCCGGCACTCTGGGGCGGATCCGTTTTCCAGTCCCGTAGATGGGAGAATCCGGCCGGCCATGGAAGACAGGCGTATCCTTCGTACAGTCAGCGTCCCGTATGAATTCCGGCTGGAACAGGGCAAGCTGGCCGTCATGCTGTTGGAAATAGGATTCCTCTTCCCAGGGTATCTCCTCTTTCCTAAACGTTTGGGAGCTCATCCTGCCCATCCTCTTCCGCCGGTCCGCTCCCCGCTTCTAAAGAAGAGAGCCTGCATTCCCTGTCCAGCGCATTTTCCAATATTCCTGTTTCACGGTCATAATACTGCACCTTGTCCGACAATTGTTCCCACGCTTCCACCTTACCTTCATTGATCTCCTTTACCATCAAACAAAGCCCCTGCGCATCACTGCCGTCGATGTCCGGGACAAGGATTGTCTCATGGATGGAGGACGGAAGCACAAAATAATTGGAGCCCAATACCTCACCCACACGCCTCAGGATATCGTCGTGCAGGATCAGGGATGCCCCGAATTGCTTCCGGCTGTTCGTCAGGCACAGCATAGGAATCCCCGTGGAATCATATACTGCTCCTTCTGCCAGCAGATTTTCCGCCTTTCCTATGCCAAACATCTCGGAACAAAGAAGGACATTTAAGTCTGTTAAAGCGTGCAAACTTGAACGGTCCGCAAGAAGCGCATCCTTGTGGAACTGGTCCATTGAGATCCCCCATGTGCTTATCAGCAGTTCTGTTACAGGCACTTTGAGCAGCTTTTCCCTGTCCTCATATATGGCGATATAGTAAGCTGCCGCAAAATCCCCGTGCACAGTATAAACCTTGTCTTTCAGATAGCCCTGGTTCCACTGCAGGTCACAAAGCCTGATAAGCAAACGGTCCTTTACCTTTTCATAATCCCATATGATTCCTGGCTCTTTTATGTCTTCCATATCACCATACGCAATATACACATCCGCGACGTCCCCCACACAGGCATCCAGTTCTTTCCCACCGAGATAGCACTGGTAGAAACCATCCAGATGGATATTGGGAAACGTATCATGTTCTGAAAGACGGATCGCAAGGACATGCATCTTCCGGTCATTCTCCCTTACCCATTTATAAATGGATAACTGCGCATTTTCCAAATGCGGCGGCAGGTAATCCTTGATATTTTCTTTTACGTACTCAAAAAATTCATTCCTGCTCTTCATTTATCATTTCCTCCCATTATTATTCCAAGCGGTCTCGGGAACTCTTTAAAACCCGCATTTCCGCTCTTTTTCTGTTTTTTACCGAATGTTCATTCCATGCAGTTTCTCCTGATCAACAATGCCTTCCTTCTCTTTCCTGAAAAGCGGGATTCCCCGTTGCAGATCCAGACGCTCCCGCACGGGGCAGTCAGCGCTCCGGCGATCCTTTTCCATCCGGAAGGCATGTCCGTATACAGTTCCACGTCCTTTTTTACGGCAAATGCCACAATCTTGTTGATTTCATCCATACTCATCTTCCTCCAATCTAAGCTTGTATCCTAAAGCCTTTTCGCATAAGCCTTTAAGTACAGGTTATAATCGCCCCTTCTTGTGATGAAGCGGATCCAATAGTCTGCCGCATGTCCATTCATAAAGAAGCTGTATTCATGTTCCCTCACCTTTGCCGAGGGGTACTTCCTGCAAAATGCCCTGAGCGCCTCCATGGTATCCAGCTGCGTAACCAGGCAGTAATAGATATCCTGGGACTCGCTGTCAAACGCCTTTGTCCGCAGGCCATTCCTGCATGGGAAATACTGGCCCTGCCACTGATATCCGTCATGGTACGCTCGGATATGCCCGATCTGGGCATCCGGCATTTCTGATGTGCTCAGGGAATCCGGGGCTATGGAGCAGTGCCGGAATACTTCCGGGAAATTGCAAGTTTCCTGGAGTTCAAACGTCCTGTTTTCTTTCCTGCTTTTCACTTTGTCCTCCTTCGCGTCATTTTCGATTACACAACATCCTTATCCTTACGCCGCATCCTCATCGACATCGGGAATCTCCATCAAATCCGCTTCCAGCACATCCGCCAGGTACTGCCCGGCAAAGAGGCCGCCATTGATCCTGACTTTTTTCCTGCGCATGCTGGTATAAGACTCGATCCGTGTTTCCCGGCTCTTTTTTGCCAGGTCCCGGTCGCCTTTTGTCAGCCTCTCCTGGACAACGGCCTGCCATTTCCGTAAAAATGCCGAAGCCTCGTCAATATCCTTTTTCTGCCTGTCATACTCGGTGCGTTTCTGGCGGATCACACCCCCTGGCTCTACTTCCAGCGTATAATAGGGCTGGTCCGGCTGCTCTGCCTTTCGCAGGAACAGGATATAGCTCTCCTGGTTATTGATACGCTCAAAATATTCCTTCTTCTTATCAATGCAATGGTGCAGCGCCTGACCTTCCTCTAAAATATCCCCGATCTTTTCCGGCGCCAGAATCGTATAGGTCTCATCACTGAATTCATATTTCTCCGGCAGCCTGGGGAGGATATCATTGATGTAGGGATAGGCTTCCGCCAATTCCATGGCTGTTACGGACAGACGGTTTTCCGCAATGTATTCCACCAGCTCCTGATGCCGTTGGAAGAGCCTGGATGCCCGGTATACGATCTCGTCATGGACATTCATCTTCACGCGTCTTGCCATGGAAAGGTAATCCTTCCAGGTGGTAAGCACCTGGCGGATGCTGTCATTCAGTCCTTCCTGCTGACGGGTCAGGTAATTCCGGATCTGCACATAGCTCATCCGGTCTTTCACGAACTCCAGATCTTTCGGAAGGATGTCATTCTGGATAAACCAGCAGATCAGTTCGTCCGACAGGCAGAGCTTCCGTTTCTTTTCCTCCTGCAGCCAACACAGGAAATGGATGCCTCCGTCCAGTTCCCGGAGCCTCTTTAGCTTGGCGTTGTCAATCCCCAGCCTTTTCGCAAGCCCTCCTGAAGATTCCTGCCACAATAACTTTTCCGGATATTCCACCAACTCTTCTGTCAGCCTTGGCAGGCCTGCCTTTAAGATCTGTTCCAATACAGGGGTCTGTCTCCACGCATGAAGGTATTTCCTTGGATTTAACACAGGATTCTTTCTGATCCACTGAACCAGCCCGGTCTCCCTTAATTCCCTGCGCTCCAGGTCAGGGAGCGTCCTTGGATACACGCTTCCTTTGGTGCCGGATAATAATTGTAATAGTAATAGAAACTGTTCCTCCTGCAGTCACTGTCGCCGCCGATCCAACGCAGGCCCCTTCTTTTAAAATCCCCGAAGTGGTACACTGCCTCCTGGAATTTTTCGTCATACAGGCAGCGCTTGATCTCATCGTAATGGATCTGCGGATTCTGGAAATCTCCCTTTCCTATGGTCATCCATACCTCAAACCGCCTCAGGACCACAATCCCGGGCCTGCAGCGCTGGAACAGGTATGCCGTCTCTTTTGGGATCCAGATATAGCCTGATTTATCTACCGACTTAAACCGGATCTTCTGCCCGCATCTGCTGCAGACACTCTGCTGATTGTATCTCGGGTTCCTGATCCTGACCGTCTGGCCGCAGTGCGTGCAGTATCCTTCTGTCGCACCGCCTCTCTGGTATTGATAGAAAATATAATGCTCCCTGATAGCTTTCTTTAAAATCCAGGTTTTCCAGTCTTTCGGGAGGGCCGGCACCAGCCTCATGGCTTCATCCCATGCATCGGTCTTCTTTTTGTCACGGGCAAGCAGGCTGCGCATCCTTACGTCCCGTTGGAACTGGAGCAGATCCTCATAGGTTTCGCTCTGTACGCCCAGATATCCCTGGATCAGTTCCGCGTCCTCACGGCTCACATAATTACCGGAATCATACATATATTCCGGCCAGTCAAGATGATCCAGCATGGAATTCCTCCACTTTCCCGTGTCCGTCTCCCAGGTGATGAACTCATCCGCCTTCCTGTCAAAATACACCACGTATGCCGGGTATCTTGCCTCTGCCCGGACATGTTCCGCCAAGAATACGGAAACGATCAGGTATCCGTTCTCCTCCTTGGCCAGCAGATAACGCCCATACTGATATTTTTTGGTGGAAACCCATTGGCTCACTCTCTGGGGCTCATCCTTTCTTGCGATCTCCCGCAAATGCGTCCCCATTTCCGGCGGCGTAAGTGCCAGTAATTCTTTTTTCTTCATCTCTGCATTCCTCCTTAACACGTTCCGCAGACACCATAATATCTGTTTGGGTGGTATGTTTTCCGGTCAATCCGAAACAGCGCGACCTCCTCGATCTCCGGACTTTCCGCCTCTTCTTTCAAGATCACGAGGATGTCTCCCACTTTTCCAGAAGCCTTTGGATCTTTTCCGCGTACCACCGCAAACCCGTCATAAGCCAGTCCTGTCTCCTTGTGTACCCTGCTATTCCATCTGCGTGTGGGATGGGCGACCATATAGGCGGCCCCCTCTAAGAGCAGCTGCTCCAGAGTCAGTCGTCGGACCAGACGCAGCTCCGTGCAGGAAATCTTGCTGTCACGGCCGTCCTCGTCCAGGTCTCCGGATGCATCCACCTCATAATACACGGAGTTTTTCCAGTCCCAGTAGTAGGAAAGGCAGTCCAGCGGGTTTTCTGCACAATGGAATCCATTCTGGCAGCAATTTGCTTCCGATGTCCGGTTCACCTTGTCTTCCTGAAACCGGTATCCCAGGCAGGTCAGGTCACGCCGGAATCCTTTAAATGCCCTCATTCTTTTCCTCCTTCTTGATCCGCGTCCGGTCCGGACAAGAGATCAAACACCATAATCTGCCTGCCGTACAGGTCAGCCTCCGGCTCTCCTGTAGGTTCCTTTTCCATGACCGGCGTCTCCGGTATTTCTTTCTGTTCAGCCGTTTGTTTTTGCTCTGCTGCCTGATTCTTCCCGGCCGTTTGTTTCTGTTCTTCCGACTGCTTCTGCTCTGCCGCTTGCATCTTCTGTGCTGCCCGCTTTTGCTCTGTTGGATGCTTTTTCCCGGCCGTTTGACTCTGTTCTGCCGTCTGCTTCTTTCCGGCCGCCTGTTCCGCAGCCGCCTTCGTTTTCTGTGCTGTATCCTTGGCTGCCTTTTTGGGAGATTCCGCATTTTTCCTGTGTTCCTCTTTCCGTTTCAGCGCGTTCAGACGTTTTTTCCTTTCCTTCGCCTGTTCCTTCGCTTCCTTCACCTCATCTTCCAGTGCATAATATTCTTCTGCCCACTGGTAGACCTTTGTCTCCGCGATCCCTAAGCCGAACGCCTGGTTCTGGCTTCCCGTCCGGCCTTTCGGATCCTGCTTTTTCCCAAACTTCTTTTCCCGCTCCTTTTCCGCCATCTGGTATGCCTGTTTCATAATGTAGTCCATGCATTTCTGGAGCGATTTCTGCTTTTTCAGCACCCGGAATCCGAACAGGATGTCCTCTTTCGCCCTCTGGATCAGGTACTGCGCAACCAGGTCGGTAAAGAGCTGGTCTTTCAAATGCCACATCTCTTCCCGCAGCTTTTCCGCTGCCGATGTATAGTTCTTTTCTGACATAGGAATCTCTGCAAACAGGAACCGCTTCCCGCTGATGAAATCCTCCAAGTCCTGCTCCGGCACCAGCCATTCCGCGGCTAACAGCCTCAGTTCCGGAAAATTATGCGCCATCCTGAGGTGTACTGCCATTGCGTTTAATTCTTCCGTATTATGTATGACTTTCTCGTACATTCTTGAATCCTCCTTTAAAAAGTGTGCGTCTTGACGCACGCTCGCGCCGAAGCGCGGCTGCGCAAGCAGCCATTTTCCTTATGCGCGTAGTGCGCATCCCCCGAAGGGTTGTTCTTATATAGGGAAATTCAAAGAAGTTTCCTATATAAGAACAAATGGAGAGCCTTTCGACCCTCCATCGTTTTACGCAGCTTCTGCCTGCCTCTGCATCGCTGCCTCCATCTCTTTCATCTCCCGCTCCACTTTACACGCGATCCGCCTGCGCTCGGCCTCGTCTTCTTCCAGAAGGCCGATCAGCTCCACCAGGATCCGGTTGCACCATTTATTGGACTTCCATTTTTCCGAGAGTTTCCTTGTCTCTTCTACGATCGCTTCCCAGTCCGCCTTCTTCATCTCCAGGTTCCGGTACCGCTTATAGACTTCATAACACTCTTTCATCACCTGTGGAACCGGCACTTTCGCCGCCTCATCCAGGTTGGAGAGAAGCCCCATCAGCATCCGGTGGTAATCATGCTTCTTACAGAGCTGCTCGATCCCGGATCCGGACCTTCCTAAATAAAGTGACATGAAGTCGTTAAAGATCGCTGCGATCCTGCTTTGGTCTACCATACATGTTCTCCTTTCGTTCCTTCGCTTTTTCAATCCTTCTTTTTGCCGTGGACGGGTAACAGCCAAAGGCATTGGAGATCTCTTCCAACGTATACCCGGCCATCCGAAGCTGGTACATGGCATTCCCCGCCGCCTCTTTTCCCATCCCTTCCGTTTCTTCTGCCGTCAGCTTCTTCTTTAAAATCTTCTTACAGAGCGGATGCCCAGGCCCATACTTATAGAGCAGTTTGGACTCTGCCGCATCCACGCCGCATAAGATTGCGATCAGCAGGCAGTGATAGCCGCTGTCTTCGTTCCAGTCTGACATAGTACACACCGCCTTTATGAATGGTCGTCTGCCCTCATCCTGATAGCGAACCGGAATGCCCTTACGGATAGAAGATGTATTACCGCAGGTTTTCATCCAGCATCCGGACAATCTCGTCCATATCCTGGCGCCGGATCTCTTCCAACATCAGATCCAGGTTCAGAAATGAGGACAGGTTCTTTAGGAATTCCTTCTCCCTGTGGACGGTCAGCAGTACAAATATAAATTCATGCAGGCCGTTTTCTGCCAGGGAATGGATGATGTTCCTTGTAACTGCCATGTCCAGGTCACAGCCCGGCGTGCAGATCAGCTGCCAGTACCCGCCGTACCTTTGGATCCACTTCAGAAGTTTCCTGCTGCGTTTTCCTGCTTTTTTGTTCTTGTGCATTCTTTTTTCCTCCCAATAAATATAGGTTCTGCGCATACCATCCTTCTTACGCTGTCCTTTTTATACATCTTTACCACGGCCTCCGCCAGGTATTGGTCCGGATCCGTCCTTACTATGATGCCGCCAAAGTCAGTGCCGAGCATCCGCAGGTCTTCCCTGCTGCCTCCGTTTATGGATTTTACGACTCCAAAATCCTTCCGGCCGCAGGATGCGATATAGAGGCCCGTCTCCGCATCCAGATGGAATCCGATCTTTGCGCCCTTTACGATGTCATACTTTCCTGCCATCAAAACAGACAGCTTCCATTTCTTACCCACAGAACTTCTCCCGTCTCCCAAACATGGGGTAGCTGGTCAGGATCCGAAATCCCCAGTCCGCGTCCGCATCCTTTACAAGCACCAGGCGGGCTTTCCGTAAGTTCTCTTCCAGCCGTTCCTCTCCTTTTCGGAACCCGTACCCGATGGTCCTGGAGAAATGCCCGGCCAGCGAAATGCAGTCATCCCCGCCATACCTCAGCCATGTGGTGATCCCCGGGTCGAAGAAGCTCTTCATGATCCCCTTTACCACGGCGTCTGCCACTTCCCTGTCCCAATAGGATGTGGCATAGCGGATATCTTCTTTCGTCAGCCGCGTCTTTAAGGCCAGCGGCTGGATGTCTGCGTGCCTGCGCAGCGTATGTCCGCCGTAAAGCCCGACCCGGTCCAGGTTCGCCCGGATCGTCTGCAGTGTGCTTTCCACCGTCTCCCGCGGGATATCAGCAAATAAGTCCACCATAAGTACTCCTTTCTTTTCATGGATATACAGGTACTGATACCCCGGCGGATACCAGTACATAAAAAAAGAAGGAGCTCTCCCCCTTTCTTCTGTACAGCCTGCGGCTCTTTCTCGTCTCCGCCTCTTCGTTATGTTTTCGTTCCCTTTATCCGGATTAGCTCGTTCCTCCTTTCCTTTTGCA
The DNA here is from genome assembly GCA_910589385.1 of uncultured Lachnospiraceae bacterium. GTDB lineage: Bacteria > Bacillota > Clostridia > Lachnospirales > Lachnospiraceae > Schaedlerella. Next base: position 34,382 of record CAJUTU010000027.1, read on the forward strand.
AAGCAATCCCAAAACGCAAAAAAAGACACCAAAAATCATCCCTGAATTTTTGATGTCTTTCTGTTTTTTGCCAGGCTACGCCTTAAATTTATCTTCCAGTCATCTTCTGGAACAAACACACTTACTGCTGCATTTTAAGATACTCATGCGCAAAAATCTAATCCGCTTATAGAATAACACAATATATAAGTGTAGTCAATATTAATATTCTATATATTGTGCTTTTTCACAAAACAGGCATTAATAACTATATGATCTTCCCTGACAGATGGTCCATCTCATGCTGCACGATCTGTGCGGGCCAGTCTTTCAGCTTCAGCCTTTGTTTTTTCCAGTCAAAATCGTAATACTCCACCTCAATTTCCCGATATCGTTTTGTTTTACGGACACCTTCCAGCGACAGGCATCCTTCCTCCGTTTCATAAATTCCGTTTTTGGAAACCAGCACCGGGTTAAACATTACAACGTCAGCGAATCCCATATTTACAATGATGATATTTTTCTTCACACCGATCATATTGGCAGCCATACCGACGCAGCGGTCACGGTTGGCACTTAAAGTATCCTGCAGATCCCTCGCCACCTGTTGGTCAGCCTTTGTCGCCGGTTCTGATTTTTGTCCCAGAAAAAACACATCCCTTATAATTTCTTTCACCATAGCGTTTTATTTTCCTTCCTTAATACAACGGATCATAGTATTTGCACCAGCCATTACCGTGTTTTTCCACCATAGCATGTTCAAAAATCCCTTTCTCTGACAGGCGCTTTTTGGAATCAGCATATCTTTGATAAAATTCCAATCGGGAGATCCTCAAAAGTATTTTCATCCTCTGTGAAGGTGACAATGACCTTCTGCCCTTTCTTTGGTACCGGTTCTAATAATTGTACAATATCACCATCATAAAACCCTGAAATTTCTCTACCGTAATTTTTATTATAAGGTGCATCTATTCAAAACGCAACCACATAAACCATATTATCGAGCGCCTTTATTCCTTCCTCCGCAAATGCTGTCTGTGCTTCACAAAACCAAAAACATTTTACATTATTTACGCCTTAACTTAAAATATATACTATCAAATAAAAAAGGGGAAAATTAATTTTAGATTTTTAGATTTACATATTGCTAATTATTTCTATTTGTTGTATAGTAATAATGTGGCATAACTTTTAGGTACTTACGGACAATTTTTTGCGCAAAATGGTAAAATTTTGGTTCCGGTTTATCTGGGTTAGGGTATAGGTAATAAAATTCTTTGTTGAAGAATTTTATTACCTTTTTTGCTTTCTAAAATCCTAATGAAATCAAATGCTCTGCAACAATTCAACAATTTGTTACATTACCAGTGTCTTGTGAAAGACATGAATACTTTAAGGAGGATTTGTACATGGTGGAAATACTCAAAAAAAATATATCCTATATAATTAGGCAATGGCTTATTGTAATGGGTTCACTATTCAGTTTGCTTTCCATTTTTTTATCTTTTATCTCGTGGGAGGATATCGGTATAACCGGAATCATGTCAAAATTCTTTATCTTTACCGGCCTCCTAATTTTGGGCTTCCTCGTATCTCTTATCTGGATTTGCTTTTTTAGAAAAAAGAATCATATTATATCCGAGGGAGCAGCAAAAGTTAATATATGTTATGGAGATCTCATGAAAATAGCATTTCCAAAGAAAAGTGGCAGAAAAAAAATAGTAGTGATATCCGTAAATACAGCTTTTGATACCATTGTTGACGAGGATTTAGCTTTATATGACAAACCATTAGTTTCTCCCAATACAATCCATGGAAAATGGATAAATAATATGGTAAAAAACGGAATAACTATCGCTTCAGTAGACTCGAATATTAATAATTATATCCAGAAAAATAATATTATGCCAATCCGTGAGTTGACACGTATGGAAAAACCACGGGGTAATTTAAAAGATTTTGATAATGGCACCATTGTCATTGCTCCTGAGTACAATGGTATAACATTCTTTTTATTGGCATTATCAGAATTTGACAAAAATAATGAAGCTCAAAGCACTAAGGATGATGTAATAAAATGTTTGAAAAAGCTTTTATCTTTTTATAGTAGCAATGGACAAGGATTTGAAATGTATTTAACATTAATGGGCACTGGCAGATCAAGGGCTGGCCTAACACATGAAGAATCGCTCCAGACAATAAAATCAGTGTTATCACTTTATAAGCAAGAAATACAGGGGACAATCAATGTAGTCGTATACAATAAAGATAAAGGAAAAGTTTCTATTTTTGATTGAAAATGCATCGTAAAATAACTTGTATTGTGAATACAGAATAATTTAAAAGTTATTTCCCAAGACACCGATAAACTAGCAAAGGATAATCCACGAAAGATATGAGGTAAAAAAATGAGTGAAAATATGCAAGAACATACAAACTATCAATCCAACGAATTAAACTGTGATAAAAAGGATGAAACATACTGCAAAAACTGTAACTACTGTTTCACATCAACAGAAGCTAGCATTCATTCCAGACGGTGTTTTATGACCGGTGAACACTGTTCAAAACAGTCCAATATCCAACGTGAACGAAAAAAATTACATGACAAAAATCAGATTACGGCATTTGTAATCATGAATTTTTCTGATATGTCTAATGTTGTCTACAAATGGCGTCTGCGAACTTTTATAGAGTCTCTATCAAAATATTTATATTTTAGCAAGGAAAAAAGCAGACTCTACTGTAGTATTTCTGCACATAATGAAAATTGGAGTGAAAAAGACAAAATCAAAGAAATACATGTAATACGTTCGGATTCTGATCCAGCATCAAATTATGTTATCTGTAGCCGCATTTGTCAGCAAATGCAGATAGCGGATCTTATCATTGTTGATGTATCCAGCCAGAATGCTAATGTATTTTACGAATTTGGCATGGCCGTAGCTCTTGGAAAAATGATCTTGCCAATCTGCTATTGTGAAAGCTTTTTTAAAATGACAATTCCACAGGAACTTAGAAAAAAATACTGGGAATGGGACGAGAATACGCGTAATTCAAAGGAACTTCACATCGGATTCTATCCATGGCGTAAGACTTTGTTTGAATATTACGGCATACGATACAAGGAACAGCAAAAGAATACCGATAAAGACTCAATCATACAATATCTTCCATTTAACGAAATAGTACAACCAGAACTCGGGTTTTCAGATATTAAATATAATCGTTTTCCTTATCATGAATTCCTGGATGATCCTAAGTATGAAAATAAAATTGGTGAAATTATTTACGACAAACTTTTAGAAGAATATAATACTGCATCTGAGAAAGATAACACGCTGGTTGTATATACCATGGATGCATTCCTCAATGAAGAAGAGGCTGGACTCTGTATCGTAAATTTTTACCATAACATTACCTCCAGGATGCGCCAGGAAAAATGTTTCTGTGGGGACCGTGTTGGCGTACTTGTCCAGGAGAACGTCATTCTAGAAAATGAAAAAGATTCAAAGGAACAATTGGATCTTTTTTATAATGTGGGGGAAATCATTCAGATTGGCGTCAACCAAGCTACCTACCTGGCCGCTGAAGAAAAAATAAAAGCAAATGATGATTTTACAAATAGTGCAGCATCCGAAAGTGAAAGACTCCCAGAACTGCAGAGAGAAGACGTGGATCGCTTTGTCAAAGGGTATGTAAAAAATAGAGCAATGCGTATTTATCCGAATAATCCTGTATTTGTTGACCGTATGAAGACCCTCCTTCATAAAGACCTTCTTGAACCGGCTAAACCAGTCGTTGGACAGGTATGTAATTGCAGCAATTTAAACTCCTTTTGCCTGTATCATGTTATGATACGTACACTGCGATACACAAATGAGATCGTCGTTGATATCAGCAATAACAACCTTCAATCATTATTCTGGCTTGGCGCAGCCCATGCTTCGGATATTTACGCAATTACTGTTATGCATGAAAAGACTGATATCGAAAAAGCTAACACTGAGAAAGAAAACCTGGAAGAAACAGGTCTTGGAAAAACTAGTCATGTAGATTTGCGTAAAAAAGAAAATCGATATGTCTTTGATGTAGCTGGATTATGGATGGCCATTTTCCGAAAGAATGATACAGATGGATTTTATCAGCAACTTGCTTCAGCACAAAATGGAATAGAACGGCATTCCAAATTAATGCTTCCAGACAGTAGGCTATATAAGAAACAAATGCGTGATTTTCTATTCTCTTTTGACAAGAACATAAATAAATGTAATGGAGATAAAGTCGAACCAGAATCTGTATATAAACAGAAAGCTATTGAGGAAGCTGATATATTGGAATCCTATTACCGAAATCATTTTTGGGCTCCTATGCTTAGCTATAACCAACTTAGTCTTTATATATCCCAGAGAGATGATGTAGATAAGGAAAAAGAACCAAAATTAAGCACAGCTCGTTGGGATTTCGATGCAATATCCGTATTGTCCCATTACTTGTCCAAAAGAAAGGTAATAGGAGAGTATTTTTTGAAGTCACAGCCAGAAGAAAAAGGAGCTGAATCTGCCAATTTTATTTGTTTAGGAAGTTTTTCAAAACCGGAATTACCGGAATATATTTATAAACAGATAAAAGAGGAACCTGTATATAACATTATCCATCAAAAATTACAATATATTTCCACTGTATCTTGTAATGATAGCATCCCTGAGGAAATTGTATCGAAAGGGAATTCTAATAACAGCGAACCAGGTAAATGCTATTTTAAAGGATTTGAATGTATTGGTGAAGAAAAAAAAGTAATATTTACACACCACCCCAAAATTAAGCATTGCACATCATGCAAAAAAATTGACAATAACCCCGATAGCGTAGAGCCCCAAATTCTCTATTCGACTAAGGATGCTGATAAATACACTTGTTCTTTAAGAAAAAATTCCACACATTATGAGATAGCGCAGCTTATTTTATGGCGTGAGGATCCAAAAAATCTACACGAACATAGTTATTTCTGGGTAGGAATCATCGGGTGCTCAGGTCCGGCTACTAATGCATTGTCTACTATATTTGTAGATAAGGAACAAAGATCTGCAAGTTTTAATTCAGATAATGTATCAGATGAAGATATATGTTCTGAAAACTATGATGATAATCTTCTATGTGAATTACAATCTAATATCCGCAACAAATTTATGGGTGTATTCTTTGAGAAACTGTGGGAAGAAGTGGATAAAATGTCACTAAAATCTCAAAAGAAAAATGAGCTTTCTTCTGCGCAAAAGAGAAAATATTTTGATTTTGTCAGGTATGCGATTGCATCTTATTTGCAGACAGTCCTATATCGATATTTTTTTCCTTTTTTGTCTGAAAAGGAAATCAACCGTATTTATAATGGAATCTACACTTTTGTGAATTCTATGAAATCAGCAAAAGTTGGTCCTTTCGACGTAAATTGTTTTTATAGCGGAATTAATGGCTTTACAGATATCTCTAACGATAGTATTGATAATATTACAGAAAAAATTCCAAATATATTGCTTTCTGTTTTAAAAAGCTTTAAGGGTTTGGAGGCTTTCTATAAGGTTGAGGTAAACCATCTTTTAAGTAGCAAACAGGATTCTTTAAAAGATACCAGAACCCTCCGTAATATAAAAATGTTAGACGGAGATATCCCAAATATAAATTATTTCTTTATTGAAAAAAAATAAGAGACTCTGTGGATATAAAATATGATTAATTTTCGAAAATGTCAGAATTTCTATGCGAGTTTTTCACAAGCCCTCATAAATTAGGTGTTTTTTGAATATTCACAAGAAAATTATGGCACTTTCGAATTTCCATGTAAATTTGACATGTAAAACCTAAGTCACGCATTTCACGAATATTAACAAACAAATTCTGAATTCTCTGATGCCCAGAAATTATATACTTCCATTCCTGATGATTCCTTCTCTCATCAGGGCACAGCATCCATTTCCGGCTGCCATGCCCTGCTAATTTATTCATTGCCTATCCCGCAAGCTTCCTGATATGCTCCTCAATCTTCCCACACCGCATCTTTTCCCGCTTTCGTTCCTCCTGATATAACGCAGCTTCCCATGCTTCTCTGTCATTTGGCACATACTCCGAAAATCTGTACCGGCCAAATACAGCATCATCTTTCTTACTTACTGAGAGACTTATTTCTATTCTCGAAACGCTCCCCCTTTTCATAAACCATCCTGATCCGGTCTGCCGGAATGGCTGCATCCTTTACGGATTCCACATGCTTCCGGTAATCCAGCGGATACAGGTTCCCTACTGCTTTTTTATCTTCGATCCTCATCACCTCTACCGCATAGGCCAGAATCCTCTGGCTTGTCTCACCGGCATAATAGCTCCAGATATTGTGCGCGCAGGCGGGCTCTAAAAACACATCCTTTTCTTTCACACACCAGGTTCCGCAGGGGTGGGACATCCAAAGATAGGTTCTGTCCCTTAACGGCACGTTATCTACATTTGCGGCCGCATCCAGGAGCGTTTCCCTGTCCCATTCAAAATCAGACTGATAGCTTCTGGTATTGATCCTCATGATCTTCTCCAGATTCCCCAGTAAATCTATATTCATAAATTTTGGCATTGCATCCTCCTTTACGCTTCCCCTGCCTTCGGGTTTACAAAAGCTTCCCGCAACAGGAAATACCCTTCCTCGTAGCTCCCTTCATCCTGTACGCCGGCCATGCCTCCCAGGCTGTCCAGATACTGCTTCCCGTTCTTGGAAGCGGAAATGTACATATAATATTTCGCCCGGATCAACTGCATCTCCTCCAACGCAAAGCCTTTGTAGGAATCGCTGAGAACCAGTTCCGCCCCCAGCTGTTCCGCCTTTTTCCGAAGCATCCTTACCGTCAGCTTCACCGCTTCCTGTACTTTCTCATCCGAAATCCCTTTAAAATACGGCCGTTCCAGGAACAGGGTCAGATACTCCCGTCGGTTTCTCACCCCGTCTTCCATATCCTCCTGTATGAGGTCTGCGAACTGCAGGCTCTGCCCGCCGCCGGGAACCCGTGAAAACGTCCCTTTGGTCAGCCGGACCATGGCCCGGAATACCAGCCGGCCTCCGACAGAAACAAAGACCACTTTCTTGTTCGCGTCAAAACAGGACAGCAGGCATTTTTTATAGATGCCGCTTTGGTACGAGAGGCAGGTGTGCCCCAGGACTTCCCCGATCTGCATGACCGGCAGGAGCCGGTCCTCTTCCCAGAGCCGGAAAGCTCCCTTTTTGGCTTCCATGTTCTCCATCCAGTGCTTCTGGACTTTCTCCGAAATGCGCAGGGCAATCTCACGCTCCAGGTCATTCTTATAATATTTCAGTTCCCGAAACCGCCCTGCGATCTCCGCAGCGCAGAGCCGCCGGGCCTTTTCCCATTCTCTCTCATCCATTCCGGATAAAAATGCGTAAAAGATCTCCGAACCTCCGTCATATAGGAACTGCTTTATGCCCTCCCTGTTTTTCCGGAGGAATTCCTCCCCGATCTTGAGCATCTCATTTAACTTTCTCCAGGTATGGTCAAGTTCCAGCATCTGCTCTGTGACGGCCTGGAAATCCGGGAGATCCTTTAATGCTTCCAGGTTATGGAGCAGGAAATCGGCCTGATGCCCGGTCTGGATCCCGGGGATAAAATGTGCTGCCCGGTCCCAGACGGACAGAAGAAGCGCCGCCTGCCGGTAAGACAGGTTTTTTATATGCCCCATATCCTCTGACAGCCACTTGGAGAGCGGTTTCTGGCTTAGCATCTCCCCGAGCCGAACCATGGGTTCCTCTTCCATCCTTTCCGGCAGGCATTCCCTCTTTACAGCCTCACGGATCACCCGCAGGCGGTCATCGCTCTTTGGAGAGGACAGCAGGTGGTAGAGATGAACATATTTGCTTTTTATATCCGCAAACAGCTTCAATTCCTCAAATGTATACTGATCCCTTGTAAGGTACTGTTTCGTCTTATCAGGCAGGGCAAGCATACTCCCGCTTTCCTTCAGGTTCTTCGGATTCAACGTATTGACGTTCAGGTAACGGACATAGGTATCCGCATCCAACAAAAGATGGTAAGGACGCAGATCGGTAAAATCTTCAAAATGTTCTTTCACCATGGAAAGGAAGTGCTTCTTTTTATGTGTGATCCCGTAAACCAGCAGGGCTTTCTGAGATTCAGACAGTTCCCCAAGGTCCACGCCGCCCAGCTGGTCCCCATAAAGGAAATTCAGGTAGGAGACCCGGTTCTGGGTAAAGCTTTTTTCCCTGCCACTGCTTTCCCCCTCCGCTGATTCCTTTGCCATACTGTGGGAAACAGCCGGGAGCAGCCGGTTCAGCCTGCCCAGGTCATAGGCCAGCGCCCCATTGTCCAGCCAAGGGGCCAGGAACTTCCCGATCTCATGGGCCGGGATCACTGGCAGGATCTGATCCAGTCCCGCCTGGATCTCCTCCGTATGCTGCCACAGTTCCTCCGCCTGGATTTCTTCTAAGCACACCCCTGCACCCGCATAGATGGACAGGTCACTTAAAAGGGCGCGGTAAGCCGGCCGTAACAGCCGCTTCCAAAAATCCCGTTCTGCGTTCCTCCTCTTCCAGATCTGCAGCTGTAAATCCCGTGCAGATATCCAGGGCCTCCAGCCCGTACATCAGGTACTCTTTCTGCGCTTCATTTAAAGAGCCTGCAAAAAAGTATTTCAGGTACACATAACTCTTTTTCGTCTTTATCTTCCGGTCTGACAGGACGGAAGCAATCTCCTCATAGGAATGTCCTTCCGATAAAGCATCGTCCCCTGCATCAATAAGCAGCCTTCCGGCCCGTGCAGGCTCACAGACGCCTTCCCCAAACAGCCGGACCAGATAGTCCAGGAAACCCTGGTCATGTACCAGATATCCCAATGCCTGCTTATCCATGGCCGATACCGCTTCTTTTGCGTCCATCCGGCAGATTTTCCGGCTCAGTTCCAAAAGCTCCCCTTCCGAATATTCCCTGATAAATGTATCCGGCACACCTGCTTTTCCCATTTCCTGCAGCAGGTTCAAGTGTTTCTGTATATTTTCAACGAACTGCATCCTACGCCGCCTCCTTCTTAAATTCTACCTGGTTCAGTATCCACTTTAGTTCCGAAAAATCAAGTTCTGCCTTTACGAACAGAACCGTGGCCAGTTGGCACAGGGACTCTGCTTCTTTCTGCACAATAAGCATCCCCTGCTTCCTCTCAAACAGGCTGCACAGGTATCTCTTCACAATGAATCGTCTCTCCTTCCTGGGTTTTCTTCCGGTATAATATCTCTGTACATAATCCAGCAGTTCTTTAAACTGTGTTTCCGTATTCCTGGTTTTCGCCACCAGCAGGTCAAACTCTTTCCTGATCGTGCGTATTTTCTCCCGCTCTTCCAGCCACAGATGGCGCTCTTCCAGTTCCTTTTCTTTCGCCCTGATTGCTTCCAGTTCCCCCTCTGTCAAATAAATCTCCCGGAGCCTCTCCAGACCTGACAGTTCTTTGTCCATTCCGGAAAGCTGCAGAAATACGCTGCGGGCCTCCGCCTTTGGAAACCAGGAAAAATTGGCTTCCGTCGTAAGTACCTGGACTAGGAATGGGATGTACTGCTCTGGATATCTTTGAAAGAGATACCGCTCCGTAACGGCAAAAATCCGCTGATGCTCTTCAACGCTTAAAAACGGCCGGGAAAAATCCAACCCCGAAAAGGATATCCTCCCATACTGTAACCAGATCCCGAGGCCGTTCCACAGAAGCTCCTCCATGGGGAGCAGGGTATCCCTGGAAATACCGGATGCTTTTTCCATCCGAAACAGCATTTCCACTGCCTCCGGGGTCTTCAAGCCTTCCATATAGGCTTTCAGGTGTTCTGCCATGAAGCCCCACTTTTGGCATGCCTCCCTGTTGCCGCCTTTGTCCTCTTCCAGATATTCTTCCAACAGAAATACGGGATGGACCAGCTCCAGTTCCGCCAGCCTCTGGAATATCCGGCTCAGATCGGTTCCTGCCGAATTCCAGAAGTGTGTGAAAAACTCCTCCCCTGTCAGGTTTTTATAGGCAGAAAGGTATGCTTTGATCTCATCCTTTGTATAAGGTTTCCGTTTTAAAGTCTGGAACACCCACTTATCAAAACATTTCCGTTCCAAAAGAGTGTACAGCCCCTGCCACTTAGGCTCTGTCAGGTCGATCAGGAACCAGTCGCTGTGCAGTTCCTCCCGCCCATCGCAGGAAAGCAGAAGGCAGTAGGTATGGATGTTCTCTACCTTCAGCAGTTCATAAAGCCGGTCAAAAATACCGGACGTGTCGTTTAGGCGTACGTCAAAGCTGCGGTAATCCGTCAGAAGCTGCCTGCATAAATCCCCTGCCTGGTCAAGGAGCCTGCCGTCCCCGCCCAGGAACAACATGCAGGTCTCCACCGCCATCCGTTCCGCTGTCAGCCCGTTTTTCTTCAATGCCCCCTGCGCCTCCATCCGGGGCAGAAGGGACATGCTAAGGAACATGACCTCCTCTGCACTGTATCCTGCCTCCAGGAGTTTCTCCCGAGCCGTGCTTCCGGCCTTTGCATAGGAAAATGGCAGCCGCAGCACATATTTCAGCGTCTCAATATCCTTTTTCCGATACCCGGAAACCCTTGCCTGGAAATGCATGGACAGCCATGCGTAGATCTCCGTATGGGTGTACACGGAAAAGCTCCTGTCTTTTCCCAGAAGCCGGTCCAGTTTTCCTTTTACGGTCTCCCATACCGCATGTTCGTCTGGAAGCACCGACAGGATAAACACCATCTCCTCCACGGACTGCGCCGGAAAATCCAGCAGCTTCTTATACAATTCCTTTTGCTGCCCATCCCCGGACAGATACTGGATTCCCAGCCAGTACAGGTCAGACTGCCCAAGCGTGCGTTTCAGCCGTTTCCAGAAGGAAGGCTTCTGTTTCCCAATGAACATCCCGTCATCCTGCAGCTCCTTCGTCTCCGCCAGGGCCAGCCCCAGCGCGCGGAGCTGCCTCTCTGTCACTTCCGCCTTTTCATCCAGGCGTTCCAGCACTTCCCCGGGATAACGGAACCCGTAATCCTCCTCCATTTCCTGCCCCGGCTTTTCCAGGAACAGGGCCGCCTGCTGTATCCGCCGGTATAACTGTTCCTTGTTGTTTTTTTCTGACAGGCGGCAGATCAGGTCCGCCATCTGGTAGTACAGTTCCACGTCAAAAACAGTTTCATAAAATTTTCTCAGCATCCGCTCTCCTTTCCAAAGGAAAAGGAGCCAGAACCGGCCCCTTACTTCTCTTTGATTTCTTTTCTTTAAATCACATTCTTTTCTTCCACATCCTTGTCCTCAGGCTGCCATCCGGATCTGTCCCCTGCAAAATATCCTCTGGTCGATCATGCTGGCATCCCGCAGGCCGCATCGTTTCTGGCATTCTGCGGCTTCCTTGTAGCCGGAAAAAACAACTATGCTTTCCGGGTCACATGAAAACCGGCAGCCGTCCCAATACTGTTCCGGCTCCAACAGGCCATTTTCAACCGAGATCAGTACCCAACACACCTCGCAGAGAGAAACTTCCATCCCTGCGTATCCAAGATGGCATTGGGCAAACTGCTCTGCATCCTCCTTTTTCCGGAACCGCTTCGCTCCTGCCGCCTTGCAGCACAGGATCCTTCCATCCCGGTGTTCCCGGTAATACATGCTTCCCCCAAGGCCGATCACGTAACCGGCAGGGAAGCACTGATCCAGATCCAGCGGCATGCGTGCTACATCCTCCTTGAATTCTTCCATATAGGCCCTCCTTTCTTCCTAACCTGGATAAAGCAGAAATACAGGATACGAAATTTTCGATTTTGCGCAAAAATGTTCGGAAGCGCCTGAAATTTCCGTTACCTCCTGATCCGCATCAATACCTGCTTCGGCAGGACATACGGGAGCTGTCCGATATCGGAAATATCCAGGAACCCTTCCTTGTAAATCCGCTGGATCTGCTCTTTATCGGAGCCGATCGCCGCTGTCAGGACAGTGATCCGTTTCCTTTCCAGGGATTCCTTGATCCGCAGCATGTCCTCTTCCGCCTTTTTCCCATTATAACGGGTCGCGTTGGGGAAGCCGTCGCTGATCACAAACAGAAGACGGATCTTCTCCGGGCGCTTTGCAAGCTTTTCTCCCACAAAGCAGAGCGCTGCCCCGTCCCGGTTGCACCCTCCGGTTTCCATGGAAGCGATCCGGTACCTGTCCCCCCGGTCTGCGTCAAATTCCGCAAACGAATGGAAAAACACCGTTTCATCCTGTACGCACCGGTGCTTCCCGTCGATATAGTGCCCATAGATCAGGACCGGGATATCCACGCTTGTACAGAACTCATACAGGCATAAGGCGCATAACCTCGCCTGATGGATGCGTTCCCCATGCATGGAGTCCGATAAGTCGATCAGCAGCGCCACTGCCGTATCCACCTTCCGGACAATGTCCATGTTCTGGAAAATCCGTCCGCCCGGGTCATAAAGCGCCTGGTAATCCATCCTGGAACCGAAGAACAGCTTCCGTTCCATCTGGCTCCTCTGGCAGCTTAGTACCGGCAGAAGCCTCGGCTTCATTCTACGCATGATACTCTTGACTTCCTTTTCATAAAACTGGTACCGTTCCATTGCCTCCGGCCGGTTTTCTGTTTCCCTGATGAGGACTTTCTTTACCTTCTGATGATCCCCGTCGAATGCCGTCTCCGACAGTTCCCCCAAAAGCTCTGTACAGATTTTTTTATCCAGCTCCTTTTTTGCGTTTTCCTCGGCAAGTCCCTGAATATGCTCCATAAGCAGCTCCCCGGTCTCAAATTCACATTCCGTCAACCGGCTTATCTCCATCTGGGAGGATCCTGCCTTTCCGCTCAAGGTATTCTGCGGTTTTCCCGCAGCGTCTTTTGAATCCCTTTCCAGCAGATATTCCGGAAGCTGACCCTGAAATTCCTCCATCATCTCTTCCAGAACGTTCTGGTTTTCCTGCCCATCTGACGATCCGCTCTGCGATTCGTCCTGTTGTTTCTGCTGATTTTGTTTTTCATCCGATGATTCATCCTGTCGTTCCTGTTGCTTTTCTTTTCCATCCGGTGATCCATCCTGACGTTCCTGCTGTTTTTCTTTTCCATCCGATGATTCGTCCTGACGTTCCTGTTGCTTTTCTTTTCCATCCGGTGATCCATCCTGACGTTCCTGCTGTTTTTCTTTTCCATCCGATGATCCATCCTGACGTTCCTGCTGCTCTTCCTGACCATCCGACATCCCGTCCTGACGTTCCTGCTGCTTTTCTTTCCCATCCGACGATCCATCCTGACATTCCTGCTGTTCCTGACCATCCGCTGGCCGTTCCTGCTTCTCCTGCTGTTTTTCCTTCCCATCTGACGGCTGTTCCTGTTGTTTCTCCTGCTGTCGTTCCTGCTGCTGTTTCTCCATCTTCCGGATTTTTTCCGCAAGCACTTTCCAGATCACCAGCAGGATCCGATTCACCGCAGCCATCCGGATCTCCGCAGATTCCACATCGGCGGCCAGGTCAATCACCGGCTTTACGGTTTCCAGGAGGCTCAAAAGCTCCCCGGTCTCTCCTTCCCAGTTATTGACCGTGCCCAGCAGGGAATACTGCGTCATCAGGTTCAAAAGGATCGCTGCGGAATCATACCCGCTTTCAAGCTGCACTTTCAGGCTCGGAATCCGTTCTGCCCTGCGCACCCGGTTCTGCAGGATTCCCCTGCGGATGCTGCCCGGATACATCTTGCACATCTTCCGCTCCACATAGGCATCCTCCAGCATGTTCTGGACAAAGGATGCCATCTCTGAGAGCAGCGTAAGCGCTGGGATGTGCTTCCCCTTGAAATATCCGTTGATCTCCTTTAAATGTTCCTCTTCCTCTTTGGTTTTCGGCTGCGGGGATATGCGGTACCATTCCCCTTTTCTCAGTCCTTCCAGGTATTTTCCACGCAGGCCAAAATCCGAAAAATTCCAATGCCCGCATTCATGCCCGAGGATCCCGAAAAGACTGTCGCTTTTTAACGGCAATGTGGGGAAACTTGCGGTGAGCACATTCTCCAGGTTCAGGCGAACCCCGTCTGTGCCGCAGACCCCGGCCCATGTTTCCTCCGGTTTTTTTACAAGCTCCACCCGCTTCAATGTGCCGCCTGTCATTTCCCTTGCCACGGACAGCAGCATCTGCCGGTAAAATGCGCTCTCAAAGATCTCTTCGTTTTCCAGTTTTTCCTTTTCTTTTTGTACCAGTTCCCTGAATTCCCTGTTTCTTTCCATAATCCTCCTTTACGCCGCCCCTTCGAAATACGGAAGGATATAGCTTTTTAAGATTTCCTCCCGGTCCTCCGGATAGGGGGACGCTTTGCTTACGACCGTGTGGTACGATGCCTGCAGGACATTCCCGGATGCAAGGTAGTTCCAGATCCAGTTCTCCAGCTCCCGGTATCCGCAGCCCCCGCCCTGTACCTGCTTTTTCAGCAGATGCCGGTGGATCTTCGTTACCACCTGCGCCATCTCATGGACTATGCCGGATTCCTGGCAGCCCGTCCGTTCCATTGCCCGCTTTGCCATATCCTTCGCGCTCATTCCTTCTCTGTGCTGGATCAGGTTCATGCGGGATAACACAGATTCGTTGAACATCTGGCACCCGATACAATCCAGGTTGGCCGTAAGGATCACAACCGTATCCGGATGGCGTTCGATTGTCTCCCCGTTTAAGAGATCCGTCTTTGCACAGTCGTCAAACAGGGCATTTAATCGGGTCAGCGTCCCCGGCTTTTCGATCATGGAGACTTCCTGGATCTCAATGACGGACGGCATCCTGCATGCCTGGATGATGGTGGATTCTTTCTTGATAAAGTCCTTCTCACCCTTCGCCCTGTCATATCCCCTCTGGTAGATCTCCTCCAGGATTTTCCGGAACGCCTCCTCCTGGGGGATGCCTGCCGGATAGGTGCCGTTTAGCTCTGCAACGGCAGAAGCCGGATCCAGCAGGAGGTCTTCCATGGTGGGCCACCTCTCCTGGGGCAGCTTACAGCTGTCAACGTTGGGCAGGATGGACACCATCAGGCTGGTCTCCTCCGTATTCGGCCCGCAGGTGAACACAAAGTGCGGATATCCCAGCGCCTGCGCGATGATCTTGGAATCTGTGGTCTTCCCGGCCCCGGATTCCCCTGCCAGCAGAAAGAAGCGTGCCGGCGTATGGACGATCATGGAGAGGATCTCCTGCGTCTCTGTGTTGACCCGGTACGTTTCCGGAAGGTTCGGGATCATACATGCATATTCTTTGGGGTACTCCCGGCCCTGGTGGAATTTTTCTTTTACCTCCCGGATCGTTGTTTCCTGCAGGATCTTTTTTGCCGACAGGAGCTGAAACTCGCCATAGTCTACCGTATTGGGTGTGTAAACACCTGTATCTAAAAGGTATGGCTGAATAAATCCCGGGTTTGCCGTCTGGTTTGTCTCCAAAGGGATTGCAGCGCTGCCGATGGCGCCGCCTGATTCAATCCTGCGGAACAGGTTGTCACAGCATACAAACGCACAGTGGAGGAGCCCTTCCTCATCCAATGCCTTATGGCCTGCAAAATACTCATGGATTTTAAAAAAATGGCTTTCAAACTCCGTATCGCCAAGGGCGTCGCCCCCGTCGATGCTCAGGTAGGCAAACAGTGCCATATATTCCTCCCCGCTGCTTCTTGAAACGGATACCGGGGGTAGGGTTTCCGTTTTGCCCTTCTTCTGTAAAAATCCTTTTACCTTTCCATTCCTACTGTTATAAATCAGGGCACATGTCCCGTCCGGCTTTGGATACTCCAGGCAGTAGAAATTCACTTCCCCATTGCTGTCCTGGTGCCCTGCGGCGCCGGGCTTTCTGCCATCCATCAATCCCAGCAGCCACAGGATTGCTTTAAGGGTAGGCGGGTGCAGTGTGGCTGATTTCGCCCTCACCGTATTGTATTTGGAACAATCCTCATTCTTTAAGCTAGACCTCCTTCCCTTACATTTCTGCACAATCCCCGCGAATGGTTCCGGAAGCTCCTGCTTCAGGTTCCATGTTCCGTAAAGATTTGACATAAAAGTCCTCCTTTCCATTGTGATCCCTTCATTGTTTTTAAGCACAAAAAAAGACACTGACTATCCATCCTATCATCAGTGCCATTTTGTACTTATGCTGTTTTTTGGCAGACTTCTGTCTTAAAGTTGACTTCCAGTCTTTGCCGGAACTAAATTTATTATTCTGCCATATGATATGAGCAGAAAAAAGTTACTTCTCTTTTATTATAATTATATATATAGTGTTTGCCAATGCGTGCAAATACAATATATAGTATTTGATTAATCCTAAACAATACAAATACAGGAATATTTGCCTTAAATATTCACATATAAAAAGCCATGAATTATAATCATTCCTGACAGATTATAATTGATTATAACTGGTGACTCTCTATGATTCTGCACATTTCATCTGCATCAACACATGGTATATCGCTACTTTTAAAATCTTCCAGATTTCTGCTCACAATATAATCGGCGTGAAAACTTTTTGCACACTCCATCTGCAGACAGTCCTCGAAATCCAAAAAATCTTCATTTGCAAGTGCATACCTTAACTTTTTGACATCAATACCTTCTACATAGAAAATCTTACAGATATCTAACAATATATCCCTGCGTTCTTCAATACTAAAGTTTTTTCGTAGAATATAAAAAATATTCGTTATAGAATGGGCAGCAACGCAACCCTCCATCTTTTTTTGCTGACAGGCTTTAATAATTGTCCTTGCTGATTTTTCATGAGGCTCCCGATCCAGTAAATAATCCAAAAGAATATTTGTATCAACTAATATTCGCAGTTCCATACTTTTCCTCCCTATATGCTGCCAATTCTTTGTCATAATCCAGATCCGGCACCTTTCTCTTCATTTTTTCCAAGTGAAGGAAAGCATCTTCTCTTTCTTTCATATCATCATCTGTATAAAGACCTTTCATTCCCTGCATAATCTGTATAATAAAAATAATTTTATCTTCCGGAATCTGTTCCAGTAGTTTTATAGCATCCTGCCTTATCTGTGTCATTACAAATACGCTCCTTCCAATATGAGACAATCCTGCCTACTTCTAATTTTATTATACATTGATTCCCTTTTAAATACAATTGTTTCGTCATCTTCCATGCCTGTTTCTTTCTTTTATATATCATTTTTCCTGCCTTTCCCCATAGATACAGAGAAAGGCAGGTACATTTTTACTCCTGTTACGCGGACTTTTTATACAGCTCCTGCATGGTTCTGTAAACCTGCCTGAGCCGCAGCGCAAAATTCGTGTTCCGCTTTGCCATCCTGTTATTGCGGATTGCCTTCGCAACCGCCTGCCGGCTCCCGACTAAGATCACCTGCCTGGTGGCACGGGTGATCCCGGTATATAAGATGTTCCTCTGGAGCATGCGCCAGAAGCAGTCCAATACGGGAATGATGACCACCGCGCATTCATTGCCCTGGCTTTTATGCACGCTCATGGCATAGCCATGGGTCAGCGGCCAGTGATCCTCGTCCGTAAACTCCACAATACGGTCATCGCCAAAATCCACCCGCATGGCCATCTTCTTTTCTTTCCGGTATATATCTAAGACTTCCCCCAGATCGCCGTTGGAGATCTCATCCTTATTCTCGGTCTGCATGACAATATCCCCTGTGCGGAACAGTTTCTTTCCGTTCCGAATCTCTGCCTTTCCCCGCCGCTTTGGGTTCACCGCCTCACGAAGTCTTTCATTTAAGGCATCCGAACCTGCCGCCGTATTTTTCCGGAACGGGGAGAGCACCTGGATATCATCGGTCTTTTTCCCATGCTCCTGCCAGTATTTTACATAAAGCTCCTGGATGATCTCCGCCGCATCCTCGGGTTTCGAAGCCGCAAAAAACCGGAAGGTTTCATCGTATAAAAGCCGGGTCTGGTTCTGGTTGATACGTGTGGCGTTTTCCACGATCGTACTCCCTTCCTCCTGCCGGAAGCAGGCATCCAAAACCGTCACCGGAACCACGCCGGATTCGATCATCTCCTTGAACACATTCCCGGGGCCTACGCTCCCGAGCTGGTCCTTATCCCCGATCATGACCAGGGACGCGCCCTGCCTGATGCAGTGGAAAAAACGGTCTGCAAGGTACATGTCGCACATCCCGAACTCGTCCGCAATGATCAGGTCATCCGGTAGCTTTTCCGGCTGGTTCCACGCTTCCTCTCCATCGGCTCCCGTCATGCCCACCGCTTTTTGTATGGTCAGGGCAGGAAAGCCCGTCTTTTCATACATGCGCCGCCTTGCCCTTCCCGTAGGCGCGCACAGCATGACCATGGAATCCGGATCCAGCCGTTCCTGGATCCGGAGGATAATGCGGATCAGCGTTGTCTTTCCGGTTCCAGGCCCTCCTGTGATGATCGATACCGGGGACGCAAATGCCTGCAGTACCGCTTTCTCCTGCATCGTGCCCAGGGAAATCTGCTCTTCCTTTAAGATCTGCTTTAACAGATTTGTGATATCCTTTCCTTCTTTTTTCTGTGACAGCAGGCGGATCAGTTCCCCTGCCGCCCCAGCCTCTGCTTCGAAGGCCTGCCTGTTATAGATGCCGCCGCCATTTCCAACCAGCGTCTGGTCCTGATGGATCATTTCATTCCCTGCATCTTTGATCGCGCGTTCAGTCACTTCCCGGTTCTTTTTGTCATTGTTCAAAAGGAGCCCAGCCTTCTCAACCACCTCATCACAGGTCAGAAACAGATGCCCTTCTTCCTCCGCAGCCTGCATCACATGGGTAACCGCGGCCTTGATGCGCAGCGGGTCGTCAGGCCGGAAGTCCTTCGCTTTCACAGCGATAGCATCCACCGTCAGAAAGCCGAAGCCTTTGACCTCGCACAGCCGGAACGGGTTTTCCTGGATGATATGGTAGGCACTTTTCCCGAAATGCTCCTGTATCTTTTCCAGCTTCTTTGCCGTCACGCCAAAAGGCGCCAGATAAACCATCAGCTCCCGTAAGGTCGTGCTTTTCTGATACCCGTCTAAAATTTCCTCCAGCTTCGTTTCCGAAATCCCGGGGATCCCAAGTAATTTCTCCGGCGTATGGTCTAACACGTAGAGGGATCGTTTTCCGAATTTTTCTACAATGCGGCGCGCCGTCACCGGGCCGATCCCTTTGATCAGGTCAGATGACAGGTACGCCTCGATGCCGGCCTCCGTTTTCGGGATGTTTACATGGAAATAGGAAACATCCAGCTGGAATCCATACTTTCCTTTTTTCCACGTGCCGTCCAGTTCCACCTCCAGGTTTTCGCCGGCCGGAAGCTCTATCCCGAAAGCATGGAATACTCCCGGGGATTCCCGGTTCTGTCTGGCCACTTCTGGCGGCAGTTCCTCCCTTGTACGGTAGGAAGCCACCGTATATCCGTTGCCTGGGTTGTAAAATGTCCGGCCCACAAACCTGCAATGGATCATCGGCCCTGCTCCTTTCCCCAGGACAGCCACAGATACCTTCCCCTCTGTGCTGTCTGGATCCGGTCTTTCCCAAGCTCCTTTTTCAGCGTATGCGCTTCCCGGTATGGAAAGGCGCGCAGTGCGCCGACCCTGCGGTACCGGTTTTTCTCCCGGACACAGCAGATCCCCTCAGGGCTAATAGAGAAGCTTCGGATGCCTTCTTTCTCCAGTCTGCTTACCAACCGTAAGATCCGAATGCGCCCCTCCATCTGATACCATGTCAGGGCCATGCAGGAAGAACCGCTCCTGCTGCGTCCGTCCTGTTCCGGTTCCTTTAACGGCTGAGTTCCCGCTTTTCTCTCCCTTTCCTGTACAGGATCTGCCTCTGTGGATTCCGAAACGCCTGATGTCCCTGCGCCGGGAACCTCCGCTCCTGCTGGAATTTTGGAATCCTTTGCGTAGAATCCATCCTTAGTTCTTTTCTGTCCATGTATTTTCCCCTTTCTAAATATCTGGATCATGGTCCCCACAGCAGCCACCGGGATTGCAATGCAGAGCACCTGAAATAAGACTGCAAGAAAAAACGGCCATAAAAAGGGGGCAAGCACCATGGCAGCCGCCCCCGCCACAATAAGCTGCTTCCTATAGCTTTCCAGCCACTGCCTTACATCTTCCATTCTCTTTCCTCCTCTTCTTCCATGGGATATTTCCCCGGAGCATTTAGTTGAAGTTGTAATCATTCCCCATGCTTTCAAATTCCTGGTCTACCTGGCGTCCGGATGTCCTGCCGTTTCCGGAGCCATTGCTGCGGTAGCTGCCCCTTCCGGACGAAGAACCGGAATTTCTGCCGGAGCGCCCAGAATTTGAATTTCCTCTGGAGGAACGTGAACTCCCCCTGTTTCCAGAAGTTCCATTCCTTCTGCCAGAAGACCCTTCCCCTCTGCCGCCACCGTCATTTTCCTGGGATTTTTTGCTCTCCGCAAACTCAATGGAATCCAATTTCAGGCACACGCCGTATACTTTCTCCCCGTCCTTATTGGTATAGTTGTCATTTTCCATGCTTCCCCTTACGACAATCTTGATCCCCTGTACCAGGTATTTTTCCGTAAATTCCGCCAGCCAGCCAAAGGCCGCGCAGGGGAAAAAATCGGTTTCCTCACTGAAGTTCCTGTCCACGGCGATCCGGAAGTTTGCAACCGCAACTTCATCCCCGTCCCTGTTTCGAATATAATTGACCTGTGGATCCCGGACCAGACGTCCCATCATGATTGAACTGTTCATACATTCTCCTCCTTAGTTTGTAAGGTAGTGTCAAATTTACTACCTATTTTTTTGTTACAAACCTTATATTTTCAA
>CAJUTU010000028.1 GCA_910589385.1 uncultured Lachnospiraceae bacterium
ACAATCCAATAAATTTTTAGCCACAAATGTTACAAAAATGCTTGACCACTACATGTTGTTGCATATAAATTCTTTGATAAATTTATTAAGTAAAACCTGAATCCGTGAAATTGGTTGTTTTTTATGATGGGAATTACCCAGAGAAGAAGGAATTTTGACCACAATCAGATGATCATCTGTGATCACTGCGGTTCTTACGGCAGATATCAGGTGTTTATGACTTATATGTGTCTGTTGTTATTCTTTATTCCCTGCTTGAAATGGGACAAGCAGTACTATGTGCAGAGTACATGTTGCAATACAATCTATTCTCTTAATCCGGAGATTGGGAAACGGATCGCAAGGGGAGAAAATGTAGAAATACTGCCGCAGAATCTGACACAGGTGCAGGCAAGATACAAAAGCAGATCTAAAAGATGCAGTAACTGTGGGTTTGAGACGCATGAAGAGTTTGAATTCTGCCCGAAATGTGGAAGGAGATTTTGAGATGAGTACATTAGTGATTTATTTTTCACAGACGGGAACAACCAAAGCAGCCGCTGAAAAAATTGCATGGATGAAAGGGGCCGATCTGATCGAGATCAGACCTGAAAAGTCTTATGAGATGTGCTGCTGGAAGACCGTATTTACATCTTTGAAAGAGATATTTACAAAAGCACGCCCAAAACTTGCAATGGAGATACCGGATGTAGAGAAATATGACCGGGTCCTGATCGGATGCCCAATCTGGTGTGGACTGGTTCCAAATGTAGTTTTAACGCTGTTGGATACAGTCCATTTAGATGGAAAGCATACGGCTTTGTTTACCACGAGCGGTGCGACAAAACCTATAAAGCCGGCGTCAAAACTAAAAAAAGCATATCCGGAAGTCAGGTGGCATAAGCCGTTAAACGCGAATGGTGTAACAGAGGAAGAAATCAGGAATTGGATGTAGGCGATGCAGATTTTTGTAGATGCGGACGCATGCCCGGTGACAGGTTCTTTGCATTTGGGAAAGGGATGAAAACCATGGTGAAACAGATTGTAAGAGATGTCTTCTTTTTAGGACAAAAATCGGAACCGGCAACTAAGGAAGATCTGCAGGTGGGAAGAGACTTGCAGGATACTTTAAATGCCAACCGCCACCGCTGTGTTGGTATGGCGGCCAATATGATCGGCGTGAAGAAAAATATCATTATTGTAAATATGGGAGTCTTTGATCTGGTGATGTTCAATCCGGTAATCGTTTCCAAAAACGGACTCTACGAAACAGAGGAAGGATGTCTGTCATTGGAAGGTGTCCGTAAAACGGACCGCTATAAAGAAATCGAGGTGGAATATATCGATTTAAACTGGAAAAAACAGAGGATCAAGCTGAAAGACTGGCCGGCCCAGATCGCACAGCACGAGATCGACCATCTTTCCGGGAAGATTATATAGTGATGGAACAAAATGAACTACAGTGGGATAAGCTGCTGAAGATAAAATCAACCGGGCGGGATGATTCCCATTCTGACCAGTATCGATATCCATATGAGCCGGCACCTTATCGTGTTTTGGCAAAGATTGTGGATTTTTACTATGAAAATCCACGGAAACTTCTGTTGTTTTTCTATTATCCATCAGGTGAATATGTAGGTTATCTGATGACGCGTGAGGCGCTGGTGTTTGTAGATGAGATAGACTGCCGGGATTTATTACCAGGGGAAGACCCACGGGAGAAAATTTTAATATTTGAGGTAGAGTAGAAAATGGGATATAGAATTCAAACTGTCCAGGGAGATATTACAAAAGTAGATGATCTGGAAGCAATCGTAAATGCAGCAAATAACAGCCTGCTTGGCGGAGGTGGGGTGGATGGCGCCATCCACCGTGCTGCGGGTCCTAGGCTTCTGGCTGAATGCAGAACGCTGCATGGGTGTGGGACTGGAGAAGCAAAGCTAACGGGTGCCTATAATCTGCCATGCAAATATGTCATCCATACGGTAGGGCCTGTCTGGCATGGAGGAAGGAACGGCGAAGAGGAACTCCTTGAAAATGCGTATCGGAATTCCCTTCAGACTGCGGTTGACCATGGTATCAGAACGGTTGCATTCCCTTCAATCTCCACGGGAGTATACAGCTATCCGGTAGACCAGGCGGCCCTTGTGGCAGCCAGGATCGTTCGGAAGTTCTGCGAAGAAAATATGGACAAGATTGACATTGTAAGATTTGTCCTGTTCGATCCGAAGACACGTGCGGCATATGACCATGCGATCCAGGAAGCAGAAATGGACAAATAGTCAGATGGGGCATTAGGAATCATTATATACTAAAAGCAAAAGCACAATATATTGAATATGGAACTTGTCCATGTCTATATACTGTGTTACGGTGTGATCGGATTAGTTTTGTAACCATACAAATCTAGAAATGCTTATCAGTAACAAGGGTTTTCCATTGTTCACAATGATGCGGTTTAAGCATTTAAAACTACCTGATAAGCAAAAGTTTTTTCTTTTTTCACATATGGTAAAATATAGAATATCAGTACTGCAACTAGTAAAAGAAATAGGTGAGAGCCTGTCAGACATATTAGAACCAATAGTGTAACTATTTTAGGACAGGGAGGATATTAAAATGGCAACCTCAAAACACATAAAAATTATAACGTTCCTTTACGCACTGATTACACTTTTTACGCACTTGACAGCTCTGTTTTTGGCAATATACCGGGTGATGGAGAAAGCAGTTAGCCAAACGCTGTTGAGCCGGGCCATTGAACTATTATCTATTGGGTTTGTGGGCTTGTGCTTTGGTTTTATGATCATTGCTGCAATTTTGTTAGTTGCAAACCGCATATGTGCTCTCGAGTATTTACGGATGCATGAGATTTTCTGGCTGACACAGTTCACCGGCTATTGGATTTTTAAATTGATTATGAGGCAGATAACAGAGTATGCGCAGATGGATTTGTACTGGAGATTTGTTAAGGTATTTTCTTATGATATTACACCGTGTTTAATTTGGTTTCCAGTATTGATATGGTTGGGAGTGAATTATATCAAAAATAGAAAGATATAAGGATTGCCCGGCTTGCGGTGATGCATGAGAGAGGGATTTACGGGATGACTATCGGAAATATACGATAGATGTTTCTAAAAAATTCTGGTTGGAAGAGGAACTGCCGGATATATTGGAATTATGATGGTGCAGGCTGCTGGATTTCCAGCGGCCTGTTATTGTATTAACCGATTACAGACAAAAAACGACGGATTACGGACATATGCACAAAAGTGGAAAAATGTGATATAGTCATTGGTGAGGGCAGCATGTTTTTGAAAGCATAAAGCATAAAAATACTATTTTATATCATGATGATGCTTAATAGTACCTGTTGATATCCATTCTTTTATCTATCATTGCCAAAATGTTTTGCAAAATAGGAGATTTTCTTATATAATATAAAGGCTATGAAAAATTTAAATGAAGATTTAAAAACAGGACAATTAAAGCAGATTTATCTTTTATTTGGAGAAGAGGGGTATCTGAAAAGACAATACAAGAATCGGCTTGCCAGGGCGATCCTTTCCGAAGGGGATACTATGAATTATGCCGGCTATGAGGGAAAGGGAATTGATCTCAAAGAGGTCATCGACCTGGCGGAGACCATGCCGTTTTTTGCAGAGCGGAGGCTGATCGTGTTTGAGAATACCGGCTTTTTTAAAAGCGGCGGCGCAGATTTGGCAGATTACATCAAGGAGCTGCCGGAGACCACCAGCTTTCTTTTTATAGAGAACGAGGTGGACAAGCGGAGTAAGCTGTATAAAGCGGTAAAGGCAAAGGGGCGTGCCGTAGAACTGGCATTTCAAGATGAAGCTACGCTAAAGCGCTGGATCGCAGGGAATGTTAAGAAGGAAAATAAACAGATTACGGAACAGACGATCGTATATTTTCTGGATAAAACAGGAACCAATATGGAAAACATTACGAAGGAGCTGGAAAAGCTGTTCTGCTATGCTCATGACCGGGACGTGCTCACAAAAGAGGATGTAGATGCAGTCTGTGTAACCCAGATTTCCAACCACATTTTTGAGATGGTAGATGCGATGGCACAGAAGAAGCAGAGAAAGGCGCTGGAGCTTTACTATGACCTGCTGGCGCTAAAAGAGCCGCCGATGAGGATTTTGTTTATGATGATCCGGCAGTATCGGATCTTGCTCCAAGTAAAGGGGCTTTTAAAAGTGGGCAATGGGAGAAAAGAGATTGCGTCAAAGGCAGGCCTGCATCCCTTTGTGGCGGGGAAGTATATGGAGCAGGCAAAGCATTTTCAGGCAAAGGCTCTTAGGGAGATTCTGGAGGACGGCGCAGAGATGGAACAATGTGTCAAGACAGGGAGGCTTACGGATAAACTGGCAGTGGAGCTGTTTCTTGTAAAATATACCTTATAGAAATTGTTCAAAGAATCAATACGAATCAGAGATATGTTGGAGGAAGAGACGTGACAGGAATAGAACAGAGTAAAATTCGTAATTTTTGTATCATCGCCCATATTGACCATGGGAAATCCACTCTGGCGGACCGGATCATTGAAAAGACCGGACTGTTGACCAGCAGAGAGATGCAGTCCCAGGTTCTGGATAATATGGATCTGGAACGGGAACGGGGAATTACCATCAAGGCTCAGGCAGTACGCATTGTGTACAAGGCAAAGGATGGAGAGGAATATATTTTTAACCTGATCGATACACCGGGCCATGTAGACTTTAACTATGAAGTATCCCGAAGCCTGGCAGCCTGTGACGGGGCGATCCTGGTGGTGGACGCGGCCCAGGGGGTAGAGGCGCAGACCCTGGCAAATGTGTATCTGGCGCTGGATCATGATCTTGATGTGATGCCGGTGATCAACAAGATCGATCTGCCCAGCGCGGAGCCGGAGCGTGTGAAAGAAGAAATCGAGGATGTGATCGGGATAGACGCCCAGGACGCTCCATTGATCTCTGCTAAGACCGGGCTGAATGTGGATGATGTATTGGAGCAGATCATACAGCAGATTCCGGCCCCAGTGGGAGATCCGGACGCACCTCTGCAGGCACTGATCTTTGATTCGGTATATGATTCTTACCGGGGCGTCATTGTATTTTGCCGGATCAAGGAAGGAACCATACGGAAAGGGACGCCGATCCTGATGATGGCTACCGGGGCGAAAGCAGAAGTCGTAGAAGTCGGTTATTTTGGAGCCGGGCAGTTTATCCCATGTGACGAGCTGAGCGCCGGCATGGTCGGCTACATTACAGCCAGCCTGAAAAATGTAAAAGATACCCGTGTGGGCGATACGGTGACAAATGCAGAGGAACCCTGCAGCGAGCCCCTGCCGGGATACAAGAAAGTGAACCCCATGGTTTACTGCGGCATGTATCCGGCAGACGGCGCAAAATATCCGGATCTTCGGGATGCCCTGGAAAAGCTGCAGCTCAATGATGCGGCGCTGCAGTTTGAGCCTGAGACATCGGTTGCCTTGGGATTTGGATTCCGCTGCGGCTTTCTGGGGCTTCTGCATTTGGAGATCATACAGGAACGTCTGGAACGGGAGTACAACTTGGATTTGGTGACGACGGCGCCCAGTGTTATTTATAAAGTGCATAAGACCAACGGGGAGGTCATGGAACTGACGAATCCGACGAACCTTCCGGATCCGGCAGAGATTGAATATATGGAGGAGCCGCTGGTCAAGGCAGAGATCATGGTGACATCAGAATTTATCGGAGCCATCATGGATCTCTGCCAGGAGCGCAGGGGAATCTATCAGAGCATGGAATATATTGAAGAAAAACGCGCCGTGCTGCACTATCATCTGCCGCTTAATGAGATTATCTACGATTTCTTTGATGCCCTGAAATCACGGTCCAGAGGATATGCTTCTTTTGATTATGAATTGATGGGCTATGAGCGCTCAGAGCTTGTGAAGCTGGATATCCTGATCAATAAGGAGGAAGTGGACGCGCTGTCATTTATCGTCCACAGTGGAACTGCCTATGAGCGGGGAAGGAAGATGTGTGAGAAGCTGAAAGCCGAGATTCCGCGGCAGCTTTTCGAAATTCCGATCCAGGCAGCCATTGGAAGCAAGATCATTGCCAGAGAGACGGTGAAAGCGTTGCGTAAGGATGTGCTGGCAAAGTGTTATGGCGGTGACATCACCCGTAAGAAAAAGCTTTTGGAAAAGCAGAAAGAAGGAAAGAAGCGGATGCGTCAGGTGGGGAACGTAGAGATCCCGCAGAAAGCCTTTATGAGCGTGCTGAAGCTGGATGATGATTAATAACGAGAGCAGGGCTGTGAAAGAACTGGAATTATATATCCATATCCCTTTTTGTGTGCAGAAGTGTGCCTATTGTGATTTCTTGTCAGCGCCGGCAGACGAGAATACACGACAGAAATATGTGGATGCTTTGAAGCAGGAAATTCAAGGTTATAAAAAAATATATCAGAACTATAATGTGACTACAGTTTTTCTGGGAGGAGGAACGCCTTCGATTCTAAATCCTGTTCAGATAGAAGAAATTTTTTCTGCATTGCATGACAGTTTCCAAATTACAGAAGGAGCGGAGATCACAATAGAAGTGAATCCGGGAACGGTCACAGAAGAAAAGCTTCAGGCATGGAAAGGAGCCGGGATAAACCGGATTTCCATTGGACTCCAATCCACAGAGGATAGAGAACTCCGGATGCTGGGAAGAATCCACGATCATCAGCAGTTTCTGGATACCTGGGGGCTGGTCCGGCGCGCAGGGATGGAAAACGTAAATGTGGATCTGATTTCTGCTGTTCCAGGACAGACATTGGAGAGCTGGCAAAGGACACTGAGGAAAACAGCAGAACTAGGGCCAGAGCATCTGTCTGTGTACAGTCTGATCATAGAAGAGGGAACCCCTTTTTATGACAGGTATGGGAAAGCACCGAAGCCTTCCCTGCCGGATGAAGAGACGGAGCGGCTGATGTATGAAGAGACAGGGAAGATCTTGAAGGAATATGGATATGCCAGATATGAGATTTCCAACTATGCAAAGCCGGGATATGAGTGCAGGCACAATGCAGGCTACTGGAAGAGAACAGAATATTTAGGCATCGGGCTGGGAGCCTCATCTTTGATCAGGAAAAGGCGGTTCCGCCATATCTCCGATCTGCAAAGATATCTTTCTTTGGCCGGAAATGTGCAGCATATCTGCGAAGAAGAGGAAATACTGTCAATACAGGACGAGATGGAGGAATTTATGTTCCTTGGTCTGCGTATGACGTGCGGCGTGAGAAAATCGGATTTTTTTCGTATGTTCAGTATACAAATGGATGAAATCTATGCTGAGCCGTTGAAAAAGATGGAGGATAATGGGCTTTTGGAAATCAATGGAGACATTGTCTGGCTGACGAAAAGAGGAATTGATATCAGTAATTATGTATTCGAGCATTTTTTATTGGAGGAAGGCATGGTGTAAGAGATGGCGCAGGAACAGACCGCGGTAAGGCTGACGCAGCAAATGGTACAGATTGACAGTACGAATCCGGGAAATGAGGAAGAAGGGATGAAACAGTTCCTTCTTTCTTTTGCGGAAAATCTGAAAAATGATCGTGTGGCAGTTCAAACAGAAGAAGTGCTGCCAGGCAGGCATAATGTGATGCTTTCTTTGTCTGGAAATGAAGAGAGAGCGGAGCTGGTATTTATCTGTCATATGGATACTGTTCCCGTGGGAAACGGGTGGAATGAAGAACCATTTTCAGGGGAAATTAAAGATGGCAGGCTTTATGGCCGGGGCGCCTGTGATATGAAATCCGGATTTGCCTGCGCCTTGTCTGCATTTCAAAGTGCGGTAGAATTATATCGAGAAGAAAGAATGCCAGGCCGGACGTTAAAGCTCATTGGCACAGTGGATGAAGAGGGAAATATGTCCGGTGTAGAAAAAGCGATTCAGGCCGGATGGGTAACGAAAGACAGTCTGGTGCTTGATATGGAGCCGACGAATGGAGAGATACAGGCAGCGCATAAGGGGCGTGTCTGGTTTGAAATTGCGGTAGAGGGGACTACGGCTCATGCTGCTGCACCGTGGAAAGGTGCGGATGCAATTGCAGCGATGGCAGAAGTGATTTCTTTTATCCGAAAGGAATTTGTAAAGCTTACACATCATCCACAGATGGGGGCATCCACAGTGTCATTTGGCAGGATTTCAGGGGGAAATCAACCCTATGTGGTGTCAGAACAGTGTATGGTAACTGTGGATATGCGGCTTGTTCCGCCCTATACAAGTAAAGATGCAGAAGAAATTGTAAAAAGAGCAATCCAGTATGCACAGGCCGAAATACGTGATGTATATTCCAGAGATAAGGAGGTGCCTTCCACGACAAGACATAAAGAAAAGAATGGATCAAAGATTAAAATAACTTACCATATTACTGGAGACAGGCCTTATATTGAAATGGATGAAAACTCGGAATTGCTTATAAAGCTTTTAGATTCCTGTGAAAAGACGATTGGACATGGGGCAGAAACCGGAATTTTTCCGGGATACACGGATACAGCGGTGATTGCAGGAAAATTAGGAAACAGAAATTGCATGTCATATGGCCCCGGTAATCTGGAACTGGCGCATAAACCGGACGAATCTGTTCCGATAGAGGATATTTTGCGCTGTGAGAAGGTTTTGAAAGAACTGATAAATGGGTTATCCGCGTAAGATTACCGGCTGTTTCAGACTTTTTCTGAAACAGCCGGGTGTCAGTAAATCATAGGATGATTTAGAAAGCCCTGTTTCCGGCCACATGAAGATCATAGACGGAATAAGATTCCCAATACGGCTCCGCATCCAATCCAGAGGATTGGATGGAGCTTTTTTAATGGCTTCCATTGCAGCAGTAAAAAAATCACAAGACAGATTCCCATAGAAGAGTAGTGGAATACCGGCTTAGGAGCCGATAAATCGGCAAACGTAATGACAGCAATCTGCCAGATGGCATATCCGATGAGTGCCGCGATCATCGGACGGATGCCGTAAAATGCATATCGTACATACTTGTTTTCGCTGAAATCAGACATAAATTTTGCGATTATGACAATGATAATAATAGCAGGAGAAACCAGGCTTAACGTTGCCAGCACAGCACCTGGGATCCCGGCGGCATGGAAACCAGCATAGGTTGCCATATTGATGCCGATAGGTCCTGGCGTGCTTTCGCTGATAGCGATCATGTCAGCCAGTTCACCGGCAGTGAACCAGGGGTACTTCTCTGCCAATTCCATTAGAAATGGAACTGTCGCCATGCCTCCGCCGATAGAAAATAAACCGATTTTAAAAAATTCGATAAACAGAGTCAGATAGATCATGATTTCGCCTTCTCCCTTCTTATATTAATGCCGATTCCGGCCAGTGCCGCGCAGACCACCAGCAAAATGGTTGGAATGGGAGAAAACGTGGCGAGAAGAAATCCGGATAAAAATATAAGAGCGCCGAGATGGTCTTTTACTCCGGCTTTAGCCAGGGAGACCACAGTATTGAGCATGAGTGCGCAGACTGCGACCCGGATGCCGGATAATGCGTGGATAACCATCGGTTCTGTGATAAAACGGTTTAATATGGTAGCAACCAGAGTGATGATGATCAAGGATGGGGTTACCATTCCCAGAGTGCCGCAGATCCCGCCGCAGATCCCGGCCTGTTCATAACCGATATAAGTAGAAGTATTGACTGCGATAATACCGGGGGTGCACTGGCCGATGGCATAGATGTCAAGCAGCTCTTCCTCTGTAGACCAGCCTTTTTTCTCCACGACTTCTTTTTTCAGCATAGGCAGCATCGCCATGCCGCCGCCGAAGGTCAGGCCTCCTATCCGGAGAAATGTGATGTAGAGTTCCCATAGTTTCTTCATAATACTTTTGCCTCCTGTTGTAATAAAAAATTCTGAAGGTAATTATTTTATCTGGAATTTATATTACGATATTTTCTAGAATATGGCAAGGGATATTATGGATGGCAAAAATTGATAAAAAATATATAAAGTGTGTTGACAAACCGAAATCAAGGTGCTATCTTATTATACGTAAGGTGTTAGCACTCAAACCAATAGAGTGCTAATAGAGAAAAGTAAAGCCCGGAGGATAGAAAGGAGGAAGATGATGGCAGAGATGGAGTTAAGTGAGAGAAAGCACACCATATTACGTGCTATCATCCAGAACTATCTGGAGACCGGAGAACCGGTTGGGTCCAGGACCCTTTCGAAGTCCACGGACTTGGAATTAAGTTCTGCAACAATCCGCAACGAGATGGCAGATTTGGAGGATTTAGGTTATATATTCCAGCCACACACTTCTGCAGGACGGATTCCTTCAGACAAGGGATACCGGCTTTATGTGGATATGCTGATGCAGGATAAGGAGCAGGAGCTGGAAGAACTCAAAAGCGTGATGCTTGAGAAGACAGACCGTGTAGAAAAGGTATTGAAGCAGGCTGCAAAGGTATTGGCAGCGAACACCAATTATGCAACCATGGTGTCGTCACCTGTGAACCGGAGGAATACCCTTAAGTTCATCCAATTGTCCCAGGTAGACGCTGAACAGATCGTGGCAGTGATCGTGATGGGCGGCAATATGATCAAGAACAAGATCATCCAGGTGGGAGATATGCTCAGCAATGAGACCTTATTGAAGCTGAATATGCTGTTGAATACCACATTGAATGGGATGTCCATTGAGGAGATTAATTTAGGCCTGATCGCCAGACTAAAAGAGGAGGCGGGAATCCACAGCCAGGTCATCAGTGATGTGCTGGATGCCGTGGCAGATATCATCCAGGTAGAGGATGATATGGAAATCTACACAAGTGGGACAACGAATATTTTCAAGTATCCGGAGCTCAGCGATAAGCAGAGTGCGCAGGAGATCATCAATGCATTTGAGGAGAAGCAGCAGCTTGCAGATCTGGTGACAGAGACTTTAGCCAGTGAAGAGAATCATGGAATTCAAGTCTATATCGGTGATGAAGCACCGGTGAAGACGATGCGTGACTGCAGCGTCGTCACAGCAACCTATGAGCTGGGGGATGGGATGAAAGGAACCATTGGGATCATCGGCCCCAAGCGGATGGATTATGAACATGTTATGAAGACACTGAAAACTCTCCAAAGTGAGTTGGATGCAATCAATAATAAAAATTCGGATGGATAGGAAGGTGAAGCCGGTGGAGGAAAAGAGAAGCAAGGAAGACATGGTAAAAGAGGCTGTAGAAGAAGCAAAGGCGAAAGCAGAGCAGGCGGCTTGTGAAGCAGAAGAGGATACCTCTGAGGTGGAAGAAGCAATAGAAGATACCCAGGAGGAACCGGAAGGAGCGGACACCGCAGAAGATGAGGAATTGAAAGACCCAAAGGAAGAGTCCGGTGAAGGAGATCCGGATGGGGAGAAGAAGAGCAGGAAGCTTTTCGGAAAGAAAAATAAGAAGGATAAAAAAGACGAGAAAATCGAAGAACTGACGGATCGTCTGACCAGGCAGATGGCAGAGTTTGATAACTTCCGCAAGCGTACGGATAAGGAGAAATCCCAGATGTACGAGATAGGCGCGAAAGATATCATAAATAAAATTCTTCCGGTCGTGGATAATTTTGAGCGCGGCCTGGCAGGTGTGCCGGAGGAAGAAAAGAATAATCCATTCATAGAGGGGATGGATAAGATTTATAAGCAGTTGATGACTACATTGGAAGAGGTTGGTGTAAAGCCGATCGAAGCAGTGGGCCAGGAATTCAACCCCGATTTCCACAATGCAGTGATGCATGTGGAGGACGAGGAGCTGGGCGAGAATGTAATAGCTGAGGAATTCCAGAAAGGATACACTTACCGCGACAGTGTCGTAAGGCACAGCATGGTAAAAGTAGCGAATTAGTTATATTGAATGATTTTACAAAAAACAGGAGGAATTGATCATGGGAAAAATCATAGGTATTGACTTGGGTACAACAAACAGTTGTGTTGCTGTAATGGAAGGCGGACAGCCGACAGTTATCGCAAATACAGAGGGCGCAAGAACTACACCGTCTGTAGTGGCATTTACAAAGACAGGAGAACGTCTGGTAGGTGAGCCTGCAAAGCGTCAGGCAGTTACGAATGCTGATAAGACGATTTCATCTATTAAGCGTGAGATGGGTACAGACTACAAAGTATCGATTGATGACAAGAGATATTCTCCTCAGGAAATTTCAGCAATGATCCTCCAGAAGATGAAAGCAGACGCAGAAGGGTATCTGGGAGAAAAGGTAACAGAGGCTGTTATCACTGTCCCGGCATATTTTAATGATGCTCAGCGTCAGGCTACAAAGGATGCAGGTAAGATTGCGGGACTGGATGTAAAGCGTATCATCAATGAGCCGACGGCAGCAGCCCTTGCATATGGCCTGGACAATGAAAAAGAGCAGAAGATCATGGTATACGACTTGGGCGGCGGTACTTTCGACGTATCTATCATTGAGATTGGCGACGGTGTCATTGAAGTACTTTCCACAGCAGGAAATAACAGGCTGGGCGGCGATGACTTTGACCAGAAGATTACAGATTATATGCTGTCTGATTTCAAATCAAAAGAGGGCGTAGACTTATCCAATGACAAGATGGCCCTGCAGAGATTAAAAGAAGCAGCAGAAAAGGCGAAGAAAGAACTGTCTTCCGCGACAACAACCAATATCAACCTTCCGTTCATCACGGCAACATCAGAAGGGCCGAAGCATTTTGATATGAACCTGACAAGGGCAAAATTCGACGAACTGACACATGACCTGGTAGAAAAGACAGCAGAGCCGGTAAGACGTGCGTTGTCTGATGCAGGCATTACAGCTTCTGAACTGGGCCAGGTGCTCCTAGTAGGCGGCTCTACCCGTATCCCGGCGGTACAGGAGGAAGTAAAGCGCCTGACAGGAAAAGAGCCAAGCAAATCCTTAAATCCAGATGAATGCGTTGCTTTGGGAGCTTCTGTGCAGGGCGGTAAGCTGGCAGGAGATGCGGGCGCAGGCGATATCCTTCTGTTAGACGTGACTCCATTGTCTCTGTCCATTGAGACCATGGGGGGAGTTGCTACCAGGCTGATCGAGAGAAACACAACGATTCCGACAAAGAAGAGCCAGGTATTCTCTACAGCAGCAGATAATCAGACAGCCGTTGATATCAATGTTGTACAGGGTGAGAGACAGTTTGCAAGAGATAATAAATCTCTGGGACAGTTCCGTCTGGACGGAATCCCGCCGGCTCCACGTGGAATCCCACAGATTGAAGTTACGTTCGACATTGATGCCAATGGTATCGTAAACGTATCTGCAAAAGACCTGGGAACAGGAAAAGAGCAGCATATCACGATTACAGCAGGTTCCAATATGTCAGATGAAGATATCGACAAGGCAGTAAAAGAAGCAGCAGCGTTTGAGGCGCAGGACAAGAAGCGTAAAGAAGCGATTGATGCAAGGAATGAAGCAGATTCTATGGTATTCCAGACAGAAAAAGCAATCAAGGAAGTCGGCGATAAGCTGGATGCAGCAGACAAAGCCGCAGTAGAAGCTGACTGCCAGGCATTGAAGGATATCCTTGCGAAGTCTGCACCAGAAGAGACGACAGACGCGCAGGTTGCTGAAATCAAGGCGGCAAAAGAGAAATTGATGGAAAGCGCACAGAAACTGTTTACAAAGATGTATGAGCAGGCAGGAGCAGCAGGTGCCGCAGGAGATGGCCCAATGCCAGAGGCAGGCCCGGCGCCGGACGGATTCCAGGGTGATGACGTAGTAGACGGAGATTATAAAGAAGTTTAAGGAAGTTTTTCATAGCATCCAGGCCAGCTGTATAGTTACAGCTGACCTGGACAGTTATGGTTTTCCATATGTAACATAAACAGATGAAAGGTAGATTATTATGGCAGAGTCAAAGAGAGATTATTACGAGGTGCTCGGCGTAGGTAAGGATGCTGATGATGGGGCGATAAAAAAAGCATATCGTGTTCTGGCGAAGAAATATCATCCCGATATGAATCCGGGTGACGCAGATGCAGAAAAGAAGTTTAAAGAGGCATCGGAAGCGTATGCAGTACTGAGTGATCCGGAAAAACGCCGCCAGTATGATCAGTTTGGGCACGCAGCATTTGAAGGAGGCGCCGGCGGAGCAGGAGGCTTCGGTGGGTTTGACTTCAGCGGTGCGGATTTCAGTGATATTTTTGGAGATATTTTCGGAGATTTGTTTGGAGGAAGCAGAAGAGGCGGCCGTGCCGGCAATGGCCCTATGAGAGGAGCCAATATCCGTAAGAGTATCCGCATTACTTTCGAAGAAGCAATCTCTGGCTGTGAAAAGGAACTGGAACTGATATTAAAGGATTCCTGTACAGCATGTAACGGTACAGGGGCGAAGCCGGGGACCTCTCCGGAGACCTGTTCAAAATGCGGCGGAAAAGGGCAGGTGGTCTATGCTTCACAGTCTTTTTTTGGAACGGTACAGAATGTACAGACCTGTCCAAACTGCGGCGGTTCCGGTAAGGTGATCAAAGAGAAATGTTCTTCCTGTTCCGGTACGGGGTATACATCCAGTAAAAAGAAGATCCAGGTGACAATCCCGGCCGGGATTGATAACGGACAGAGTGTCCGGATCCGTGAGAAAGGGGAACCAGGTTTGAATGGAGGGCCAAGGGGAGACCTGCTGGTAGAAGTGAATGTATCAAGACATCCGATCTTCCAGCGTCAGGATATGCATATTTTCTCCACAGTGCCGATTTCTTTTGCACAGGCTGCGCTAGGCGGTGATATCAGGGTTGCAACCGTAGACGGTGAGGTCATTTACACAGTGAAGCCTGGAACCAAGACAGATACGAAGGTCCGCTTAAAAGGAAAAGGCGTACCGTCTCTGCGGGACTCCAGAGTAAGAGGTGACCATTATGTTACATTGGTGATCCAGACGCCGGATAAGCTGAGTCCTGAAGCGAAGGAAGCCCTGCGCAAATTTGATCTGCTTGCAGGAAATACGCTGAATCAAAAAGTGGAAGAGGAAAAAGGGAAAGGAAAAAAAAGAGGATTTAAGAGCATTGTAAAGGATGTTTTTGAAGAGTGATACCATATTTCAGTTAGTCTTATTACGGCCTGTAGACTGCTGCTTTTGGCTGAGACGCCAATCAACAGCAGTCTACAGGCTGTTTTTTAGAAAATATGTTCTGTCTGATCTAATGTGCCGGTATATCATTAAGCCTCATCGCGGCTTCAAATATGATCACGGATCGTTCTTTCATCAAAATGTTTCCTCTTACATCAGGCATATCCTTTCTCGAAAAGTAATCCTGCATTGGGTCGCCGGTATTTACTGCAATTTTCCAGTGCAGCATGTTGCCTGGAAACGGCGGGAGATTGATGTTTACAGGTTCCCAGTAGGTATTGATAGCAAGATAAACCAGATCCTCTTTCTTTGATTCCGGGTTAAAGCCTGCGAATAAAACACAGATTACATGGGAATCCATGCTATAATCTGGTTGATGTGGATTTACGCCGTGAATGCTGGTAAAAGGGTATCCGGTATGGCTGGATTCCATGTTCTTGCGGATTGCCGGATGGTCTTTCCGGAACTGTATCATATATTTAAAAAAGCAGAATAAATCCTGATTTTTTTCTAATAGTGTCCAGTCCATCCAGGAGATGATATTATCCTGGCAATAGGGATTATTATTTCCAAATCTGGTATCGCCGAATTCATCGCCGGAAAGAAACATGGGAGTTCCCCGGCTGCAAAGCAGGACGGCACAGGCATTTTTAATCATCCGCATACGGAGTTTATTCACATTCTCATCACCAGTTTCACCCTCGGCTCCACAGTTCCAGCTATGGTTATCATCCGTACCGTCTGTATTGTGCCATCCATTCGCCTCATTATGTTTTTCGTTGTAGCTGTATAAGTCGTACAGTGTAAAACCATCATGGCAGGTCAGGAAATTAACGGAGGCATTGATACCCCGGTAGACCGGGTCATATAGATCCGTCGAGCCGATGAGCCGTTGGGCGGCGATTGCAGCATATCCGGAATCTCCTTTTAAAAAATGCCGCATATCATCCCGGTAACGGCCGTTCCATTCAGCCCAGCGCTTCCAGGATGGGAAAGAACCTACCTGATACAGGCCGCCGGCATCCCAGGCCTCAGCGATCAGCTTTACATTTTCTAAAATAGGGTCAAATGCCAGGCTTCTTAAAAGCGGCGGCTGGTTCATAGGAGAACCATCCTCGTTGCGGCCCAGAATGGCAGCAAGGTCAAATCGGAAGCCGTCCACCCTGTATTCGGTCACCCAGTAGCGCAGGCAGTCCAGGATCATCTGCTGGACAACCGGATGATTGCAGTTCAGTGTATTGCCGCAGCCGCTGAAATTGTAGTAATGTCCATCCGGTGTAAGCAGATAATAAATATTATTGTCAAAGCCCTTGAAGGAAAAGCAGGGGCCCATTTCGTTTCCTTCAGCAGTATGGTTAAATACCACATCCAGAATGACTTCCATACCATTATCGTGCAGCGCTTTGATCAGCAGTTTTAATCCCCGCCCTTCTTGATTATCCTCAGAAAAAGCGGCATAGCTGGTATTTGGAGCAAAGAAGCAGACCGGATTATATCCCCAGTAATCCAGCAGCTTGTTTTCATTTACAACACGCGCATCCCTCATCTCGTCAAACTCGAAAATCGGCATCAGTTCCACGGCATTTACGCCTAATTCTTTCAGATAGGGGATTTTTTCACGGATTCCATGGAATGTGCCGGGATGGGATACGCCGGAAGACTCATCCTTGGTAAATCCACGGACATGCGTCTCATAGATGATCAGATCT
This sequence comes from uncultured Lachnospiraceae bacterium, assembly GCA_910589385.1. Taxonomy (GTDB): domain Bacteria; phylum Bacillota; class Clostridia; order Lachnospirales; family Lachnospiraceae; genus Schaedlerella. The sequence goes on from CAJUTU010000028.1 coordinate 16,807, forward strand.
TCCATAGGGATAGTGGCATGGTATGCGGTTCCCCAGTCAAAATTACTGCGTACCACCCTTGCGCGGTATCCGCGCTGATAATTTTTGTTGACACCCCAGTTACTCTGGCCGGAAACTGCCTTTGCATAAGGGTCTAAAAGGATTCTTCCAGAGTCGAACCGAAGACCTTTTCCTTCATCGTAGGGGCCGTCCAGCCGGTAAGCGTATTCAATATCTGAAATATCCAGATAAAATACGATCATGGAATAGACACAGCCAATCTTGTAATTTTCCGGAAATTTCAAGACTGCGTAAGGCTCATCCTCCGACCGGTGGAAAAGCAGCAATTCACAGGAAGTAGCCCCGTGGGACTGGATCGTGAAGCTGACTCCGCATGGAATGAGCGTAGCGCCCATGGTGCCGAAAAATCCCGGACGTACTTCAAAGCCGGAAATGATGTCCAGCGGCTCCAGCGGTACATTATGGATTTGTAACAATTCTTCATTTGCTTTCATAAGTGACTCCCTTCTCGTTGGTTATAATAATATATAAAATAACTCATCCATCTGGCTTGTATTTCCCTCCCCATATCCGGATAAGCTACTTGTGCTGATAATAAAATACGGCCACTTGCGTGCGGTCACGTAAATTTAATTTATCCAGGATCGAGCTCAGATAATTTCGGACAGTCCCCTCGCTCAGAAATAATTCTGCTGCAATTTCTTTGTTGCTCATGCCGTTGGCAATGAGGCGGATAATCTCCAGTTCCCGGTCACTGATATCTGCGGAAGCATAGTCAAAGGCCTCTGCCTGCCAGATCAATCCGGGCAGTTTTGAGACCACCTGGCAGCCAAATACAGTCTGCCCAGATGCTACAGCTTTCAGTGCAGGAAGGATATTGGCATAATCTTGCTTCAGAAGATATCCCATGGCTCCAAGCCGCAAAGCTTTTACAATATAATTATCGTCAGAAAATGTAGTAAGCAAAAGGATTTTTGCATCAGGAAATTCTTTTCGTATTTCAGCGGTGGCACTCAGGCCGTCCATCTGCTTCATTCGGATATCCATCAGAAGAATATCTGGAAGGTGCTCCCGGTATAGACGGACTGCATCGCATCCATCAGTACCGATGGCAGCTACATGGATGCCTTCGTTTGCTTCGAGTATAGTTTTCAGCGCATCCGATACCAGACAGTCGTCGTCAACAATGACAAGATTCATATGGTTTCTACTCCTTTATCTCTTTTGGGATTATGATGAATATCTGGAACCCTGCTTCTGACGTGATCTGGAGCGTGCCATTTAAAGCGTGGACCCGTTCACTCATGTTAGACAGTCCGATCCCTCCATGGCCGGATTGTTCTTTATCAAAGCCGGCATCACACAAGGTTCCGTTATCTTTAATATATAATTGATATAAGGCAGGATGCTCACGCATGGTAATCTGCACCTGGTTGGCATTACTGTGCCTTATCACATTGGAAAGGGCTTCTTTTGTGACACTGATGAAACAATATTTTACCTCACGCAAAACGGTACGTCCCATATCATATTGCAGGATGACCGGACAGAAAGAAAACTCGGCGATCAGGCTTTTGATGGATTCTTCTAAATCTACAGAGTCATCATGCAGGTCATGTACACTGTTTCGGATGCTGTCCATGGCAGAATTCAAGGTGGTATCCAGATGCTCTAATAATGGATGCATGCTATCTTGTTGGTTTACGGTCCTGGCAGCCCCCAACAGCAGGATGGAACGAGAAAGCAGATGCCCCACGTTGTCATGGATCTCACGCGCGATCCGGTTCCGCTCCCGAAGGGTAGCTGTATAGATTTCATAGTCCTGTTTTTCCAGAAGAACCCTGTTCTTTTCTGTCAGCAGCAGGTGATTTTCCCGGCTGTCGTCCTGGATTTCCCGAAATTGTGAGGCAAGTTGTTCATATTGCACGGTATGGCTCCGGAGCAGGAATGCCAATAAAAACCCGGATAAGCCGTACAAAAGCGGAAGTGGTGATACGGTATAAAGGATGGCTGATGTGTGGTACAAAAACAACAAAAAAGCAAACAGGAGGATACGTCGGTGATGCTTTTTTAGGAAAATATAAAAGGCGGCCGGAAAAAAACAGAAAAAGGAAGGAAAAAATAAAGAAAGAGACAAAAATACTGCTTCTGTCCCTAAGTGAAGCAGAAGGGATTCTGTGAAATAGCAGACACAGCAAAGCACCAGCGCACACAAAAAAGCGAGCACGAACACAGGATCTACAGGTGTGTACAGAACTGAAAACAGGCAGTAAAGCAGTAAAAATCCGGTATCTTGAAAATAGCGCATCGTATTTCCCCTCCCATGACCATTATAATACAAAGCAGGGGAACAGGCAAAGAAAAGATGATTTTTGTGATAAATGTCATATGGAAGAGGTGACATTACACACTTCTTTTTATAAACCGAAAAAAGTATACTGAAAATATGCAGCGGACGCTCTTGAAAAGAGTGCATCTTAAATATTAGCAGCGAGAGAGGAGAGAATGGAATATGGTTGAGATAAAAAATCTGGTAAAACGTTATGGTAATCTGGTGGCGCTGGATCATTTGAACCTACAGGTACAGGAAGGTGAGATTTTTGGCCTTCTGGGACCGAATGGCTCCGGCAAGACAACGGCTATCAACTGCATGCTGGCGCTGCTTGCGTTTGACAGGGGAGACATCCATATCTTTGGGGAAGAGATGAGCCCCGACAATTACCATGTGAAGAAACAGATCGGAATCGTGCTTCAGAATGTGGCTGTATTTGACGAATTGACCGTATATGAAAATATTGACTATTTCTGCGGCCTTTATGTAAAGGATAAGGAACAGAGGAAAAGACTGGTGGAGGAAGCAGTGGCATTTGTAGGGCTGGAAGACTTTCAGAAGAAGCGGCCCGGTAAATTGTCCGGCGGACTGCTGCGGAGATTGAATATCGCCTGTGGGATCGCGCATAAGCCAAGGCTGATCATCATGGATGAACCTACGGTGGCTGTAGATCCTCAGAGCAGGAACAAGATCCTGGAGGGGATCCAGGAATTGAACCGGCAGGGTTCCACAATTATTTATACATCCCACTATATGGAAGAAGTGGAGCAGATCTGCACCCGGATCGCGATCTTGGATCATGGAAGAAGCATTGCCGTGGGTACAAAAGAGGAACTGAAGATGATGATCAAGACCGGGGAGACTATCACCATTGAGGCTGTGGCTCTGACAGAAGAGCAGATCCAGATGATCCAGGGGCTCCCCCATGTATTTGCCGTAGAGTACGAGGAACAGATACTGACGGTACGCTGCACGAAAGCAAAGCATAATCTGATCCGGATCCTCAATTATCTACAGGAACAGGAAATCCTATTTGGCAGGGTCTTTTCCGAACTTCCTACATTGAATGATGTATTTTTGGAGATTACAGGGAAGCAGCTGAGAGATTGAGGAGGAAGGCAAATGCTACATTTAATGAAATATAATATCATCGTAAAAGTAAAGTGCATGAATGTCGTATTCTGGCCGCTTGTATTTCCTCTGATCTTAGCCACATTCTTCTATTTTGCTTTAGGAGCCATGGAAGAGGCAGATTTTGAAACCGTGCCGGCTGCGGTTGTAAAAGAAGAAAATGCAGACACCGTATTTCTTGAATTTCTGGATACGATGGAGGAGGATGAAAGTCATCTGGTCGAGATTCGGGAAATGACCAGGAAGGAGGCATTGGATGCACTGGAACAGAGGAAAATAGAAGGAGTCTTTTTTACAGGAGAGACGATCTCTCTGACAGTGGCAGGCAACGGTATCCCTGAGAGCATCCTGCAGTCTCTGCTGGAATCTTATGAAAATGGTAAACAGACCATGGAACTGGTGGCCAGGCAGAATCCACAGAAGCTTAAGGAGGCCGCAGATCAGATGGGAGCGTATGAGGAACTGATAGAACAGGTGTCATTAGGGGGACAGACGACGGATGGGAATATCCAGTTCTTTTATGCCTTGATCGGAATGGCATGCCTGTACGGCGCTTTTATCGGAATGGATGCTGCCATCAATATCCAGGCGAACCTGTCGCCTCTGGCAGCCAGGCGGTGTGTGACGCCTACCCATAAATTAAAGATGATCTTGGCAGAAATGTTGTCCTGTTTCTTACTACATTATTTCAATGTGCTCATTCTGCTTGCATACCTTAAGTATGTGCTGAAGCTGGATTTCCAGGGCAGGCTTTTAGAGATGCTTTTGATCACACTGGCCGGGAGCATGATCGGCGTATCCATGGGAATGTTTGTGGGCAGCTTCGGGAAGATGGGAGAAGGGATCAAAGTCGGGATCCTGCTTGGGATTTCTATGACAGGAAGCTTTCTGGCGGGTCTGATGAGTGCGGATATGAAGTATGTGGTAGACCGGCATGCGCCGCTTGTGAACCGGTTCAACCCGGCTGCGGTCATCACAGATGCATTTTATTGTATCAACGTGTATGACGATCCGGCCCGTTTTGGCAGAAGCCTTGTTACATTAGGCGTGATGTGCGTGGGGCTGACACTGGCATCATTTTTACTGATCAGGAGGGAACGTTATGACAGTATATAAAGGCTATCTAAAAGTCATGAAGAAAAACATCGGGCTGATTCTGATGTACCTGGCAATTTTTACAGGAGTCACGGTTATGTTCCAGGTGTTATCGGGAAATGACTCTATTACAAACTATAGGGCAGAAAGCGTGAAAATTGCAGTAATAGATGACGATGGGGGGAGCCTGGCTGTAGAACTGAAAAATTATCTGGGGCAGTGCCATCAAGTCACTGTGACGGAAAATGACAGGGCGCGTCTGCAGGAAGACTTGTTCTACCGTAATATAGAATATATCATCCGGATACCGGAGCATTTTTTTGAAACCTGCATTGCAGAGGGGCAAAAGCTTGAGGTGACAAAAGTCACGGGTTCTTATACGGCTTTTTATGTGGATCAGCAGCTAAACAGTTTTCTGAATGATGCAAGGGTTTACTATACCGCTGGCTTTACCCAGGAGGAAACGGCAGCAGCTCTTCATGGATTAAAGTCAATACAAGTGGAGTTACTGGATACAGGCGGTACAGTGGGGGAGATGCCGGCATATGGCTTTTATTTCCGATATCTTCCATATTTGTTTTTGTCGGTGCTCTGTTATGTAATGGGAAATGTGCTCGCGGCATTCCGTCGGGGCGACCTGCCAAAACGAATGAGCGCCTCAGCCATTTCCGCACGAAGACAGAGCCTGGAGGGGCTTCTGGCGGCAGCAACTATGGCAGTTATTCTATGGGCAGTGAGTATTTTAGGAGCTTTTGCGTTTTATGGAAAGAGGCTGGTAGAATGCGGAGGCCTGCCATATTATCTTTTGAATTCCTTTATGATGGTCCTGACTGCCCTTGCAATCTCTTATCTGGTAGGGATGCTGGTACGTGGAAAAAGTGCTGCGAACACCCTGAGTGGGATTGTGAACGTACTTTCTCTGGGAATGTGTTCTCTGTGCGGGGTATTCGTACCTTTGGAAATGATGAGCAAAGGAGTAAAGACTGCGGCTCACTTCCTGCCGGTGTACTGGTATGAAGTCGTAAATAATCTGGTGGCAGAGTTTGGAAATGTGACAGGAGAGATCAGGCAGACAGTGCTCCAGGGCCTGGGGCTGCAGTTGGCGTTTGTAGTTGCATTAGTATGTATCACTCTTACGATATCGAAATGGAAGAAAGTATGAAAGGGGTGCCTGTATGGGCGCCTTTTTTCATTCACATAGGCTGATGTTTTTCTTGATTTTTACAGGGATGTCTAGTAGAATGTATAACAGCAATGCAAGGAGGGATGAAAATGTCCGAGATGACAAGAGTCGCCCTGGATGCTATGGGCGGCGATCATGCACCAGGAGAAATCATAAAAGGTGCGGTGGAGGCTGTGCAGAAGCGAAAGGATATTAAGGTTCTGTTGACAGGGAGAGAAGAGGTTCTTAAGAAAGCCCTGTCCGCATACACATACCCCGAAGGGCAGATTGAGATTGTGAATGCCACGGAAGTGATCCAGACGGCAGAACCGCCGGTGGCGGCTGTGCGCAGCAAGAGGGATTCCTCGATCGTGGCAGCCATGAAGCTGGTAAAGAGAGGGGAAGCAGACGCATTTGTCTCGGCAGGGAACTCTGGTGCAGTGCTGGCAGGAGGCCAGATCCTGATCGGAAAGATCAAAGGAGTGGAACGAGCTCCGCTTGCTCCGCTGATCCCTACGGCTAAAGGCGCAGCACTTTTGATCGACTGCGGGGCCAATGTGGATGCAAGGCCGTCTCATCTGGTACAGTTTGCACAGATGGGTTCCATCTATATGGAGCATGTGATCGGTAAAAAGAATCCGACTGTCGGAATTGTGAATATCGGCGCAGAAGAAGAAAAGGGAAATGCACTGGTGAAAGAGACGTTCCCACTTCTAAAAGCGTGCAAAGGTATCAATTTTGTGGGGAGCGTTGAGGCCAGGGATATCCCGTCCGGAGCCGTAGATGTAGTGGTTTGCGAGGCATTTGTGGGGAACGTGATCCTGAAGCTGTATGAAGGGGTTGGGGGCACTTTGATCAAGAAGATCAAGGCCAGCATGATGACTTCCCCGCGCAGTAAGATTGGAGCGCTTCTGGTAAAACCTGCATTGAAAGCTACACTGAAGGACTTTGACGCCAGCGAATATGGCGGAGCGCCGCTTCTTGGCTTGAAGGGCCTGGTGGTGAAAACGCATGGAAGCTCTACCGCGAAGGAAGTATGTACATCAATTATCCAGTGCGTAGCTTTCAAAAAACATAATATCAGTGAAAAGATTCAGGCTGCTGTTCAGAAAACACCGGACGAAGACCAGGGACAGTAAAAGCACAATATGTGATTTTTTGAAAAAATGGCAGTGTGCCTGGAAAGACCGGTACAAATTATAAGAGAAAGGAAAAGGATGATTATGGAATTTGAAAAATTGCAGGAGATTATTGCAGAAGTTATGAATGTCACGAAGGATGAAGTTCAGCCGGAGACGAAATTTGTGGAGGATCTTTCAGCAGATTCCCTGGATGTCCTTCAGATCATCACAGAGATTGAGGAAGCATTTGACATTGAGATTGACAATGAAGATGCAGACAAGATTGTAACAGTGCAGGATGCGGTTGATCAGATTAAGAAGGTTGTGGAATAATCATCGATGTGTGGCCATGGTACGATTTATGATGAAAAAGCCCCCTTGCGGGCTTTTTCAATTTGTCTTTACAGTTTTAGGATATGAAAAATATGTTAAGAAGGAGGAACGGGATGAAAGAAAACTTAAGAGACCTGGAAAAGCGGATCGGGTATCGTTTTCAGGATTTTTCGCTGCTGCGCAGGGCAATGATGCACAGTTCCTATACCAATGAGAAGCATCTGCCGCGGTTTCAGTGCAATGAAAGGCTGGAGTTTTTAGGAGATGCCGTGTTGGAGCTGGTATCCAGTGAATTCCTGTTTTTAGGAGAGCCGGAAATATCGGAGGGAGAGTTGACAAAGACAAGGGCCAGCATGGTGTGTGAGCCGTCACTGGCATTTTGTGCCCGGGATCTGGAACTGGGGAAATATCTGCTTCTTGGCAAGGGGGAAGAGGCAACCGGCGGGAGAAAACGAGATTCTATTACATCAGATACTATGGAGGCCTTGATCGGAGCAATTTATCTGGACGGTGGTTTTACTAATGCAAAAGAGTTTATCCACAGGTTTGTCCTGTCGGATTTGGAAAATAAAAAACTCTTTTTTGATAGCAAGACCATTTTGCAGGAGATTGTACAGGCCCGGACAGCCCAGGAGATTTCTTACTGTCTGGTAAAGGAAGAAGGGCCGGATCATGACAAAGCATTCTATGTGGAAGTACGGATTGGGGAAAAAAGCTATGGCGCGGGCAAGGGTCGTACCAAAAAGGCTGCGGAACAGGAAGCAGCTTATCAGGCGATATTGAAACTGAAAGCCGGCCGGGGAGAAGCAGGGGTGTGAAATGTATTTAAAAAGCATTGAGGTGCAAGGGTTCAAATCTTTTGCAAATAGGATAAAATTTGATTTCCATGAAGGGATCACCGGGATCGTGGGGCCTAACGGCAGCGGAAAAAGCAATGTTGCGGATGCTGTCAGATGGGTTCTGGGAGAACAGCGTGTGAAGCAGCTTCGGGGCGGCACTATGCAGGATGTGATTTTTTCTGGAACAGAAAACAGAAGGGCATTGAGCTATGCATCTGTGGCAATCACATTAAATAATGCAGACCATCAGCTTCCGGTGGACTATGAGGAGGTGACTGTAACAAGGAAGCTCTATCGTTCCGGCGAAAGTGAATATCTCTTAAACGGGGCGGCGTGCCGTTTAAAGGATATCAACGAGATGTTCTATGATACCGGGATCGGGAAAGAAGGGTATTCGATCATCGGCCAGGGGCAGATTGACCGGATTTTAAGCGGAAAGCCGGAGGAACGCAGGGAATTGTTTGATGAGGCGGCGGGGATCGTAAAATTTAAGCGCCGGAAGAACTTGTCTTTGAAGAAGCTGGAGGAAGAGCGCCAGAATCTGACCCGTGTCAACGATATCCTGTCAGAATTGGAGAAGCAGATCGAACCTCTTTCCAGACAGTCGGAGGTTGCCAGGGAATATCTCAAAAAGAAAGAAGAACTCAAAACATTTGATATCAATATGTTCCTGCTGGAGACAGAACGGATCAAGGAACAGCTTGAGGAAATCGACGGACAGCTTGGGGTTGCAGAAGAAGAACTGAAGGAAGCCAATGTCCGCTACGAAGAGATGAAGGCGGAGTATGACGCCATTGAAGAGGAAGTTGATTCCATTGATTTTTCTATCGAAAAGGCAAAAAGCCAGCTCAATGAGACAAATCTTTTAAAGCAGCAGCTGGAAGGCCAGATCAATGTATTGAAAGAGCAGATCAATACTGTGCGGATGAATGATGAGCATTATGATAACCGCCGTCATACGGTCAGGATTGAGATTGAGGCGAGACAGGGGCAGCTTCAGGAACTTTCCAGGGAGCAGGCGGATGTCCGTGGGAAGCTTTTGGAAGTATCCAAAAGAGATCAAGAGGCAAAGGAAGCGCTGATTCAGGTGCAGAGCCGGATTGCCGGTCAGACGGCAGAGGTGGAAGAAAGTAAGCAGGAGATCATGGAGCTTTTGGACAACCGTGCTTCTACCCGTGCCAAGATCCAGCATTATGACACGACCCAGGCTCAGGTGAAAGCTCGCAGGGCAGAACTGGAAAGGCTTTTGGAAGAGACAAAAGGAGAAGGGGACCAGCAGAATGAGACGCTGGCTTCTTATGAAGCGGAATTGAGGAAAGTCAGAGCTGAGATTTCTGGTTTTTCCGGCCAAATCCAGAATAAGGAGCAGGAGATTGAGCGGTATCAGATTGAACTGAATGAGAAGCAGGAAAAACTGAGGCTGGGGCAGACCGCATACCATCGGGAATCTTCCCGTCTGGAATCGTTGAAAAATATTACGGAGCGGTATGACGGATATGGAAACAGCATCCGTAAAGTGATGAGCTGCAGAGAGAAAGAGCCAGGACTTTTGGGTGTTGTTGCGGATATCATTCAAGTAGATAAGGAATACGAGATTGCCGTGGAAACTGCTTTGGGCGGCAGTATCCAGAACATTGTGACGGATACGGAAGAGACTGCAAAGCGGATGATCCAGTTTTTAAAGAAAAATAAATTCGGGCGTGCCACATTTCTTCCGTTGACCAGTATGCATGGAGGGGGAGGGATCCGGGACGCTGCGGCGTTAAAAGAGCCAGGTGTTATCGGACTTGCCAATACATTGGTGCGGGTGGAGCCGAGTTTTCAAGGGATGGCAGACCAGCTTTTGGGCCGGACTATTGTAGTAGACCATATCGACCATGGGATTTCCATTGCCAGGAAATTCCGGCAGTCACTGCGTCTGGTGACTCTGGAAGGAGACCTGATCAATCCCGGCGGTTCCATGACAGGCGGTGCATTTAAAAATTCCAGCAATCTGTTGAGCAGGCGAAGGGAAATCCAGGAGTTTGAAGAAACAGTCGCCATGTTAAAGGGTGATATGGATGGGATGGAAAGGGAAGTCAATGATATTAAGCAGAAGCGGGCATTGTGCTATAATACCATTGATGACATTCAGCACCAGCTTAGTAAAGCTTCCATTGTAGAAAATACGGTCAAGATGAATATGGAACAGATACAGGGCAAGCAAAGAGAACTTCAGGAACAGCGCCGTATGTATCAGGAAGAGCAGGAAACACTTCGGGAGCAGCTTCAAGAAATCCGGGATAATGAGGAGTCTATCCAATTGGAACTTGGAGCATCTAAACGTTTGGAGCAGGAACTGAATGAAAAGATAGAAGCGCTGCAGAAGGCATTGGAGGCAGACAAGGAACTGGAAAGCGCACAGATGAAGCATTCCGAAGAGGTTCATTTGTCTTATGCCAGCCTGGAACAGCAAAATACCTTTATTTTGGAAAATATAAGCAGGATTGAGGAGGAAACAGCGAAATTCCAGGAAGAATTGAAAGCGGTGGATACCAATAAAGGGAATGCTGCCAAGGAAATCCAGGAAAAGGAACAGGAAATCCAGAATCTTCGTACTACCATTGAAAATTCAGGAGAGCTGTTTGAAGAGATTCAGAAGGAGATTCATCTCCAGATTGCGAAGCGGGATGAACTGAATCAGAAGCATAAGGCCTTTTTAGGAAAAAGGGAGGAGCTTTCCAAACATATGTCGGATCTGGATAAAGAGTGTTTCCGGCTGAACAGCAGGAAGGAGTCCTATGAAGAAGCAGCGGATAAACAGATCAATTACATGTGGGAAGAATATGAACTGACTCTTAGGCGTGCCCGTGAGCTGCGCAATCCGAATCTGACAGATTTAAGCTATATGAAGCGGCAGATCCAGATCCTGAAAAATGAGATCAAGAAATTAGGAAATGTGAATGTCAATGCCATTGAGGAATATAAAGAAGTCTCAGAGCGTTACGAATTTTTAAAAGGCCAGCATGACGACCTGGTGGAGGCAGAAGGAACGTTGGTACAGATCATTGAGGAACTGGACGCAGCCATGCGCAGGCAGTTTCAGGAGCAGTTCATTTTGATCTCGAAAGAGTTTGACAATGTATTCCGACAGTTGTTTGGCGGAGGAAAAGGCACGCTGGAATTAATGGAGGACGAAGATATCCTGGAAGCCGGAATCCGCATCATCGCGCAGCCGCCGGGAAAGAAGCTGCAGAATATGATGCAGCTTTCCGGCGGGGAAAAAGCGCTGACAGCGATTTCGCTGTTGTTTGCGATCCAGAATCTGAAGCCTTCTCCGTTCTGCCTGCTGGATGAGATCGAGGCGGCATTGGATGATAATAATGTGGGACGTTTCGCAAAGTATCTGCACAGGCTGACGGAAAATACGCAGTTTATCGTGATCACCCACCGACGCGGGACTATGACGGCGGCAGACCGTTTGTACGGGATCACCATGCAGGAAAAAGGGGTGTCTACACTGGTGTCGGTGGATCTTCTGGAAGATGAGCTGGATAAATAAAAATTTTGGAGAAGATATTAATGGATATAAGGAATGTGAAACTAGAAATCTATGTTCCGGAAGAATATGTGGAGAAGATCCGGGATGCCCTTGCAGATATTGGAGTAGGACAGGTAGGAGAATACAGCCATATTGTCAGCTATCAGGAAACGAAGGGGCACTGGAAACCTTTGGAAAACAGCAATCCCTATTCCGGAAAGAGGGGAGAGATTTGCTGCGGAAACGAAGTGAAAATGGAAATGCCCTGCGAGATAGAAAAGGCGGCAAAGGCAGTGCGGATCATAGAAGGAATTCATCCATATGAGGAACCGGTGATCCATATTGTTCCCTTATTAGATGTGGCTTCATGTGAAGAAATAGAAGAATCGAGAGGAGGCTTGTGAAATGGGAGAAGAGAAACAGGGTTTTTTTAAGAGGCTGGTGTCAGGGCTGACAAAAACCAGAGATAATATTGTATCCGGAATGGACAGTATTTTCCACGGATTTTCCAAGATCGATGATGATTTTTATGAGGAATTGGAAGAGACCCTGATCATGGGGGATCTGGGGGTACATACCACAGAAGAGATCATTGAGGATTTAAAGGCAAAGGTAAAAGAAAAGCATATCAAGGAGCCATTGGAATGCCGGCAGCTTCTGATCGACAGCATCCGGGAACAGATGGATGTGGGAGAGACGGCCTATGAATTTGAAGAAAGGCAGTCGGTAGTGTTCGTGATTGGTGTCAACGGGGTAGGGAAGACGACCACAATTGGAAAATTAGCGGGAAAATTTCATGCCCAGCATAAGAAGGTGATTATGGCAGCGGCAGATACGTTCCGCGCGGCAGCGGGAGAACAGTTAAAGGAATGGGCCAACCGTGCCCAGGTGGATATGATCGGTGGGCAGGAGGGTGCGGACCCGGCCTCAGTGGTATTTGACGCGGTTGCGGCGGCAAAAGCAAGAAGAGCAGATATTTTGTTATGCGATACAGCAGGACGGCTGCATAATAAAAAGAACTTGATGGAAGAATTAAAGAAGATCCACAGGGTCATTGAGCGGGAGTATCCAGAAGCCTACCATGAGACATTGGTGGTATTGGATGCAACGACCGGGCAAAACGCCCTGTCCCAGGCGAAGGAATTTAATGAAGTAGCAGACATAACAGGCGTGATTTTAACGAAAATGGACGGAACCGCGAAAGGCGGGATTGCAGTGGCAATTCAGGCGGAACTGGGGATTCCGGTAAAATATATCGGGGTCGGGGAATCGATAGATGATTTGCAGAAGTTCGATGCGGATGAGTTTGTAAATGCGCTGTTCTATAAAGAAGAACAGGAAGAGGAATAAAATACTTTTTTATAGAAAAGAATAGAAGGAAGGGTGAAGATGTTGACATTAGAGAAATTTGAAGAAGCCACAGAAGTGGTGAAAAGAGTGACAAGTTCTACAAAATTAGTTTACAGTGACTACCTCAGTGAACAGACAGGCGGAAAGGTGTATTTAAAGCCGGAGAATATGCAGCATACAGGGGCTTATAAGCTGCGTGGCGCTTACTATAAAATCAGTACCCTTTCGGAAGAAGAACGCAGCCGCGGATTGATTACGGCCTCTGCGGGTAACCACGCCCAGGGTGTGGCATATGCTGCAAATGCATTTGGATGTAAGGCGACCATTGTCATGCCTACCGTAACTCCTTTGATCAAAGTGAACCGGACAAAGAGCTATGGTGCAGAAGTGATCCTATATGGTGATGTGTATGATGATGCCTGTGAATATGCGTTAAAGCTGGCAGATGAGAAAGGCTATACCTTTGTGCATCCATTTAATGATCTGGACGTGGCCGCCGGCCAGGGGACGATCGCCATGGAGATCGTACAGGAGTTGCCTACCGTGGATTATATCCTTGTACCGGTTGGGGGCGGCGGCCTGATCAGCGGGGTTGCGACACTGGCGAAAATGCTGAATCCAAAGATCAAAGTGATTGGAGTGGAGCCGATAGAAGCAGCAAGTATGAGTGCAGCATTGGAAGCAGGAGAAGTGGTAGAGCTGGACAGCGCAAATACCATTGCGGACGGCACTGCCGTGAAAGCGGTGGGGGATCAGGTATTTCCCTATGTAAAAGAAAATGCGGATGATATGCTTCTGGTGGAAGATGATGAATTGATCGGGGCTTTTTTGGATATGGTGGAAAATCATAAAATGATCGTGGAAAATTCTGGGCTGTTGTCTGTGGCTGCATTGAAACAACTGGATTGTAAAGGAAAGAAAGTAGTCTGCATCTTAAGCGGGGGAAATATGGACGTGATCACCATGTCTTCTATCGTGCAGCATGGGTTGATCCAGAGAGATAGGATTTTTTCCGTATCCGTATTGCTTCCGGATAAACCTGGTGAGCTGGTCCGTGTAGCTGCCACGATCGCGGAGGAACAGGGGAATGTGATTAAGCTGGAGCATAACCAGTTTGTCAGCACCAACCGGAACGCGGCGGTGGAACTGCGTATCACGATGGAGGCATTTGGGACTGAGCATAAGCATAGGATTCTGGAGGCGCTGGAGAGGAAGGGATTCAGGCCAAAGCAGATCAGCGCGAAGTTGTATTGATGGTTCTGTCTCGTATTACCCTATATATGGTGTACTGTACCAAAAAATATACAAAAAATCCGTATCCTTTCTATAGACTTTTACAAATTTTGGCTATATAATAAAAGCACATGTGAATTTATTTTACAATGTACTAATTAAGGAGGAGCAAACAATGGCAAGAAAAATGAAGACCATGGATGGTAATCAGGCCGCAGCTCATGTTTCCTACGCGTATACTGAAGTTGCAGCAATTTACCCCATCACACCATCATCTGTTATGCCTGAGCATGTTGATGAATGGGCTACCGAAGGAAGAGAGAACATCTTCGGACAAACCGTACAGGTAACAGAGATGCAGTCCGAGGCAGGTGCGGCCGGGGCTGTACATGGTTCCTTATCCGCAGGAGCTTTGACGACAACATTTACAGCATCACAGGGATTACTTCTGATGATCCCTAACTTATATAAAGTAGCAGGTGAGCAGCTGCCAGGTGTGTTCAATGTATCTGCACGTGCGATCGCAAGCCATGCACTCTCTATTTTCGGAGACCACTCCGATGTTTATGCATGCCGTCAGACAGGCGCAGCTATGCTCTGTGAATCCAGCGTACAGGAAGTTATGGACTTGACAGCCGTTGCTCACTGTGCAGCACTCGAAGGAAAAATTCCATTCATCAATTTCTTTGATGGATTCAGGACCTCCCATGAGATCCAGAAAATTGAGACCTGGGATTACGAAGACTTAAAAGATCTGGTAAATATGGATGCAATCGATGAATTCCGTGCTCATGCACTGAATCCGAACCATCCATGCCAGAGAGGTTCCGCTCAGAACCCGGATATCTTCTTCCAGGCAAGAGAAGCTTGTAATCCATATTATGATGCCCTTCCGGGAATCGTTCAGGATTATATGGACAAAGTCAATGCGAAGATCGGTACAGATTATAAGCTGTTCAACTATTACGGAGCTCCGGATGCAGAGCGCGTGATCGTTGCTATGGGATCTGTATGTGATACGATCGAAGAGACGATCGACTATCTGCTGGCAGCAGGCGAGAAGGTGGGCGTAGTTAAGGTACGTCTGTACAGACCATTTTCCGCACAGGCACTCATTGATGCGATTCCGGATTCTGTGAAGACGATTTCTGTTCTTGACAGGACAAAAGAGCCAGGCGCGCTTGGCGAACCTTTGTATCTGGATGTTGTTGCAGCATTGAAGGGCACAAAGTTTGATGCAGTTCCGATCCTTTCCGGACGTTATGGATTGGGTTCCAAGGATACGACTCCGGCACAGATCGTTGCAGTATTGAAGAATACAGAGAAGAAGATGTTCACCATCGGTATCGAAGACGATGTGACCAATCTGTCACTGGATGCAGGAGCTCCTTTGGTTACTACACCAGAGGGAACGATTAACTGCAAGTTCTGGGGACTGGGAGCAGACGGTACTGTCGGTGCGAACAAGAACTCCATCAAGATCATTGGCGACAATACAGACATGTATGCACAGGCTTATTTTGATTATGATTCCAAGAAGTCCGGCGGTGTGACAATGTCTCATCTGCGTTTTGGTAAATCACCGATCAAGTCCACTTACCTGATCCGTCAGGCAAACTTTGTTGCATGCCATAATCCGTCTTATGTTGACAAGTACAACATGGTTCAGGAGCTGGTTGACGGCGGAACATTCCTTTTGAACTGCCCATGGGATGCAGAAGGACTGGACAAGCATCTTCCGGGACAGGTAAAGGCATTTATCGCAAACCACGGCATCAAGTTCTATACTATCGACGGTATCAAGATCGGTAAGGAGATCGGACTTGGCGGACGTATCAATACAGTCCTGCAGTCTGCATTCTTCAAGCTGGCAGCCATCATTCCGGAAGAGGAAGCAATCGACCTGATGAAGAAAGCTGCAAAGGCGACTTATGGAAGAAAAGGCGATAAGATTGTCCAGATGAACTATGACGCCATTGACGCAGGTGCAAAGCAGGTTGTAGAAGTTACAGTTCCAGAGAGCTGGAAAGACGCTGCTGACGAAGGTCTTACGACTCCGCATGTAAGTGAAGACGGAAGAAAAGATGTTGTGGATTTCGTAAAGAATATCCAGGCTAAGGTGAATGCTCAGGAAGGAAATTCTCTCCCGGTATCCGCATTCAAGGATTATGTAGACGGCTCTACTCCGTCCGGTTCCTCTGCATATGAGAAACGTGGTATCGCAGTCGATATCCCGATCTGGAAACCAGAGAACTGTATCCAGTGTAATCGCTGCGCATATGTATGTCCGCACGCAGTTATCCGTCCGGTAGCATTGACGGAAGAAGAAGCTTCTAAGGCTCCGGAAGGACAAGCAACTCTTCCAATGACCGGTATGCCGGAGATGAAGTTCGCGATCACCGTATCTGCGCTTGACTGTACAGGATGCGGTTCCTGTGCGAATGTCTGCCCGGGCAAGAAGGGTGAGAAAGCTCTGGTTATGGAAAACATGGAAGCAAATGTGGGCGTTCAGAAGGGCTTTGATTTTGGCGTAGAGATTCCTGTAAAACCGGAAGTAGTAGCGAAATTCAAACCTGCAACTGTAAAGGGAAGCCAGTTCAAACAGCCATTGCTTGAATTCTCAGGCGCATGTGCAGGATGCGGAGAGACACCTTACGCAAAACTGATCACACAGTTGTTCGGCGACAGAATGTATATTGCAAACGCAACAGGATGTTCTTCCATCTGGGGCAACTCTTCACCGTCTACACCATATACTGTAGATGCAAAGGGAAGAGGTCCTGCATGGTGTAACTCCCTGTTTGAAGATAATGCAGAGTTTGGATATGGTATGCTGCTTGCACAGAATACCATCAGAGAAAGACTGAAAGTCAAAGTAGAGAAGCTTGCAGAGAGTGGAGACAATGCAGACGTGAAAGCTGCGGCTCAGGAATATCTGGATACCTACAATGTAGGCGCAGAGAACGGCACAGCTACAGATAAGCTGGTAGCAGCTCTGGAAGCATGCGGATGCGGATGCCCGGAAAGAGCAGAACTTCTGAAGGAAAAAGATTTCCTTGCAAAGAAGTCTCAGTGGGTATTCGGTGGCGATGGATGGGCTTATGATATCGGATTCGGCGGTGTTGACCACGTACTTGCAAGTGGAAAAGATATCAACATTATGGTATTCGATACCGAAGTATACTCCAATACAGGCGGACAGTCTTCCAAGGCAACAAAGACTGGTGCAACCGCACAGTTCGCTGCAGGCGGAAAAGAAACCAAGAAGAAAGACCTTGCAGGTATCGCAATGAGCTATGGTTATGTATATGTGGCACAGATTGCTATGGGCGCTGACTTCAATCAGACTGTAAAGGCAATTTCTGAGGCAGAGGCATATCCGGGACCATCACTCATCATTGCTTATGCTCCATGTATCAACCATGGTATCAAGAAGGGTATGAGCAAGGCTCAGACAGAGGAACAGCTTGCAGTAGAATGTGGATACTGGAACAACTTCCGGTACAACCCGGCTGCTGAAGGCAACAAGTTCACTCTGGACAGCAAGGAGCCAAAGGCTGAAGAATATCAGGCATTCCTTGACGGAGAAGTTCGTTACAACGCATTGAAGAGAGCAAATCCGGAAAAAGCTGCAAAACTTTTCGCTCAGAATGAGAAGGAAGCTATGGAAAGATATGCTTATCTGAAGAAGCTGGTAGCAGTTTACGGTGAGGAATAGAAAAAGCTGTAGAATAAAAAACTCCCGGCATCCATGATCATGGATGCCGGGAGTTTTTTATTCTATCGTATGCAGACGTTTTAACATGTCATTGTTGACATTCTGTACACTTTTGCTATAATTAAAATTAGGAAGGAGATGACAAATATGTTAATAGAACAGGCTACAACTGTAAGAAAAGAATGGAGCGCTGTTTGCGACAGTGTGATTCATAATAAACCAAAGATTATTAAACGTACAAGAGATAAAATGTGGTTCTCCAATTTAGAGACAATGTCAGAAATCTTGCAGGCATACCAGTTTACAGCACTAAAATATATAGAAGAAGATGGTTCAGTTACACTATCTCTTAATGAAATTGATCTTATAGAGAATGGAAAAGATGAACAGGAGGCACGTTTAAACCTTGCAAAATCTATTTTAGAATATTCGCTTGAGTATTATGATGAGTATGAACTATATTCACGCAGCCCTAATAGGAAAAAACATATTCCTTATATCTTTAAGGCTTTGATCATAGATGACCCGGAAAAGCTAGGAGATTTTTTACAATGCCAAGATGGAAAGAAATAAAGCGATTTTGTGATAGAGACGGCTGGGAATTATATAAGGATACGGATCATTACTTTTATAGGAAAACGGATATCAATGGAAATATACGAATGACCAAGGTTTCTAAAGGATCTTGCGAAATCCATACAAGAATGTGGAAAGAGATTTTAAAGAAACAGTTACAGGTTACACAAGAATATTTTAATAGTAAAATATAAGTTTATAGGTTTTACAGAAAGACCAATCAATGAATATGGAGGAAAGAGAGAATGAAAACGAAATCATACCAGATTTGGGAGCCGGAAGAATATTCATACGGGCATGCCTTTGGATTCGTCCCCAATATTACATCGTATCTGCATGAAGATGATGTCAAAAGACCATGTATCTTAGTGGTGCCGGGCGGCGGTTACTGTGTGGTTTCTCCGACAGAAGGGGAGCTGGTGGCGCTGAAATTTTATGAAAAGGGCTACCAGGCCTTTGTACTGACATATACTGTGAATTTCTTACAGATGGTTCCACTGAAGAAGCAGCCTTTGAAGGATATCTCACGGGCAGTCCGTTATATCCGGAGCCATTCAGAGGAATTTGCAGTGAAAGAAAAAGAACTAACCATATGTGGATTTTCGGCGGGAGGGCATTTGTGCGGCAGCCTGTGTGTGCATTATGAGGATGTTCAGGATACGTCAGAAAAGTATAGTGGGATTTCCAACCGGCCGGATGCAGCAATATTAAGTTACCCTGTGATTACTTCAGGAGAAAAGGCACACAGAGGTTCTTTTATCGCACTGTTAGGAGAGGATGCCACGCCGGAGGAATTAGAATATATGTCTTTGGAAAAACAGGTGACAGAACAGACACCGCCGTGTTTTTTGTGGGCTACGGCAACCGATGAGACAGTACCGGTAGAGAACAGTGAAATGTTTATACAGGCATGCAGGGA
Source organism: uncultured Lachnospiraceae bacterium (assembly GCA_910589385.1). Taxonomy (GTDB): domain Bacteria; phylum Bacillota; class Clostridia; order Lachnospirales; family Lachnospiraceae; genus Schaedlerella. The sequence continues at coordinate 36,136 of CAJUTU010000028.1, forward strand.
AAAAGGCGTCCCCTGTGCGTTCCATATGTTTACCAGGGGAAAACATGGATTGTCCCTTGCGGATGACGACTGGGCAAATGGAGTCCACATGACTCCCTATACTATGGAGCAGATCGTTGGTGTAATGAGAAAAGTAAAAGCAGGGGAGATCCGTGTATCCGACAATGTACTGGCTGGCTGGGAGGAAGAGGAGAGACAGCAGAAGGAAGGGAAGAAGAGGTCTTCGGAACCAGAGGTAAGCGTCTGGCCGGAACTGGCAGACAGCTTTTTGAAAGGGCTGATTTTATAATGGGCTGTTATCAATGGAGACTGCAATGGCGAAAAAATTTAATGTTACAGGCTTATGTCTTCCAGAATATCATTATATGGTAGATATTTCGGATAAAGTAGAAGAAATTAAGACATATATCGAAGCAGGAGAATATTTTACAATAAACCGTGCGAGGCAGTATGGAAAAACTACCACTTTGGAAGTTCTCAAAGAAAGGCTTGAAGAGGAATATGTAGTATTTTCTCTTAGCTTTGAAGGTCTTACAAGTGAGACTTTTGCAGACGAAAATGCGTTCTGTGTACGTTTATTTGGATTGTTGTATGATACGATTGAGTTTGGAGAGGTAGAAGGCATTTCCAATGAAATAAAAGAGGAATTATCCAAATTCAGTACGGATGAATCCGGAAAAATAAATTTCCGTGCTATGACAAGTATGATCATAAAGATCTGTAGAGAAACCCCCAGGCCGGTAGTGCTTATGATCGATGAGGTGGATCAGGCAAGCAATAATGAAATCTTTGCGGCTTTCTTAGGCCAGCTCAGAGATTTGTATCTGAAACGAAAAAAAAGACCGACATTTCGTGCTGTGATTCTTGCAGGAGTTCGCGATATTAAGAATTTGAAAGTGAAAATGCGTTCGGAAAAAGAACAGGAAAAGAATAGTCCATGGAATATTGCCGCAGATTTTGGCGTAGAAATGAGTTTGTCAAAAGCTGGGATTGCAGGAATGCTGAAAGATTATGAGGAGGACTATCATACAGGGATGGATATAGTGGGAATTTCTGAGATGATTTTTGATTACACATCAGGATATCCATTTTTAGTATCCCGTATATGCAAGCTGATAGACGAACAAATATCAGGGAGCGAAAAATTTCCTGATAAAAAAACAGCATGGGCAAAGGAAGGCTTTTTAGCTGCAATCCGTATTATGCTTGCTGAAAAGAATACGCTGTTTGAATCTCTTACCGTGAAACTTCAAGACTATCAGGAATTGGATGGGATGATTTTTGAAATTCTTTTCTCAGGAAAAAGCGTGCCGTTCCGTCCGCTGAATCCGGTGATCGGCATGGCATCTATGTTCGGGTTTATTAAGAATAAGGATGGGGATGTGGCAATTGCAAACCGTATTTTTGAAACAGTGCTCTATAATCTATATCTTTCTGCGGAGGAAATACAGAAAAATGATATTTACAGTGCATCGGTCAGGGAGAAGAACCAGTTTGTTATTGGTGGATATCTTAATATGAGACTTGTTTTAGAAAAGTTTGTTGAACACTTTCATGATTTGTATTATGATTGCGGAGAGAAATTTATTGAGGAGTCCGGGCGAAAATTATTTTTGCTTTATCTGCAGCCTATTATCAATGGCACAGGAAATTATTACGTTGAATCACGGACAAGAAGTATGGGGCGTACAGATATTATAATTGACTATCGGGGAGAACAACAGATTATCGAAACAAAGATATGGAGAGGACAGGAGTACAATAACCGTGGTGAATCGCAGATAGCCGGCTATTTGGATGACTATCATAAGGACACAGGATATATGCTCAGTTTCAATTTAAATCAAAATAAACAGATTGGTGTAAAGGAAGTTATTGTAGGAGATAAAAGAATTATTGAAGCTGTTGTCTAGTGTGATTGAATTGTCTAGCCAGGAGACGGCCTATTTTGTGGCTGTGGAAGATTCTGGCTCCGGCATGAGCGGTGAGTTTCGTAAAAAACAGGAGGAACAGATGAAAGCATGGGTATTGCATGATGTAAATGATTTGAGACTGGAAATGGTGGAGACGCCGGAAATAAAGGAGAATGAAGTTCTGGTTGCAGTACAGGCAGCCGGCATTTGCGGTTCGGATATTCCAAGGGTTTATCAAAACGGCACATATTCCTTTCCGCTGATACCCGGCCATGAATTTTCCGGTATTGTAATAAAACGAGGAGATGCCGTGGATGCAGAATGGCAGGAAGAGCGTGTGGGGATTTTTCCATTGATCCCATGTAAAGCCTGTCTGCCCTGTCAGAAAGGGCAGTATGAGATGTGCAGGAACTATAGCTATTTAGGTTCCCGCAGAAACGGCGGTTTTGCAGAGTATGCAGCGGTTCCGGCAGAGAATCTGATCAGTTTGCCTGACGGCGTTACATTTGAAGAGGCTTCCATGTTGGAACCTATGGCAGTGGCAGTCCATGCGATGCGGAGGATCGCGCCAGGTCCTGACGATACGGTAGCTGTATGTGGGCTCGGCACGATCGGGCTTTTGCTGCTTATGTTTCTCCGGGAAGCAGGATTTCAAAAGATTCTGACCATTGGAAATAAGGATTTCCAAAAGAAGATGGTATTAAAGCTGGGGCTGCCAGAGGATTCCTACTGTGACAGTAGACGGCAGGATGCCGGAAAATGGCTTATGGAGTGCACGGACGGCGCGGGTGCAGACGTGTTTTTTGAATGTGTGGGAAAGAATGAGACTTTGACTCTGGGCATTGAACATACGGCTCCGGCAGGCAAAGTGATGCTTGTTGGAAATCCGTTTTCGGATATGAACCTGGAAAAATCTGTATATTGGAAGATCCTGCGGAATCAATTGACAGTTACCGGAACATGGAATTCGTCTTTTTCTAATGTATTATTCCAAAAAAAGGATTTGCCTGAGTACAAGACATATGAGGAAAAAGAAGGATACGGGTACAGCAGGGAAGACGACTGGCATTATGTGTTAAGGCGGCTGAAGCAAAAGCGGATCTCTCCGGCAGACTTGATTTCCCATAGACTTTCTCTGGATGAGCTGCAGCAGGGGGGCCACATTATGCGGGACAAAACAGAAGATTATGTAAAGATTGTTGCACAAAATATCTGTATTTCTGCTTGATAAATCAATCGTAACGTGTTACAATGTCAACAATTACCACGAGGGAGTAATCGGCATATTATATGATGGTTTGATATGCAGTATTATCGACATAATGGGGCGGCGCTGCCCCCGGTGATACTTGAAACGATGAGACTCATGGACAGCTTACTTATGATGGCTGCCTATGGGTCTTTTTTTGTGATGCGGCAGTAAATTTATTACATAGTGTGGGAGAGGCCATAACCTGATATTCTGCTATTTTGCAAAATCCCTTCGGTAAAATAATGCACACGATCATTTTTCAACAATAGGAAAGGAAGAGAAAAATGGGAATTATTGAATTGTTTGTATTGGCCGTAGGCCTATCAATGGATGCCTTTGCTGTATCTGTCTGTAAAGGCTTGTCGCTTGGAAAAATCAACAAAAAGCATATGGCTCTTGCAGGAGCCTGGTTTGGAGGCTTTCAGGCACTCATGCCTCTGCTGGGATATTATCTGGGCAGATTTTTTACCGATGCGATCACGGAATACGACCACTGGATTGCATTTATTCTATTAGTGATCATTGGTGGAAAAATGATAAAAGAATCTTTTGGCGGAGAAGAAAATATGGACAATTCCATGACGGTGCGGTCTATGTTTGTTCTGGCGGTAGCCACAAGTATTGACGCTCTGGCTGTGGGCGTAACCTTTGCTTTCCTCAGAGTATCCATTATCCCGGCAGTCTCCTTTATTGGACTGGTCACCTTTGTCTGTTCGGCTGTTGGAGTGAAAATCGGAAGTATCTTTGGAACAAAATACAAAGCCAGGGCAGAATTGTGCGGAGGAGTGATCCTGATACTCATCGGAGGAAAAATTCTGTTGGAAGGGATTGGGCTACTGTAAGATGTGATCTGGAAAAAACTTTCCACCTGTACCGCTGCGATAGCAGACGTAAGAGTGCGTCAGCACGGTTTTTTGCAAATTGATGAGCAGGTTGGATGCTCCAAGGAACATCCAACCGTACAGATGGAAAACTTTTATGAAAAGAAACTGTCCGGCAGCCAAATATAGCCGGACAGTTTCAGCTATGCAGAAAGAAAAATTACAATAACTGAATTCCGTTCTGCCGTGCAGTCTCCAGCACTTCGTCAGACCAGATAGAGGCCTGGACTTCCCCGATATGGGCTTTTCTCAGATAATACATACAGATTCTGGACTGTCCGATTCCGCCTCCGATCGTGTAAGGCAGGTTCCTGTCCAGAAGCGCCTTCTGGAAAGGAAGTTCTGCACGTTCTTCACATCCGGCGAGCTTTAACTGACGAGCCAGGGAATCTTCATCTACGCGGATTCCCATAGAAGACAGCTCCAGCCCCATTTTTAAAACCGGATACCATACGATGATATCTCCGTTCAGCTCCCAATCGTCATAATCCGGTGCGCGCCCGTCGTGCTTCTCCCCGGAAGCCAGCGTTTTCCCGATCTGAGAAACGAAAACTGCTTTTTTTACTTTTGCAATCCGGTTTTCACGCTCTTTCGGCGTGCAGTCCGGATACATATCCTCCAATTCCTGTGAACTGATAAAGAAAATATCGTCAGGCAGAAGCGGCTGTATGTAGTTATAGCGCCTGGAAATGAAATCTTCCGTCTCCTTTAATGCACTGAATACTTTCCGGACTGTATATTCCAGTGTTTCCATATTTCTTTCTTCTTTGGAAATGACTTTTTCCCAGTCCCATTGATCCACATATAAAGAATGGATATTGTCTGTGTCCTCATCCCGGCGGATGGCGCTCATATCTGTATACAGCCCTTCTCCGGAATGAAATCCGTAGTGCTTTAGCGCATGTCGTTTCCACTTGGCAAGGGAGTGGACGATCTCAGCCGTAGCCTCATTCTGCTCCTTGATCCCGAAAGCAACCGGGCGTTCTACTCCATTCAGGTTATCGTTTAATCCGGATTCAGGACGGACAAACAACGGCGCTGAGACACGGGTTAGATGAAGTGACTTTGCCAGAGCGCGTTCAAAATGATCCTTCACTTCCTTGATGGCAACTTCCGTCTCACGGATGGTTAATGGGGAATAATATTTATCTGGGATTGTTAATTGTTCCATATGTATAAACTCCTTTTTATAAAACTATATGGCTCTAATTCCTCTCAAAGCCTATGCATGTTATTCTAATCAGTATTCCTAAAAATGTCAACGTCAACTATTTTTTTCTTGTATAATATAGGAAATATGGTAAAATTAAAAGTATCAAAGGAAAGAGTTCAGATGAAAAAGGGGAGAACATAAGATAAGGAGAGGGTAGTATGGATGTATATGCATTGAGAGATATTTTGCAGGACACAGGTTATGATATGGCTCTTCAGAATCCATTTGCATTGGAAGGACGTATAAAGACCATCATCTTAGCGGTGCTGGCAGCCGCGGTACTGGCAGGGCTTTTATGGTGCTTTTTCGGATTAAAGCTGATTCGGCTGTGGTCAGCGCTCCTTGGGCTTGCATTGGGTTTTTCTATCGGCTTTTTGGCAGCATCTGCATTTGGGCTGGAATCAAAGATGACATTGATCGCCGGCGGGGGTTTAGGACTTCTTTTGGCAATTCTTGGGGCAGTTATTTATCGTGTAGGGGTATTTTTGGTTGCATGGACCACAGGATGCGCGCTTGGAGTGTATATCCTTCAGCCGCAGGATTGGAGGATTCTTTTGGCCTGTGCCGGAGCAGGCCTGGTGATCGCGTTGTTTACGCTGCGGTTCGCAGAGCTGATCATCATTGTTTTGACAGGCGTTTATGGGGCATTCGGAGCAGGGACGGCAATTGCCATGCTGCTGCCATTTAAAGGGAAGATCATTCGTATTGCAATCTGTGCTGTACTTGCGGTTCTGGGAATTGCCGTGCAATTTTTAATGGAATCCGGAAAGCAGAAAAAGAGGAATCTGGAAAAAGCAAAAAAAATCCGGGAACAAAATTCTGTGGTAAATGACATCGAAAAAGCCAGGGCTATGATAGATGAGATGGATGAAAAGCCCTCTATGGGGAAAAAGGGAATGACAGGCAAGAAGAAAAAAGTGAAGTCTAAAAAGAATAAGAAAACACAGAAGTAGTAAGATAAGAAGGTGATGAGATAACGAAGGAAAATAGAGAAGCAAAGAAAACGAAAGATCAGAAAATAATAAAAGGAGCCGGTATATGAAAATTGATATGCATTGCCATGTGAAGGAGGGATCCCTTGACAGTAAGGTCGGTGTGGAAGAGTATATTACTCTTCTGAAAGAGAAAGGGTTTCAGGGGATGGTGATCACAGACCACAACACATACAAGGGCTACCGTTACTGGAAAGACCATATAAAGGGAAAGAGCCATACGGACTTTGTTGTCTTGAAAGGGATTGAGTATGATACCCGGGACGCCGGGCATATATTGGTAATTATGCCGGAAGGGGTTAAGATGCGTCTGCTGGAACTCCGGGGGATGACAGTATCCGTGCTGATTGATTTTGTACACCGCAACGGCGGGGTTTTAGGTCCGGCCCATCCCTGTGGGGAGAAGTATTTAAGTTTTGCGAATACGAAGCGGTACCGCATGTTCCCGGATCTGCTGAATCGTTTTGATTTTGTTGAGGCCTATAATTGCTGCGAGTCTGAGGAATCAAATGCTCAGGCACTCAGCCTGGCTAAGAAGTATGATAAGGTTACGGTGGGCGGAAGTGATGCACATAAGCCGGAGTGTGTGGGAATGGCCTATACGATACTGCCGGAACCCGTGACCTGTGAGACAGAATTGATTTCTATGATCCATAAAAAAATAGCATTCCAGACAGGGGGAGGCTATTATACAAAGACCACGAAGGAAAAGATGGGCAGAGTGAAAATGATTTTTGCCTATTCGTTCTGGTTTTATAACAAGGGCGGGGAACTTCTGCGCCGCCATGGGCGTAAGACAAAGATGCGTCAGGAGAATCCCGTTGACCCCATTGACCCCATTGAATTAGAGTATATGGAAGCTCAACATGAGAGGTAAGGGGAGTACTTGTAATGAGGAAAGGAGAACTATTATGAGAGAAAGTGGAATTTTACTGCCGATTTTTGCGTTACCCTCCAAATATGGGATTGGGTGTTTTTCGAAAGAGGCATATGAATTTGTAGATCAGTTGAAAGAGGCGGGACAGAGCAAGTGGCAGTTACTGCCGCTTGGACCGACTGGTTATGGGGATTCTCCATATCAGTCGTTTTCTACATTTGCAGGAAATCCTTACTTTATTGATCTGAAAACATTGAGAAAAGAAGGGCTTTTGAAAAAGTCGGAATGTAAGGCATGTGATTTTGGGAAGGAAAAGGATCGGATTGACTATGAGGCATTGTACTTCAGCCGGTTCAAAATACTGCGTAAAGCCTTTGAACGGTTTCAGCCGGATGAGGAATATGAACTTTTTTTAGCAAAAAATGAGGACTGGCTGACAGAATATTGCCTTTATATGGCGATCAAGGACTCTCAGGGCGGAAAAAGCTGGATTGAGTGGCCGAAAGAATACCGGGACAGGAAGCCGGAAGCATTGCAGCGTGCAAAGGAAGAACTGAAAGATGAAATAGACTTTTATCGGTTCCAGCAGTTTGAATTTGACCGTCAATGGCGCAGGCTGCATGACTATGCCAATAAGCAGGGCGTGCAGATCATCGGGGATATTCCAATCTATGTTGCGTTTGACAGTGCGGATACTTGGGCAAATCCAGAATTATTCCAGTTCAATGAGGACAATCTGCCCATAGCGGTAGCAGGCTGCCCGCCAGATGCATTTTCCGCAACAGGCCAATTGTGGGGGAATCCGCTTTATGATTGGGAATATCATAAAAAGACAGGTTATAGCTGGTGGATGAAGCGTATTGCGTATAGTTTCCAATTGTACGACAAAGTCAGGATCGATCATTTCCGGGGATTTGATGAATATTATGCGATTCCCTATGGGGATGCGACAGCCGAGAATGGAAGCTGGAAGCCAGGGCCGGGGATTGCTTTCTTTGAAGCTGTGGAGAAAAAAATGGGAAGGCTGGATATTATTGCAGAGGATTTGGGATACCTGACAGATACGGTATTGAAGCTTTTGAAGGATACCGGCTTTCCAGGGATGAAGATCATCCAGTTTGCGTTTGATTCGCGGGAGGCCGCTAATTATCTGCCCCATACTTATCCTACGAATTGTGTAGTCTATACAGGGACTCACGACAATGATACGACACGCGGCTGGTATCACAATGTGGATAAGGGATGCAGGGATTTTGCAAAAGAGTATTTGCGGAAACCGGCGCTGGACGAGGATACGCTGTCATGGGACTTTATCGCAATGGCTATGGGCAGTGTTGCAGATCTCTGTATCATACCGATTCAGGATTTCCTCTGTCTGGATGAGAGGGCACGCATCAATATACCGTCTACTTTGGGAAATAACTGGGTATGGAGGCTGAAAAAGGGACAGATTGATGAAAAGCTGACAAAGGAAATTTATAAGATCACAAAATTATATGGCCGGACGGAGAATCAATGAGACTGAAAGAGGGAAAGAACAATCATGTTTACGAGGTTCAGGATATTGATGTGGAACTGAACCTGGAGCGGCGGCTGGAGGCGCTTGGCCTCACTGCCGGAACGAAGGTGACAATTTTAAATAACGATAAGAAAGGTGCGCTTACTGTAAAATTCCGTGGAACCCGGTTTGCCCTTGGCAAAAGGATTGCTGAGAATATTACTGTAAATTAAAGGCCTAAAAGAGTCACGATAAAGGAGATATCGCATGAGCCAGAAAGTAATTAATGTGGGCTTCATCGGGAACCCCAACTGTGGAAAGACAACATTGTTCAATGCTTATACAGGGGCAAACCTCAAGGTGGCGAACTGGCCTGGAGTTACGGTGGAGAAAAAAGAAGGGTGGACTACATATAAGGGACAGGAGTTTAAGCTGATCGACCTTCCTGGCATTTACAGCCTGACGTCCTACACCATGGAAGAGAAGGTATCAAGGGAATGCATCTTAAGCGATGAGGTGGATGTCATCGTAGATTTGGTGGATGCCTCATCACTTGAGCGTAATCTGTATCTGACACTACAGCTGATCGAGCTGGGGAAACCTGTGGTATTGGCGCTGAATATGATGGATATTGTAAAAGAACGTGGAATGGAGATCGATCTGCACCGCCTGCCGGAGATGCTGGGTGTTCCCTGTATTGCAGTATCTGCGCGTAAGCGTTTAGGTTTGGAAATTTTGATGAATGCAGTGGCGCACCATAAGGAGTACACCCAGCAGAGTCCGTTCATCCATCATCACTCGCGCAAGTCTGTACATCCACACAGCCATCACAGTGAGTACGCGATGGTGTATGAGGATTTTATTGAAGATAAGATCGATCAGGTCATTGTGGAGTTGGATAAAAAATATCCGGATATAGAAAATAAGCGGTGGCATGCCCTTAAGATCTTGGAGCAGGACGAGGAAGTATGTAAGAAATTTCCGATGGATATCCCTAAAGTGCTGGACCGAAGCTACGAAAAAGAGATCATCAGCCAGAAATACGATTTTATTGAGGAGATCATAGAAGAAGCACTGGTCAATAAAAGCCAGAAGGAAGAACGGACGGACAGCGTTGATAGATATATGACGGGAAAATGGCTGGGGCTTCCTATTTTTCTGGCAATCATGGCACTGGTATTTTTCCTTACATTTACAGTGGGGGACTGGCTGAAAGGGTATTTTGAAACTGGCCTGGAAATCTTTTCGGGAGCGGCTCAGGGGCTTTTGGCGGCCTGGGATGTAAATCCTATGTTGCAGTCTCTGATCGTGGAAGGGATTATTTCCGGTGTGGGCGGTATCCTGACATTTCTGCCGAATATATTTATCCTTTTCCTTGCGCTGGCATTTTTAGAGGACAGTGGATATATGGCCAGAGTGGCCTTTGTCATGGATGATATTATGAGCGCGATCGGGCTGTCAGGAAAGGCATTCCTCCCGATGCTGTTAGGTTTTGGATGCTCCGTCCCGGCGGTGATGGCATCCAGGGCATTAGAGAACCGGAAAGACAGGCTGAAGACGATACTGGTTACACCGTTTATGTCCTGTAGTGCCAGGCTGCCGATTTATGTGTTGTTTTCGTCCATGTTTTTTGGGAAATATGCGATGCTTGCCTGTTATTCGATGTATCTGCTGGGAATCCTTGTAGTAGTTGGAACCGCCCTTTTCATTTCTAAGGTGGACGGGAGTAAGGCGGAACATGCATTGCTGATCGAGCTGCCGGAATATAAGGCGCCGAATGCAAAAACAATTGCCATCTATGTGTGGGAGAAGGTAAAAGATTACCTGAGCAAGGCGGGGACCGTCATTTTTATAGCATCTATCCTGATGTGGTTTCTCTTGAATTTCGGAAAGGGAGGATATGTCACGGATATCTCCCAGAGTTTCGGGGCAGCAGTGGGAAAGGGTATTGTACCGATTTTTGAACCGGTAGGCCTCGGATACTGGCAGATTATTGTGGCCCTGATCGCCGGGATTGCGGCAAAAGAAGTGGTAGTATCCAGCTGCAGCGTGCTGTTTGGAATCCAGAACATTACGACCGCCGGTGGAATGGCAGGTTTTACGGAGATTTTAGGACAGATGGGATTTGGCATAGCAAATGCCTATGCGTTGATGACTTTTTGTCTGCTGTATGTGCCCTGCACGGCGACTATTGCTACGATCAACCGGGAAGTGGGAAGTAAAAGACTGACTGCGGGAATTCTGCTTTTTCAGACAGTGACTGCATGGGTTATGAGTTTTCTGGCTTATCATGTGGCAGGAGTTTTTATGGCTTAAGCAAAGTGAAGAACTATTTTCACGATCAAGGAACTTTATGAAGATACCGTTCCTTAAGACGTGCTGTAATGTGTGCCGGTGAGGCACAGCCCATATGCGGGAGCCGGCCTGCCGGGAGCTTCTTTTCTTGAAAGAATCGCAGGGATGCATGCAGGGGGGCGTTTTCCAAGACCGATATCCAGAAGTGTGCCGATGATCAGGCGGGGCATCAGGTGGAGAAATCCATCTGCCTCTAGAATGATATGGAGTTCTCCGTCTGCCGGGGATATGACTTCGCAGCGAAGCACAGTTTTATCTGTGCTTTTTTTCTTTTTCCCAGAAGAGAAGCTGAAGAAGTTCCAAGTGCCTATTATGGCAGAAGCGCCTTCTGCCATGGCTGCCACATCTATTGGCTCAGGAATATGGAGCATATATTTCCGCATGAATACATCTGGAATCATACGGGCCTGAATTCGATAAGTATAGGTTTGGGAAATACAGTTCAAGGCAGCGTGGAAACGTTCCGGGACTTCTTCGGCAGAGAGGACAGCGATATCCTGCGGCAGATACTGATTTAAAGAAAGCTTGAACTCGGAAGCAGAGAGTGTGGAGTTTGTTTTAAAACTGATGGTCTGGCATGCAGCATGGACGCCGGAATCTGTGCGGGCAGCACAGAACAGTTCTATAGAATCCCCGGTCATTTTGCAGAGCGTATCAGTAATCTTGCCGCAGATGGTGTTGGAACTGCCCTTTTTACTAAGATGCTGCCAGCCCTGATAATTTGTCCCGTCGTATTCTAAGGTCATCCTTATATTTTTCATGATGTATTTCCTCCAAACATCTGCGCCTTCAAAGAATGACGCTTGATGATTAGAGTATACAAAAAGGAAACATGAAAAACAATAAAAATCTGTCCTATTTTTGGTTCATTTTGATTAAATTCATGACCATCTGGATAGACTTATCTATCTGCTCCTGTTCCTCCTTGGATTTCCCTTCTTTTAATATTTCTAGGATTAAACTGATTTCTTCCTCTGAAAATTGGATTTTCTGGCGGTTTGCACTGGTAATGAGTGCCATCATGATCGGAGCAAGTTCTTTTCCTGATTTTCCGGAAACCTGTGAAGCGGCTTTCTGGATCAGGTTGAGTTTTACCGGATCAATATTTTTTAGCATAGGGTTGTTTATCCATTCATTCATAATCTAGATCATTCCTTTCTTTATTTGAATTTACATTATTGTTTTGTGTTTCAGAAACTATATTGTCAGAAGAATCGTTCTCTTGTACTTCAAAAGTCATATTGTCAGTGAAATCATTGCCCAGGGTTTCGAAGGATGCATTGTCAGGGAAATTATCGTCCTGAGTTTCGGAGGCTGTATTGCCGTGAGAGACATTGTCTTGCGTCGCGAAAGCAGTATCATCAGAAAATTCTGTCGATGTGTTCACAGATTCTTCTGGCTGAGAAAACATGTTCTGATACATTTCAAACATCTCCTGCTGTTCTGGAGAAAGCATCCCCATTACCAGGTTCATGGGATTGAACCCACTGCCAAAACCGCCAGGTTTGGAAGAAGCATCCTGGCTGCCCGACGCTTTAGATCCTGTGGAAGAATTTCTATTCTCAGACTGGACGGATCCTGTAGACCGGACATCCTCATCACAAACACTTGAATCCATAGAAGCGTCGCCGCTGGTGTCAGAGAATGTCTGCATCATCTGTACCATATCCATTATATTCATCATATTGCGGAATGTGTTGAGCATACTGGCTTCATCTGGAGGAAGGTAGGGAGAAATTTCTTCCAGCATATCTAAGGGGGATGAAAACCCACTGGAAAAATCCTGGCTTTGTATGAAATTTTTTTTTTGCTGAAAATAATCCATTGTATGCTGCAGCTCGATCACTTTAATGAGCATCCCTAATGCCGGCTGTGAGGCGGCAGGAGTGTACGGAAGAAGCAGCTTCAAAGTATGGAGTTCATTTGGGACTGTCCATTCATCAAAAGGAGTCATTGGTCTTGGCGGTTTCTTTTCCATAGGCACTCCTGTTTTTAACGTTGTATATGTATATGACAGAAATGAAGAAAATATGTTACTATGGGACCTTTTATCAGATGTATCATACAATAGTAAGGAATAGGTATTAAACATTATAAGGTGGACATGTATGAGGTCAAAATTGATTATTGACGGGAATGCAGTCTATGAGTTGGACGAGGACTGTATGTTAAAGAAAAGCAGAGAAGAACTGCGTGATATGAAAAGGGACTTTGAAGAACAGGAAGATGTGGGAAAGGAAGAAGCAGAATAAGATGGCCGTTGGAATGAACGGCCTGCCAAGGGAGTGAAACCAATATAGGATATCCCCGGTACGATTGCACCGGGGATATTTTAGTTAGAACATATTCAGAAGAATTAGCATCCGCATCCGTTGCCGCATCCACCACAGAAGATCAGGAGCAGGATGATCCACATGCAGCTGTCATTGCCGCATCCACATCCGCATCCGTCACCCATTCTGCCGCTGCCGCCGCATCCGCCGCAGAAAATGAGCAGCAAGATGATCCACAGACAGGAATTGTTGCCGTTGTTACTGAAGAGACCTCCATTTTCACATCCGCATCCACAGTTTGTTGCGCTTAAATCACTCATTTTTGATATCCTCCAAATTGATTGTTTACAGTTCCATAATATGTAGTACGAAGAGATGTGTGAATACTTTTTTGAAATTTATTTTAGAGATATGCAAAGAACATTGTATTTTCAGCTATAGTTCTTCAAATTGAGTATTTCAAGTTTCTTGAAATAAAATGATTTCACTTCATTGAATTACATTGAAACTACATTAAATTAATAAAATGGTTGACGAATTGTCGAAAATTATATACAATATCAAACGATAACAAATTGGTGAGAAGAATTTTGGAGGTTGAGAGTATGACGCCATACAAAGAGCTGTATGTGGAAGAACTGGAAGTATTGAAGAAAGAACTGGAGCATGAGTTTGAGACAGTCAAGGCAAAAAAATTGAATCTGGATATGTCCAGAGGAAAACCATCAACAGAACAGCTCAATCTGTCCATGGAAATGATGGATGTACTGCATAAAGAATCGGACATGATCTGCGAGGAAGGCGTTGATTGCAGAAATTATGGAGTACTGGACGGAATCAGAGAGGCAAAGCAGCTTCTGGCAGATATGATGGAAGTACCGAAAGATAATATTATCATTTTTGGTAACTCCAGCCTGAACGTAATGTATGATATGATATCACATGCCATGACCCATGGCGTTATGGGAAGCACACCCTGGGCGAAGCTGGATAAAGTAAAATTTTTATGTCCGGTTCCGGGATATGACCGGCATTTTACGATAACAGAGCATTTTGGAATTGAGATGGTGAACGTACCCATGACTCCGACCGGTCCTGACATGGATATTGTGGAAAAGCTGGTTGCAGAGGATGAGACGATCAAAGGAATCTGGTGTGTACCCAAATATTCGAATCCACAGGGAATTACCTATTCTGATGAGACGGTTCATCGTTTTGCCTGTCTGAAACCGGCGGCAAAGGATTTCCGCATTTATTGGGATAATGCATATGGAATCCACCACCTATATGATGATAAGCATGACTATCTGATTGAGATTTTTATGGAATGTAAAAAAGCAGGTAATCCGGATTTGGTATATAAATTTGCCTCCACATCGAAAATTAGTTTTCCGGGTTCTGGAATCGCTGCTTTTGCGGCATCGGATGCAAACCTGGTGGAGATCCGCAAGCAGATGCAGGTGCAGACTATCGGGCATGATAAGGTGAACCAGCTGCGCCATGCAAGGTTTTTCGGGGATATTTCCGGTATGGTACAGCATATGAAAAAACATGCAGACATTATGCGTCCAAAATTCGAGACCGTGATAGACACATTAGAGAAAGAACTGGGCGGATTGGAGATTGGCTCTTGGATTGCGCCGCGGGGCGGTTACTTTATTTCCTTTGATGCCATGGAAGGGTGTGCAAAGGCAATCGTGGCGAAGGCAAAAGAGGCGGGACTGGTAATGACAGACGCAGGGGCGACCTATCCATATGGTAAGGATCCGAAAGACAGCAACATCCGGATTGCACCGTCTTATCCGACATTGGATGAACTGAAAATAGCAGCAGAGATTTTTGTGCTCAGTGTAAAAATAGTAAGCATTGATAAACTGCTTGGTAATTTATAGAAAAATAATCATTGTGATATAGAAAACGGCTGTGTATTATTTTGGTGTTAGTTAATAAATGGGTTGATAAAACAAAAAAGGGTTGCATTAGAAC
>CAJUTU010000029.1 GCA_910589385.1 uncultured Lachnospiraceae bacterium
GATAGCCTGTGAAACAATGCGTACTGTCTGACCTTGCATTTTGCGACCTCCTTTCCTCGTTTTCACCCTCATTTTTTTAACATTACGAAATGTCAAATCAGGGGTTCAATGAGATATTGTAGCACAAGGAGTTTTCTATCTTTTCATCATTCTTGCTATGTTTTAAATCATCCACATTTACAGCAGTTCTTCTTTCAATGCCCTTATCCATTCTTCGATTGCCTGCACTAATCGAAATTGCTGATGCAGAACCGCCATGCCCGTAGCAGGAATATCGGGGGCGTTTTCTTTTAAGTCCATGTTCTCCTCAAGATAGGATTTCAGCACATTGATATTGCTCTCAATGTTATCCAGACATTCCCTCTGCTGTTCCTTTTCCATGCTTTCTAAATTAACAATGACCGCATTAAAATCCAAGAATATGTTAATCGGCTTGCAGGATATTTCAAGCATCAGCTTCTCAAATTCCTCATTTCCTGCATCCGTCAAGGAATATACCGCCTTTTCAGGCATTTTCCCCTCTTTCTTTGTGCGGCTTGTAATAAGCCCTTTTCCTCTAACTGGATCACCTTTTTGTATATGGATGGTGTGTTGATTTTTACCCATTTTGAAATGTTTCGGTATTCCAGATTTTAACGAGTGTTTCCATTTCCTTAATCAACAATGCCTAGAAACTCCATAACTTACCGCTGCCGTTGACTAAGTATTTAGCCAGCATTATAATAAACAGTAAAAAGAGGAGGTAAATTATGGCTTACAATCACCTGTTTTCACCTGTCAAGATTGGCAATGTGGAGATTCCAAACAGAATTGCGCTGATGCCAATGGGCGTACTTTCTCCCCATATGATGAACCGGGATGGATCTTACACGAAGGATGGAGCGGACTATTATATCGAGAGGGCAAAAGGCGGCACCGGATTGATCATTACCGGGATGGCACCGATCCCCCCCCCGGGGAATTTCTTCCTTCTATTGTAAATAATCCTGCTACATATACTGAGAATACGAAATATCTGGCAGACGGCATTTACCGGTATGTGTCGAAAGTATTTATTATGATATCAGCTATGTCAGGAAGATCTGGCACGCCTGAAGGCCCGGCACCTTCTGCCCTTCCAAATGTATGGGATCCTAGTAAAGTGCAGAGAGAGATGACCGTAGATGAGATCCATCAGTATGTAGAATGGTTTGCCATTGGCGCCAAAGCCGCCAAAGATGCCGGAATTGACGGTGTCGAGATCCATCAGTATGTAGAATGGTTTGCCATTGGCGCCAAAGCCGCCAAAGATGCCGGAATTGACGGTGTCGAGATCCACGCGATCCATGAAGGATATCTGCTGGATCAGTTTGCGATTTCTTCTTTTAATAAACGTACGGATGAATACGGAGGCTCACTGGAGAACCGCCTGCGTTTCCCAACTGAGATCGTACAGGCTATCAAGGCGAAATGCGGTAAAGATTTTCCTGTCTCGCTGCGTTACTCTGTGAAAAGCTATACAAAAGCCTTTAACCGGGGGGGCAGTTCCGGGAGAAAAGTTTGAAGAGTTCGGAAGAGATTACGAGGAAAGCAAGAAAGCTGCCAGGATGCTGCAGGATGCGGGCTATGATATGTTAGACTGCGACAATGGAACCTATGATGCGTGGTATTGGCCGCATCCGCCGGTATATATGCCGAAGGCGCTTAATCTGGAGGATGTCGCCATGATCAAGAAGGAAGTGGATATTCCTGTGATCTGTGCAGGCCGTTTTGATGATCCTGCTTTGGCAGACCAGTCTATTGCAGAAGGCAAGATTGATATGATGGGCATGGGCCGTCCGTTATTGGCAGACCCTGATCTGCCGAATAAATTCAAAGAGGAACGGCTTGATGATATCCGTCCATGTTTTTCCTGCCATTTTGGATGTCTCGCCAGGATCGTTCAGTTCGATTATGAGAAAATGGCTTTAAAAGATATCTCCTGTGCGTTGAACCCAAGATGCGGTATGGAAAATCATTACAATATTACGAAAGCAGATACGAAAAAGAAGATTGCCGTTGTCGGCGGCGGAATTGCAGGAATGGAAGCAGCCAGAGTCTGTGCTTTGCGCGGCCATGAAGTCGATCTGTACGAGAAAAGAGACGTATTGGGCGGTATCTTTATTGCAGCGGCCGCCTTTGATTTTAAGGATGATGACCGCCGTCTGATCGAATGGTATCGGAGACAGATGAAGGATACGGGTGTCCATGTATTGTTAAATACAGAATTTAAACCCGGAGATAAAGACGGTTATGACGAAATATTTGTTGCTACAGGAGCAAAAGAAAGAAAACTGCCCACACCTGGTTTTGACCAGCCGGCTGTCCGTTATGCAGTGGATGTATTACAGAACCAGAATATCCAGGATCAGAATGTTGTCATTGTCGGCGGCGGCCTGACCGGGTGTGAGCTGGCATATGACCTGGCAAGGAAAAATAAAAAGGTGACACTTGTAGAGACCTGCCCGACCATCTTGAATGTGGAAGGTTTATCCGCTTCTAATTATAATTGCCTGTTGGATCTGATGGAATATTATAAAGTTGATATCCTTAAAAATTCCAAAGCCGTAAAATATGAGGACGGAAAAGCCTATATTGAGACAGTCACATATAATGAGCCAAATATCAGAGGCAGAGCGTTTAATCAGAGCCTGCAGGGAATCCATAGGGATGTAAAACCAGTGGAGGCCGACACAGTAGTCGTATCAGTCGGCTATGTTTCCAACAGAGAATTATACGATGCGCTCAAAGCAGATAACGTTCATTTATTAGGAGATGCAGAGAGGCCGTCTAACCTGATGGGCTGCATCTGGTCTGCATATACGACGTGCTTAAATATCTGACTTATTTTGCCCGTCATATTATCATACTGGAATGATGCCAAAAAGAAATACCGGGAGCATGCCCAGATATTTTCTCGAAATCCGCCCATATCTAATCCTTATGCACCTTGCTGCGAGTTTTCGCAGCAAGGTGCATAAGCAACAAGAACAAACCTGCTATGCCTTGATATCCAATCCCCCTGTTCCTCCTGCTTTCCCCGTCACCATTGATGTAATACTCTCATCTGCAAAAATCTCATCCAACAGTCCCTCCGGGATATAGTTTCCAGCTGTCCAGCCAGGCACTTTTGCTTTTATGACACTGGAAACCTTGCCTGATATCCCTAAATGCAGCTGCCCCAGCGTCCAGGCCGCAGATAAACGGTCTTCCTTTTTTAACGTCTTATAGTATTCGTTATTTTTACGATAATAAGCGTCCCATTCTGCCTCATTGTCTCCTGACATCCCATTGTATTTGTAATAAGCCATTTTTACATCTTCCAGAACATGATTTTTCATCTCATCTGATACTGGGATGATTTTTTTATAATCACTCCTTCCTGTCACGCACATCCCTTCCACACCATAGGAATTCTTAAAATGTCCAGAGCGCAGGTCCTCAATAGTATTGCCGCAATAATACCCCCTTACTCTGGCTGATAATGCACTTTGGCTAAACACTTTATTGAAATCCATTTTACTCCCGTTCATCCTCAGAAAATACTGCATCATTCCTTGAAAATTATTTCCTATACGCATCATAGATCCCTCCTTTAAACTATTGATGGAAACTCACTTATATCTGCCAAAGCACTGTTTACGCTTGAGATACTCATAATGAATCCTCTCCTTTACTTTTACGTGTCCTTTACAGGTTTGATTTCTGCCCTGCTTGAAACATCACCTCAAAACCTGCAAGCACATTCATCTATTATATCGGCAGGAATCTTTTATTTTTTTGGTAAATGGAACGAAACGGCCACTTTTCGGGAACGAAAGGAAATATATCCAATCAAAAACCGCAGGAAAAATCCTGCGGTTCCTTGACAACCGGCTTCTTAATGAAGCAGTTGAAGCACGAGTTCGGGACGTTTGCTGGCTTGGACAATGATACTCTGCTGAGGCTGGCTTAAGATGTCGTTTTTAATCTTCTCCATCATAAGGCCTGCCATATCCGCATCCCGGATGCGGCTTTCTGCATCTTTTAAGTTGATGGTAGTATTGGTCAGTGCCTGGTATGCGTGTTCCAGACGGTTGTAGTCTGCCCCCATGACCGCCCTGCTGTCAGCGATGCTGTCGTGGGCACAATCGACCTTCTTAAGCAGGCTTAAGGGATCTTGGTCTTCATCCGTAAGATCCACCTGCTTCGGCGGATTCAGCCGCAGCTGCGTCAAGGACAAGAAAGGCAGGCGGATGGGGATCATCTCAGGATCCGGATTGTGTCCCGCATAAATCTCAACCTCACAGTGCCGGAATTTCAATAGCTGGCCTTCGGCCGGCTCCGGCGGGACAATCTCTTCCTTTGTTACGGTATAGGTAAAATTCGTATACACACCGCTTTCCACAGAGCCAAAGAATATCTCATTGGTCTGAGAATCATAGACAATTCCCGGACGTTTGTCTTGAATGACGAGGGAGGTGGGCGGATCCCCTACTTCCATGTCCGTATAATGGCTCAGGCTAGGCTTTACCTGATCGACGATACTCTTCACGATCTCGTCTCCGCTGGTGACCTTGGACAACTCTACCGGGATGTTGTGGATGGTACGGGTCACGGTCTGCCCATTGATGGTGACATCATGGGTGAACGACGGAGGCGCACTGCCGTCGTTGTTCCAGCAAAAGTACACGTTGATATATTCCCCCTCGCATGTTGCGCAATTGACCCGGAATCCCTTACCCAACAGAGTATCCAGATTGTTGGTGTTGATTGAGGAAAAGTCCAGGATCTTCTGCTCATGGCCAACGTGGGTGCCGCCGGAAAAGCGCACAGGGCCGTCTTTCACAATCCCAGACACACCGTCTGCGCCATCGGAAACAGAGACCTGATAGGAATTGCATCTGCGTTTCCACTGGATGGACAAAACTGCAGGAGTCTTACTTTCATCCACTTTGACTTCACAATCGTTCCCGAATCCGCCTGTTGCTTGGATGGCTGCTTCCATGGCGGCGGCCAGATCCGCAAAATTCTTGCAGCCGGAAATATCGATATCGTTAAAGTCAGAACGAAGTCCGGTTCCGTCGGTGAATTCCCAATTGTCGACCGAACTGTCGTTTCCGTTGCTAAGGCCAAAGCCTGTCCCGATGAGTTTGGATGCATCAAAAGGCACATCTACGGTAAAGGGAACGGACACTTCCTGGCTGAAATAAATGGTGCTTCCCGACAGTACGGGAGTACTGGGCGGTATCGCGGTTTTGACATCTATGGTCTGACCTTGTATTGTAAAGGAATAGGCTGGTGTGTTCGGATTCGCTGTGAAAACCAACGCATTTCCCTCCTCCCTTACGGAGCCGCTGCCGTAGTTCTTGATCAGCTCCACTACCTGGGCGCGGATCTCAGCCGGGCTCTTACCGCTTACGTCATGCGTGCGTGTGTAGGAGTCACTCGTGCTGTATGTGGTCGTACCATCCGTATTTATCGGAGTATTTTTGTTCGTGCTGTCATAAAAAATGTGCGAATAGGACCCCAATTGGAAAGAGAACGGCAGATGGAATGAACCCGCATCAGGAATCCGTACAGTGAATGTACCGCCTACCTCCGCAGAAGGCGGGGTGGAACTCGTACTAAAATTAAGTGGGTTAGTCGTCCATTTCGGCCCTTTAGGATCCTCTTGCTTTCCCTGGGTTGATTCCGAGATGTACGCCATATGCGAGGTACCGGAAGAGGCGGATGAGGGAAGGCTGATCCTGATCTCCAGATTGGGATCTGTATACTTGATATCCGTATTGCTCATATTGAGGGGAGGGGTGCTCTTAAGCTTGTTTATAACAGCCGTGGTAAAATCGGCTTTGGAAATAGTACCTGAGGTTTGACTGATAATCTGGCTGTATGGAATACTAATGCCGGACGGACTTAATCCGTCTATGTGGATATTTAGTTTATTCCTTATCAAATTGGCAACGTCAATCGGCTCTTTGATCCTGGACATATCGAAAGAGAGGGACAGATCCGTCCCATACACCGGCTTGTTGTTTGCAATGCCATTGCCGTCCACTTGGTCGATCGTTTCCTTTCCCACCGGATTTTGCACTATCATGTTGTTTTTCCCTTCCCCGGTTCCGTTTGGCACAGTGTAATAGGAAGTGGTTCCATTCGCCTCAACACGCTGAGAATAGTTGTCCATGCTTGCCGTCAATTTTACCGTTTTCGTGGTTTCATCTACAATTACCTCGTCAATATCGGAAAATTTGGCAAGCTGTTCCATAGCCTCCTTAACCGTTTGGATATTTTTGATAGAAATAGTACGCTGGTATGAATTAGTACTGTTATAATCGGCATCTTTCCGAAAAGTATAGGTATAACTGCCGATCTTGATTGATTTCTTGTCCAATAATTCCGCATAGTTCATTTCTATGTCGTCCGCCAGATGGAACTCGACGATGGCGGGCTTTGCCTCGGCGGGCGGGGAAAACTGTTCGCTTTTCACAAAGTCCATCTCGCCCCACAGCTGCTGATCCGCGACTTTGTTAAAATCTTCCACATAGAGATAAACAGGATCGTCAGAGTCAGTGGGAGTGCTTCGGAAGAGCGGAATGGTATTGTACCTGCTCGTTGCCGTAATGCGCTCAATCTCGCCAAAGATCTGGTTGATCTCCTCGCTCATGTAGAGACGTTCCTGGTCGCTGTAGGTGCCGTTGCTTGCCTGCAGGCATAACTCTCTTGCACGGCGCAGCATCTCGCCTACCTCATCCAGCGCTCCGTCTGCGGTCTGCGCAATGTCAATTCCCTCGGAAACATTGAGTTCGCAGCGTTCCAACTCAGTAATCTGGGCGCGCATCTTTTCTGATACGGCGAGACCTGCCGCATCATCTGCCGCTTGTCGGATCCGGAAGCCTGATGAGAGCTTTTCCAGATTCTTTACAATTGCGCTGTCAGTATTCTTCTTTTCGCGCAAAGCATACATAGCCTGTATGTTGGTTTGGATTATCATATTGCTCTAAACCTTCCTTTCTGCTTTATCCTGATTTTGAAAGGAAGCGCACTAACATTCATACTGCAGTAAAAACCTGCCGGTTCCGAAACCTGGGACATCCATCCGCAGCTGAACGGAACCATAGGATATTATACTACAAAATAATACAATTTGAAAGTAGATTTCTCATCCTATTTTCTTTTTTAAGGCTTTTTCATTTTTCTACTTTTCCTTCCTGTTTGTCTTGCAACATTTGAGCAGCCGGAATATACTTATGTGAAAAGAAATGGAACAGGAGTAAATATAGCTATGGAACAAATGTCATTATTCGATAACCGGGGAGAAAACGTCCCCCTTGCCAGCCGTTTAAGGCCTGTCTCTCTGGAGGATTTCGCAGGCCAGGAGCATCTGCTCGGCCCGGGCAGGATGCTGCGTCAGCTGATCGAAAAAGATCAAATCTCTTCTATGATCTTCTGGGGCCCGCCGGGCGTAGGCAAAACAACCCTTGCAAGCATCATTGCCGGACGGACAAAGGCAGATTTCATCAATTTCAGCGCTGTCACCAGCGGCATCAAAGAAATCAAAGAAGTGATGGGCCAGGCAGAGCAGAGCCGCCGCATGGGAATCCGCACCGTCCTGTTCGTAGATGAGATCCACCGTTTCAACAAAGCGCAGCAGGACGCTTTTCTGCCTTTTGTTGAAAAAGGCAGCATCACATTGATCGGAGCCACAACAGAGAACCCTTCTTTTGAGGTCAATGCCGCCCTGCTCTCCCGATGCCGTGTATTTGTCTTAAAGGCTTTGGAAGAATCCAATCTGGTCAAGGTGTTAAAGCATGCACTGGAACATCCTTCCGGCTTCGGATCCCAGCATATCCAGATCACTTCCAGGCAACTACAGGCAATTGCAGCATTTGCTAACGGGGATGCAAGGGCGGCTCTCAACACCCTGGAAATGGCGGTTTTAAACGGAGAAATCAGCGCCAAAGGAATCACGGTCACAGAGGATGGACTTTCCCAGTGCATCAGCCGGAAATCTCTGCTATATGACAAGAACGGTGAAGAACATTATAACCTTATTTCTGCCCTGCATAAATCCATGCGCAACAGCGACCCGGATGCGGCCATCTACTGGATGTGCCGGATGCTGGATGGCGGCGAAAACCCGCTCTACATCGCAAGAAGGCTGATCCGCTTTGCAAGCGAGGATATCGGTATGGCGGACAGCCATGCCCTACAGGTGGCTGTGTCCGTTTACCAGGCCTGTCATTTTCTGGGTATGCCGGAATGCGATGTCCACTTGACCCATGCCGTCACCTATCTTTCCCTTGCCCCAAAATCCAACGCCCTTTATACTGCCTGTGAAGCCTGTAAGCAGGATGTAAAAAAAATGCGTGCTGAACCGGTTCCCTTGCAGCTTCGGAATGCTCCCACAACCCTAATGAAAGAGCTGGAATATGGGAAAGGCTACCAATATGCCCATGATACAGAAGAAAAACTGACCCACATGGAATGTATGCCCGAATCAATGAAAGACCGGAACTATTATCATCCTACAGAGCAGGGCGAAGAAAAGGCAGTGAAAGAACGGCTGGAAAAAATACAAAAATGGAAACAGCAGGCCATATTGGAAGAAAGCACACACAGCAGCCATGATATTTAGGATTATAAGTTTATGCCTTGTTTTCTTTCCGCGATTCCCGTATAATAGACAGAGCCACGACTCCTGACAACAGGCTGCAGACCGGTCTATTGTTGGAAGTGTTGCATTAAATATTACAAAAAGGATAGAAAAAACATGAATTTACGAAGTAAATTAGCCATTTCTTGTGCAAAGGCAACCAGTACCTTGATCAAAAAAATGAACCGTGGGAGCGGTGTCACCCTTCCTGGTTATGTAGCCAGGCTGATCGACCCTAAGATTCTTTCTACCATGTCCCGGATGATCCGTGAAAAAACAATCGTCACCATGGGCACAAATGGAAAGACAACGACCAACAGTATTTTATATCACGCCTTGAAAGCAGAAGGAAAGAAAGTTATCATCAACCGGACCGGAGCCAATATGCTCAACGGCATCATCTCTGCCTTTGTCCTTGCCACGGACAAGCACGGAAATCTGGATGCAGACTATGCATGCATTGAAGTGGATGAGATTGCATCTGTACGTGTACTGCCGCAGCTAAAGCCAGACTGCGCCCTGCTGACCAATATTTCCCGTGACCAGCTAGACCGTTTTGGCGAGGTAGATATCACATTCCAAAAGTTAAAAAATGCAGTTACCAGTGTTCCAAAGAGTACTTTGATCATCAACTGTGATGATGTACTCTCCTACACCTTAGCGGCTGAAAGCAAAAATCCGCATGTCACATTCGGAATCAACGAGCAGATTTTCGATGATATTTCCCGTTCCGAGATCCGGGAAAGCATCTTCTGCCGCTCCTGCGGAAAAAAGCTGGATTACGACTTCTTCCATTACGGACAGCTTGGGATATACCGGTGCCCGAACTGCGGGCTGGAGCGCCCAGCGCCTGACTATACGGCTGAGCATATCGCTTTCCACGATGAAGTCTATTCTTTTGAAATGGATGGGATGCAGATTGATTCTACCGCCCGAACCCCATACAATATTTACAATACCCTTTCCGCCTATGCTGCCCTCTGTGCTTTAGGCGCACCGAAGGCACATTTCCTAAAAATGATAGAATCCTTTGATTACGGCAATAACCGGGAGAGCATCTTTACGATCCACGGGGCTCGTGTGCAGCTTCATCTGGCGAAGAACCCCATCGGTTTCCAGCAGAAGATTTCTCTTGTCTTGAAAGATCCCAAGCCAAAGGATGTGATCATCCAGATCAATGACACCTATCAGGACGGAGAGGACATTTCCTGGCTTTGGGACGTAGATTTTCAATATCTGGCTGATGCCAATGCCGTTACCATTACGACCAACGGCACACGGCGGCACGATATGGGGCTTCGGCTGAAATACGAAGATATCAGCTGTGCTTCCACCACAGACCTGCATGGTACGATTGAAAAGCTGACAAAAACAGGCACGAAAAATCTGTATGTCATCGTCAATTATTCCGGGCTCTACCGTACCAACCACCTGCTGACAGAACTGGAAAAAGCCACAAAGGAGGGAACAGCAAAATGAAAAAACTAACAATCGGACATTTGTACCCTGATCTGCTGAACCTGTATGGTGACCGCGGCAATATCCAGTGCTTCCGCAAACGCCTGGAATGGCGTAATATCGAAGCAGAAGTCATCCCCTTCCTCTCTGGTGATGAGATTGATTTTGATAAACTGGACATCGTGCTGTTAGGCGGCGGCTCAGACCGTGAGCAGGAACTGGTATGCCAGTATTTAAAAACAATTAAACATGATTTTAAAGAATATGTAGAAGACGACGGCGTTGTACTCGCTGTCTGCGGCGGCTACCAGCTTCTTGGAAACTATTATAAAACGGAAAAAAAGACCATCGAAGGGCTGGAAATCCTGGATATCTATACAGAATGGGAATCGGAACGGCTGATCCGCAATATTGTACTGAACAGCCCGCTGTTTGACACACCGGTGGTAGGTTTTGAAAACCATGGCGGGCGCACCTATATCGGAGATCATACACCTTTCGGCAAAGTATTCTTCGGTCTTGGAAATACCGGGAAGTCCGGCTATGAGGGCGTAGTCTACAAAAATGTGGTCGCCACTTACCTCCACGGCCCACTCCTGCCCAAAAATCCTCATGTCTGCGACTATCTGCTGGAACGGGCATTGATCAGAAAGTACGGAAATGATGTTAAACTGGAACCTCTGCCGGATCAACTGGAGCATAAAGCCAACAGTTACATTGTGGACAGATACAGCGACAAAAAATATGTATTGAAAGAAACCATTAAACGATATACCTAAAAGCCAAAAAAACAGCCTTGACGGATGCGCAGAAGATTTTCTGGATCGTCAAGGTTGTTTTTCCTTTTATTAAAATAACCATTATTTCTTTCTGACCCGCCGGACTGCTTTGATGGCTTGAACGACTGGCAGATTTATAAATGCCAGTCCATAAACCTCAAGTAACTGCATCCAGGTTAATGCCTGTACTTTAAATACCCCCTTGAATACAGGAACCTTTAGAACAAGTGTGATCAACGCCAAACCAAGGAAAAATGCTCCAAACAAATAGATATTGTTGAATAATTTCTTCTTAAAGATCACTGGCTTCTCATCTTTACAGTTAAATCCATGTACCAGACGTGCGGTACACAGTGTACCAAATGCCATCGTACTCGCCAGCAGGACGTTGCCGGAATGGTATCCTATCATGAATGCAGCCATTGTTGTTACTCCGATACACAAGCCTTCGATTCCGATTGTCAGCAGAAATTCCTTTGATAAGATGGATTCCTTGACCGACCTTGGCTTCTCTTTCATCACATCCTTTGTATGAGGTTCCAGCCCAAGCGCGATTGCCGGAAGGCTGTCTGTCAAAAGGTTGATAAACAACAGATGCACCGGCGCAAAAGGAACCGGCAGCCCAGCAATCGATGCATACAATACGGCAAGGATAGCCCCAAAGTTTCCAGATAATAAGAACTGGATTGAATTTTTAATATTCTGATACACATTCCTCCCATTTTCTACGGCTTTTACAATCGTTGCAAAATTATCATCTGTCAAGACCATGGAAGCCGCATCCTTAGATACTTCACTTCCCGTAATTCCCATAGCTACGCCGATATCCGCCTGTTTGAGCGCTGGGGCGTCATTTACCCCGTCTCCGGTCATGGATACAATATTTCCCTTATCCTGCCATGCCTGGACGATCCGGATCTTATGCTCCGGTGACACACGGGCATAAACCGAAATATTTTCCACAAAATCCCTCAATTCTTCGTCTGTCATGGAATCAATTTCTGCCCCTTCACACGCTTCAGATTCATCCTTCAAAATACCAATCCTTTTTGCGATTGCCGCTGCAGTGACCTTATGGTCTCCGGTGATCATGATCGGCCGGATTCCTGCCTGCTTACATTCTTCCACTGCTGCCTTCGACTCTTCCCGGGGCGGATCCATCATAGCAATCAATCCGATAAAGGTCAGGTTTTCTTCATCCTCAAGAGTCAATTCATGGTTTATTGATATTTCTTTATAGGCAAATCCCAGGACACGGCGGCCCTCTTTTGAAAATGCCCGGTTCTGCGCCTCGATCCTTTTCTCATCTTTTTCCGTAAGGATACGCACTCCCCCTGCCGTCTGGATATGCATCATCCTTTCCAGAAGGACGTCTACCGCACCTTTCACGATCATGGTAGTCCTGCGTTCCATGATATGTTTTGTAGACATCAGTTTCCGGTCGCTGTCAAATGGAATCTCATCAAGCCGCGGATATTTTTCCCTGACGTCCATTGCATTCAGCCCAAGCTGGCTGCCCAGATTGACCAGGGCCGTTTCCGTCGGGTCTCCAATCTGGGCGCCATCTACATTGGTCGCATCATTACACAAAATACTGCTCAAAAGCAGCATGCTCTGCTGTGGGTCGCTGACATCGATCTGGTCTGCATGGATACGTGTCCCATCCACATAATAGTCTTCCACAGTCATACGGTTCTGTGTCAAGGTTCCTGTCTTATCGGAACAGATCACAGACACACTCCCAAGTCCTTCTACAGCCTGTAGTTTCCGGATGATCGCATGCTCCTTCGCCATCTTCTGAGTCCCGAAAGAAAGTACGATCGTAACAATCGAACTCAGTGCTTCCGGGATTGCCGCTACTGCTAAAGCAACAGCAAAAAGAAATGCATCCCCAATATCTCCCCCACGCAGTACCTGGATTCCAAATAATGCAGCACAGAAAATCAAAATAATAATGGATAACTTTTTTCCAAACTGATCCAGGCTGATCTGCAGCGGCGTCCGCTTTTCAGATGTGGTATTTAAAAGCTTCGCAATCTTTCCGACCTCTGTGTCCATCCCAATCCCGGTCGCTATAAAAGAGGCTCTTCCATAAGTGGCAAAAGTACCTGAATATACCATATTGTACCGGTCGCCAATAGGAACTTCGCCGCGGATTGCTTCTATTCCTTTTTCTACCCCGAGGCTTTCCCCGGTAAGGGCACTTTCATCGACTTTCAGGCTTGCACATTCCAGAATCCTCCCGTCTGCCGGGATATAATCCCCTGCATCCAATATCACGATATCCCCGATCGTGACTTCCGCAGACGGGATCTGTACCACGTTACCCTCCCGCAGCACCTTCGCCTCTGGACCAGACAGCTTTTTCAGGCTGTCCAGTGACTGCTCTGCCTTCATGGTCTGTACAGTTCCCAGGATTGCATTCATGGTGATCACGACCAAGATAACGATCGCGCTCTCCACATCTTTGAGCAGGCCGGATACGATTGCTGCAATGATCAGGATGATCACCAGAAAATCCTTATACTGCTCCAGAAAAATACTAAAGATCGTCTTCTTTTTTCCCTCTATCAGTTGATTTGACCCATATTTTTCCTGGTGTTCCCTGACCTGTGCAGATGTCAGAGGCTCCTGGGAACCATTCACCCTCTGCAGCACTTCCTCACTCGATAACTGATAATATTCACTCATACAAAATCCTCCTTCGACACAGCCACTCTATAACATAACCAGCCTGTAACTATTCTTCCCCGTTTTCCTTATGTGCATCATAAAGTCCGGCAAAAAAATGTTCCTTACTCTATCTTTCCCCTATAACATAAAAAAGAAACTCCTACTGCATGCAAAATGCAATAAAAGTCTCACCAATAATCACGATACGGATGAATACACATCGTATTGACGACATCGTGCACGCTCATAACTTCCGTTACTTCATAAAATTACTCCTTTTCCAATGAAAATACTATAAAACACTTTCCAACAAATGTCAACAAAATTATTCTGCCTAACAGTTCCTTTTCATGTGCTAAAGAGGCCTTTCAACTAAAAAAGTCCCATAAACACAAAGTTTACAGGACTTTTCAATATAATTATATACACTTGATAGTTATATACACCTGCGGATTTTACAGATCACTACCCCCTGCGAAGCTGAGCGAAAGAAGTCCTCAGTAGATCAGACAATCCCCTGAGCCGTCATAGCATCTACAACTTTCTCAAATCCGGCAATATTCGCGCCTACAACATAATTTCCCTTGCATCCATACTTTTCTGCTGCATCAGCCATATTGTGGCAGATATTTACCATGATGTCCTTCAGCTTTGCGTCTACCTCTTCAAATGTCCAGCTCAGACGTTCGCTGTTCTGGGACATCTCCAGGGCAGATGTTGCAACACCGCCTGCATTCGCAGCTTTTCCTGGTGCAAATAAAATGCCGTGTTCCTGTAAGTACTCTGTTGCCTCCAATGTAGTAGGCATATTCGCACCCTCAGCCACTGCAATACATCCATTGGCAGCCAATGCCTTCGCATCTTCTAAATGCAGTTCGTTCTGTGTTGCACAAGGAAGTGCAATGTCAACCTTTACAGACCATACGCCTCTGCCTTCATGATACTCAGAATCCGGACGGTAGTTTTTGTATTCGGTCAGTCTTGCACGCTTCACTTCTTTGATTTCCTTAAGCGCTGCCACGTCAATGCCTTCCGGATCATATACCCAGCCGGTAGAATCGCTGACTGTAACGACCTTTGCGCCCAGCTGCTGTGCCTTTTCCGTTGCATAGATTGCAACATTACCAGAACCGGAAACTGCAACCGTCTTGCCTGCCAGCTCGATACCATTCAGCTTCAGCAGCTCCTGTGTCAGATACAGAAGTCCATATCCTGTTGCTTCCGTACGTGCCAGAGAACCGCCGTATGCCAGTCCTTTTCCGGTCAATACACCCTCGAACACTCCACGGATCCTCTTGTACTGTCCGAACATATATCCGATCTCTCTTGCTCCTGTTCCGATATCTCCTGCCGGAACATCTGTGTCAGCCCCAATATATTTGCAAAGTTCTGTCATAAAGCTTTGGCAGAATGCCATGATCTCTCTGTCTGATTTTCCCTTCGGGTCAAAATCAGAACCACCTTTTCCGCCTCCGATCGGGAGTCCGGTCAGGGAGTTTTTAAAAATCTGCTCAAATCCTAAGAATTTGATAATACCAAGGTTTACGGACGGATGCAGACGAAGGCCGCCCTTGTAAGGTCCGATTGCGCTGTTGAACTGTACACGATAACCTGTATTCACATGAACCTGTCCGTTATCGTCTACCCATGGCACACGGAACTTGAACTGCCTTTCCGGCTCTACAAGTCTTTCCAAAAGGGCATCCTTTCTGAATTTCTCCTCATTCGCCTCTACAACAACACGAAGAGATTCCAGAACTTCCTTTACAGCCTGATGGAATTCCGGCTCTGCAGGATTTTTCTTTACTACCAATTCGATTACTTCATCAACATATGACATACTTTACATTCCCTCCAAACATAAAATGACCGGGCAGACAAAGCCGCCCGGCGTAAATATTGTGACCTCTTGCCTACGCAGTCTATTCTATAAGCTAATTAAAAACTTGTCAACAAAAAATTTGGCTGCATATCTATAATATTTTTATGCATATTTATACAATTTTCTATTTCCGGCATGCATCTATAAGAAAAAAGCCCTTCTATGGCCGAACCTGTCCATCTCCAAATATAATATATTTTGTGGTGGTCAAAGCCAATAAGCCCATGGGGCCGCGTGCGTGAAGCTTCTGTGTGCTGATCCCGATTTCTGCGCCAAATCCAAACTCAAATCCATCCGTAAAACGGGTGGAGGCATTGACATAAACTGCTGCCGCATCTACCTCATCCTGGAATTTTAACGCATTGTGATAATCCTTTGTAATGATAGACTCAGAATGTCCGGTATTATACTGATTGATATGTGAGATTGCCTCTTCGATCGAATCAACCACTTTCACCGAAATCACCGCATCCAGATATTCGGTCCCCCAGTCCTCTTCCGTCGCCGGAATGATCTCCTGAGCAATCTCGCAAGCACGTTCATCCCCGCGGATTTCCACCTGATGAGCTTTTAACCGTTTTACGATCCGGGGCACCACTTCTTTTGCAGCAGACTCATGGATCACCAGAGACTCGCAGGCATTGCACACACCCAGACGCTGGGTCTTTGCATTTTCAATAATATCTACGGCCATAGAAAGATCTGCGCCGTCATCTACATAGATATGGCAGTTCCCAGTACCGGTCTCTATTACAGGCACCGTACTATTCTCTACCACATTCGCGATCAGCCCTGCGCCGCCCCTTGGGATCAAAACATCAATATAGTCCCGAAGCTTCATCATCTCACCGACCGTCTGCCTGCTTGTATCCTCTACCAGAAGGATTGCGTCTTGCGGAAGATTTTCTTTTTCCAGCCTTTCTTTGATGACCCGGACAATCGCCAGATTGGAATGGATCGCGTCACTTCCGCCCCGCAGGATGACGGCATTTCCGGTCTTAAAGCAAAGCGCAAAGGCATCTGCTGTGACATTGGGCCGGGATTCATAGATAATCCCCGCTACCCCAAGAGGCACCCGTTTCGTTCCGATACGCAGTCCATTTGGCCGGGTTTTCATATTGATAACCTCGCCGACCGGGTCATCCAAACCGACAACCTGCCGAAGTCCTTCCGCCATATCTTCAATGCGCTGTGGTGTCAGACGCAGCCGGTCGATCAGAGACTGCTTGATCCCTTTTTCCTCTGCTGCTTTCAAGTCTTTTTCATTTTCCTCCAGCAGATACGCGCTCTGGGAACATAGTGCTTCTGCTACACGCAGCAATCCTTTATTCTTTTCTGTTGTCCCTAGCTTCGCACACAAGCGCGAAGCATCTTTTGCACGCTTGCCCAGCTTTTCCATATAATGATCCATGATCTATATCCATCCTTTCAATCCCGTTTTTTATTGTTTTCCGCTTTTCTTGCGTTCTTTACTTTCCTTCTGAACTGCGCCCGTTCGGGTGCCAGTTCATTCTCTATTGCTTTTCCATGCTCCTTTGATAAAAACAGCGTCCCTATCTTCTTTCCTGCCATAATATCATTGATGGTATAAATATTTTCCCCGTTTGCAATGACCATCTCCGCACCGGAATTGACCACGATTTTTGCCGCATTCACTTTTGTTGCCATGCCGCCTGTTCCAAAATCACTGGAAGCGCCTTTTGCCATATGCTCCAGCTTTTCATCGATTTCTACCACGGTGTGGATAAAACGTGCATGTGGATTCTGCCTGGGATCGTCGGTATACAGCCCTTCAATATCTGACATCAAGATCAACAGGTCTGCCTCTACAAGCTCAGCCACATTTGCCGCCAGGGTATCGTTGTCCCCGAAATTTCCATAAGCCAGTTCATCCGTTGAAATCGCATCATTTTCATTGACGATCGGCACTACATTCATGCGGAACAGCTCGTCGAAAGTCCGTTTTGCATTTTTACGGCAGTCCTCATTGGTCACCGATTCTTTCGTCAGCAGCACCTGGGCCGTAAGCTGGCTGTACTCATTAAACAGCTTTTCATAGATCATCATCAGCCTTGCCTGCCCCACCGCCGCACAAGCCTGCTTTTCCGCCTCTGTTTCCGGCCGCTTGTCAAGCCCAAGGGCTGTCCTGCCAACCCCTACGGCGCCGGAAGAGACAACGATCACTTCTTTTCCTTTATTTCTAAGATTGATCAAAATCCGCACGAATTTTTCCAGCTTTTCCAGGTTAATGTTTCCCGTCTCTGCATAGGTAATGGTCGTAGTCCCCACCTTGATCACGATTCGTTTCTTCTGCCGTAAAATTTCTTTTCTGTCCATACAATCTCCCATTTTAACGTGCCTGCATATAAATCTGGTATATATCTTCCTGATCCAGTTTTTTTACACAACCGATGGTCCTGCCGCCGTCAAAACTGCATTTCCTTGCCAGCTCCTTCATTTCCTCATCCGTCGGTTCAATTCCCAGTTCTTTGAGATTCGTCGGCATCTGGATGGAACGGTAAAATTCCTCCATCGCCTCAATGCCCTTCTCTGCCGTCTTTTTCACATCCCCGGTGTCCTCCACGCCCATGACCTGTACTGCGAACCGGGCAAACCGTTCTGGCCTTGCATCCATCACATAGCGCGCCCAGCTGCCCCACACAGCGGCCAAGCCGGCTCCATGGGCCACATCATACATGCCGCCCAGCTCATGCTCCAGTTGATGGGATGCCCAGTCTCCCCCGTCCGTGCCGCAGCCTGTCAGCCCGTTGTGAGACAGGCTGCCAGCCCACATCACTTCCGCCCTTGCCTCATAATCTTTCGGATCCTCCAAAAGGATTTTTGCACTTTTCATGACTGTGCGCAGCAGACACTCACTGATTCCGTCCGTCAATTCCATATTGTCCGCCTGATTCAGATAGCGCTCCATGGTATGCATCATAATGTCCACACAGCCGCTTTCGGTCTGATAGGCAGGTAATGTCATGGTTAGTTCCGGATTCATGACTGCAAATTTCGGACGTACATAGTCACTGCTGTAGCCACGTTTTATCCAGCCCTCTTCCTTCGTTATAACTGACGAATTACTCATCTCAGACCCAGCCGCTGCAATCGTCAGAACCACCCCTAAAGGCAGACATCCTTTCGCAGTCCGTTTCCTGGCGTAGAAATCCCATACATCCCCTTCATTGGCCACGCCATATCCAATTGCCTTTGCAGAGTCGATCACACTGCCTCCACCCACTGCAAGGATAAAGTCCACAGACTCTTTTTTGCACAATTCGATTCCCTCATATACAAGAGAAAGTCTGGGATTTGGCACAACTCCTCCCAATTCTACAAAATCAACCTCAGCATTTTTCAAAGCCTCAGATATCCGGTCCAGCAGTCCGCTTTTCTTTACACTCCCGCTCCCGTAATGCACCAAAACTTTGCGGCATCCGCATTCCTTTACCAGTTCCCCGGTCTGTTTTTCTGTCCCTTTTCCAAAAACCACTTTTGTAGGCGCATAATAATTAAAATTTTCCATCTTCCGCACTCCTTCTTATATTGATTCATATGGTAATGCATATCTGCCCATTACTGCTATCGTTTACCGGCCCTCAATTTCCACCTGGCACATTTTCATAGCCTCCAACGCCTGTACATGGCTCTCTGGCGTGACTCCTGCACAACAGGATGCGTCCACGATAACCGACACTTCCGGCAGACAGGCTTTCAAAAGCAGCGCATTGGAAATCACACAGATATCCGTGCACAATCCCACCAGAGTAATACTTTCAATCTGTCCTTCCATATCACAGGATTCTTTTAACATCCGCCCCAATTCCTCACTTCCAAATGTGGGCTTGTCTACCGGTTCTTCAGAAATCAGTTTCTGGATATCCGGATGGATCTCCCACCCTTTTGTCCCCCGGATACAATGTTTTACAGGCAGTTTCTTCCCTTCCTGGGTTTCCAGATAATTCTCTTCGTGGGTATCTCTTGTAGCAATCACCCGTCCGTCAAACTCCTGGATTTTCCGGATCACTTTCGGTACGATCTTCACTGCCTCCGGTGTTCCCAGCGCGCCGTCAATAAAATCATTCTGCATATCCACAACTACTAATACCTTCATGTTTTTCTTCCTCCTGCTTGTTTGTTTTTTCCCAGCCTTACCGTTTCCATCTGCTGTGCAGTCTCCGCATCCAGCCATTGAAACAGATAATTTTTGTCATGTCCCGGTTGATTCAGATATTCCCTTCGGATCTCCTGATTCGCAAGTTCAATTTCCTCCCGCAGTTCTTTTGCCGAGAGAAGGCTGCACCCCTGGCCGCGGATAATGACCTGCTCAGTTCCATCTGATGTAGCCACAGTCACGTGATATTTCCTCCCAATCTCATGTGCCGTCTTTTCAATATACTGGTCTGCAGTCTCTGCTTCCTTCGTATACACAACATAGATATTATGGTATTTCTGCACTTCACCCGGAAATCCTTCTACTTTATACGCATCAAATACAAGAATCACCGTACATTTTTTGATTCCCTGATAATTGCTCAGGATATCCATAAGCTTTCCCCTTGCCCCGTCAATATTCACTTCCGCAAGTTCCCGTAATTCCTCCCAGGCAAAAATAATATTATATCCGTCTACAAGCAGGTACTCTTTTTGCTTCTTTTCTGACGTTCCTCCCCTTTTATTTCCCTCTGCCCCACTTCTTTTCGTATATCCAGCCTGTTTCCCTCCCTGAATGTCTTTTGACCGAAGTACTTTATCTGACTTGGTATATGAAAACTTTTTACGTGCCTGTTCGCGCTTTTGTCTCGAAGCAAGAGCCATCTGCTCCAATTCCTTCTCTTCCTCTGGCGAGAGGGTGATCTCCCTGCCTGGCTGCCGTCTGAGCGGACTCGCCGCCTGAGGCTCTTCTGCACATGAGGATTTATCCATGACACTCTCCAAATGCATATATTCCTCCACCTGATCCCACTGTACTACGAATCCGGCTCCGTGGGCACAAAAGACAGAACTTGTCGGATTCTTCATATCCCGTTCTGGATCATAGCCTTTCTCTGCAATCACCTCTTCTGCATTGTGGCAGGGCTGATACCCCTTCAGATGACAGAAAAGTCTTCCTCTTCCCTTTGTATACGCAGCCAGTTCCGTCTGATAATCCCGCATATTCACAACCGGGACACAGCCTTCTAAAATCGCTGTCTCTCCATCCTGCCGGGGAGTGCCAAAGGTTCCATGCATCCGCTGTAAATCTGACAAGGCACGTCCCACCGCATCTGAAGGCACTTCCAAGCGGTAGTCATAATATGGCTCCAACAAAATACTCTCTGCCTTTTTTAAGCCTTGCCGAACCGCACGGTATGTAGCCTGCCGGAAATCACCGCCCTCTGTATGCTTCTGATGCGCCCGTCCTGTTACAAGGGTGATCCGCATGTCCGTAATGGGCGCCCCCGTCAGGACACCTACATGCTCCTTTTCTTCCAGATGAGTCAATATCAGCCGCTGCCAGTTCCGGTCCAGCACGTCTTCACTACAGGTCGTGCCAAACTGCAGGCCGCTCCCTTGTTCCCCTGGCTCCAGCAGCAAATGTACTTCTGCATAGTGCCGCAAAGGTTCAAAATGTCCCACACCCTCTGCCGCTTCTGCGATTGTTTCTTTGTATACAATGTTTTCTGTCCCAAATTCTACGTTTACATGAAATCTTTCAGTGATCAGATGTTTCAATATCTCGATCTGCACTTCCCCCATGAGCTGGGCATGGATCTCCCCTAACGTTTCATTCCATACGATGTGCAGCAAAGGTTCCTCTTCTTCAAGCTGCCGCAGATTTTTCAGCATGACATGCACATCACAGTCCGGCGGAAGCTGGATCTGATATGTAAGCACCGGCTCTAGCACCGGCATCCCTGACTCCGCTTCCATTCCCAAACCTTCTCCCGGAAATGTCCTGGTCAGCCCTGTTACGGCACAGACTGTGCCTGCCTGGACTTCATCCACTGCCTCATACTTGGCCCCGGAATAAATACGGATCTGATTGATCTTCTCCTCCCAGTATTCCTCCGATTGGTCTGTCCCATCTGTTTTCCGATCCGTAAGCAGGTCTTTTACCCGAAGCCTGCCTCCCGTAACCTTTAAATATGTAAGTCGGTTCCCCTGCTCATCCCTGGAAATCTTATAAACCTTGGCGCCAAAAGAATCCGGATAAAATACCTTAGGAGAATACCTTGCTAATCCACATAAAAATTCCTCTACCCCAGTCATTTTCAAAGCAGAACCAAAAAAGCAGGGGAACAATTTCCTTGCCGCAATTAATCCTCTGATATCCTCGTCCTCTACTGTGCCGCTTTCCAGAAAAGAATCCAATACCGTCTCATCACACATAGCAATGCTTTCATAAAACTCCTCATCTTTTGTCTGGAGTCCTCGGCTGAAATCCACACAGTTTTCATCCAGCCGCTTCTTCAATTCATCCAGCATTCTTTCGGAATCGGTTCCGTCCTGATCCATTTTGTTCACAAACAAAAGTACTGGAACCTGATACCGGGAAAGAAGATGCCACAAGGTCTCCGTGTGCCCCTGCACTCCATCCGCGCCGCTGATGACCAGGATTGCCGCATCCAGCACCTGGAGGGTCCGCTCCATCTCCGCTGAAAAATCTACATGCCCCGGCGTATCCAGAAGCGTCACCACCATATCTTCCAGCGGAAATACCGCCTGCTTGGAAAAAATCGTGATCCCTCTTTCCCTCTCCAGTTCAAAGGTATCCAGAAACGCATTTTTATTATCTACCCGTCCTAGCTTGCGTATGGTTCCGCTCAAATAAAGCAAAGCCTCTGACAAGGTTGTCTTTCCTGCATCCACATGGGCCAGCAGGCCCACGCTGATATTTTTTTTAGATTTATCTGGTCTGTTTTCTGATGTATCATCCATCAAAAATACCTCTTTCTGTCATCTATGATTTCATCATTATAGCATAGAAAAATGTATTCGTCGATAAGCCAAAATCTTTCATGCGTCCTTTTATGCATTTTTATTGTATATTATGTATAATTATACAGTTATTTCTACACTTTTAGCATAATTTCAATTTTCATATATTTTCTCTTGCATAATTATAATATGTGGTGTATAGTATCTTTGCAAAGCAAATGAGAATCAGGAGGCAAGGATCATGAGTAAAGAAAAAGTTGTATTAGCATATTCCGGCGGACTCGACACGACCGCGATCATCCCATGGTTAAGGGAAAACTTCGATTATGAGGTGATCTGCTGCTGTATCGACTGCGGACAGGGGGAAGAACTGAACGGACTGGAAGAACGGGCAAAGCTCTCCGGCGCTTCGAAATTATATATCGAAAACATTATTGATGAATTTTGCGATGAATACATCATGCCTTGTGTAAAAGCTGGGGCTGTCTATGAAAATAAATACCTGCTGGGAACCTCTATGGCACGCCCGGTTATCGCAAAACGCCTGGTGGAGATTGCGCGAAAAGAAAATGCATCTGCTATCTGCCACGGCGCTACCGGAAAAGGCAACGACCAGATCCGTTTTGAATTGGGAATCAAGGCTCTGGCTCCGGACCTTAAAATCATCGCTCCATGGCGTATGACGGATGTATGGACCATGCAGTCCCGGGAAGATGAGATTGAATACTGCCGGAAACATGGGATCAACCTGCCGTTTGACGCAAAGCACAGCTACAGCCGCGACCGGAACCTGTGGCACATCAGCCATGAAGGCCTGGAATTAGAAGACCCTGCACAGGAACCGCGCTATGACGACCTGCTGGTACTCGGCGTTTCCCCGGAAAAAGCGCCGGATGAAGGCGAATATGTGACGATGACATTTGAAGCCGGTATTCCAAAGAGCCTAAATGGAAAAGAGATGAAAGTCTCCGAGATCATCACCGAATTAAATGCACTGGGCGGAAAACACGGGATCGGAATCGTTGATATTGTGGAAAACCGCGTGGTAGGCATGAAATCCCGCGGTGTATATGAGACTCCTGGCGGAACCATCCTGATGGAAGCACATCAGCAGTTGGAAGAACTGGTACTCGACCGCGCAACCTATGAAGCAAAGAAGGATCTTGGTAATAAATTTGCACAGATCGTATATGAAGGAAAATGGTTCACTCCGCTGCGTGAAGCTATCCAGGCATTCGTGGATGTCACACAGCAGTATGTGACCGGAGAAGTGAAATTCAAACTGTATAAGGGCAACATCATCAAAGCCGGCGAGACTTCCCCATATTCTTTATATAATGAATCTCTGGCAAGCTTTACAACCGGAGATTTATATGACCACCACGATGCAGATGGATTTATTAACCTGTTTGGCCTGCCGCTGAAGGTTCGTGCCATGAAGATGCAGGAATTAGAAAAATAATCACATGAAAAAGAAGCCAGATATTCTTGAATTGAGGTATTTGGCTTCTTTCTTTGCATTACTATACCCAAGCAGCTTCTTTGTAAAACTACTTATACCTTAAACCCGGCAAACTTCTTTTACAAAATTTCCTTCATAACCCGCAGGGCATTTCCTGACCAGATCTTCTCAATCTGCCGTTCCGTGATCCCTTGTTTCTTCATGGCCTCCCACACCTGCTCCATCTCACCGGGGCCTAAAATATACCCACTCACCCCTTTACATTGGAATCCGTCAAAATCTGTTCCGATCGCCGGTACGTCCTCCCCCGCCACTTTCATCATATAGGCCGCATGGCGGGCGATATCCTGTACCGTAACCCGCTCTTCCTCTTCCTGCAGAAACGCTGGATAAAAGTTCAGTCCTGCCACTCCTCCCTTTTCTGACAGCGCTTTCAGCATCTCATCCGTCAGGTTCCTGGGACGGCCGCACAATGCCCGGGCATTGGAGTGGGATGCCACAACCGGAGCTTTGCTGTGCCGGATACAATCCCAGAATCCCCCGTCTGACAGATGGGATACATCCACCATCAACCCCAGGGTATTCATGTGTTCCACCGTTTCCAGGCCGAATTTCTTCAGCCCCTGAGACATGACAGAATGGTCTCTGCTGTTGGGATATCCCAGGCAGTTCTCATAATTCCATGTAAGGGTCACCAGCCGGATTCCCTTGTCATATAATTCCGTAAGCCTCTCCATGTGCCCGTTTAAGACTCCGC
This sequence comes from uncultured Lachnospiraceae bacterium, assembly GCA_910589385.1. Classification (GTDB taxonomy): domain Bacteria; phylum Bacillota; class Clostridia; order Lachnospirales; family Lachnospiraceae; genus Schaedlerella. The sequence continues at coordinate 24,589 of CAJUTU010000029.1, forward strand.
CCTCTTCTACCGTTGCGATTGCAGAAATCAGACCCTTCTGGTGATTTTCCTGGATCTCTTTGTAGTTTTTGGCAAGGCACAGCTCTTCGTTTTCCTCCTGGCGGATTCGCTTTATCATATTGAGAACAGATATGTATGCATAGTCCCATGCCCCGGGATCAATCTGCCGGTGCTTAGAAACCCAGACAGGTTTTCCCTCCACATATTCTTTCCCGTCCACAAAGCATGCAAAAAACTGTACCATGGTTCCGGCACATTTCATCCCCTCCATGTCCACACATAAATGATTTTCAAGCAGATTTTCCGCTGTTCCTGTTCTTTGAAGTTCACTGATGGTATCACAGTGCATATCGACCAGCCTTCTCATCATTTTTCATCCCTTTCATTTTCCCTATATGTATATTCTTATTCATTTATACATACGCTATGGTACAAATATTATGAAAAAGTATACCATAAAAAGGAGGCTTTATGAAACCTAAAATCGGTGTTATCGTATGCGGCTTTATTGAGAATAAGCAATTTGTCACAAATGCATATATCCAGTCCATCCGGTATTCCGGGGGAATCCCACTCATACTTCCACTCATCCGTTCCAACCAGATCATACATGAATATGTAGGACTCTGTGACGGATTCCTTTTCTGCGGCGGAAATGATATCACGCCGCTCCTATTTGGGCAGGAACCGCAAAAAGGAAACGGACAGACAAATATTTCCCTGGACCTCTTTCAGATCAGGCTCATGAAGGAAGTCCTGAAAACCAGAAAACCTATATTCTCCATCTGCCGTGGGATGCAGGTATTTAATGTAGCCTGCGGAGGGACGATATTTCAGGATATTTCCCTTAAGCCCGGCAAGCACCTGGACCACATGCAGCAATCCGATACCCGAAGTGAGATAAGCCACAAAATCCATGTCAAACAAGGCACTCAGCTAAAAAAATATATCGGGAGCGTTTTATATGTAAACAGTTTTCACCATCAGACATTGGACAAAATCGGAAAAAATCTGGAAGTCTCTGCCACTGCTTCAGACCAGACAATCGAAGCAGTCGAAATGCCTTCACATCCATTCGCGATCGGTGTACAGTGGCATCCGGAATGTATGTACCGTACCTCCTCCGAAATGCGCGAATTGTTCAGCAGCTTTATTTTATGCGCATCATATAGCGGCGATGGCTCTGATGAATAAAAGATAAAAATTTCCCAATTGTTAAAATACATTTTAGAAAGGCTCTCCACATACTTCCCAATATTCAGGACATACTAACTCCCGTAATTATTTTTCAAAAAAAGGAGGTCTATACCATGTCCGAATTATCCGTACTTGATCTACAGAACCTGCGCCATCTGATCGGCGGTTACGACACGACGCACTGCAAAATGACAGACTATGCGTCCCAGGCAGAGGATCCGGAGATCAAAAAACTATTCCAGGACGCAGCAGATTCTGCCATGAAAAACAAACAAGAATTGATGAAATTTTTATAAGAGGTGACGCACATGAATGAAAAGACGATGGTTTCCGACGCCCTGGTCGGAGTAAACGGCGAACTGAAAATGTTTGGCGACATGATTCCCCAGACAGAAAACAAGGAATTAAAGCAATGCTTGAAACAAATGCGCAGCCAATGTGAAATGTCCCAGGAAAAACTGTATCAGACAGCGCGTGAAAAACATTATTATGTTCCGGCAGCAAAAGCAACAAGGGAAGAGATCGAACATGTAAAATCCATCCTGACCCAGCCAAGGATGAGCTGATCCTTTCCAGAGCCTAAAAGAAGCTGTCGGGAAATAGCAGCAGTGCAAATTGCATTTCCCGACAGCCCTTTTATATGGATTCCATCTTCCATAAGTCAACTATATATGCAAACATATCCGCCTGGCCCACTGCTTCACGGAAAGTCTGCGGTCTTCTTTTACAGATCCTACTGGAAATACTTCACTCCGGATTCAAAAATCTTCACGTCCTGCTCCCCATAAATATTGATTGCAACGGATCTGTCCCTCCGCTCAGAATGTGCCATTTTTCCAAGAATCCGTCCGTCCGGGCTGGTAATCCCTTCAATCGCCCGATAAGAACCATTCACATTCCACTCTTCATCCAGAGTGATGACCCCTTCCGGATTACAATACTGGGTAGCAACCTGTCCGTTTTCAAATAATGTTTCCAGCCACTCCTCATTTGCCACAAACCGTCCTTCTCCGTGGGATGCGGGATTCGTATATACTCCTCCCAGCCCGGCCTGTGCAAGCCATGGGGACTTGTTGCTCACTACTTTGGTGTAGACCATTTTGGATACATGCCTGCCAATGGTATTATATGTCAAAGTCGGAGAGTCTTCGGCCTGCCCTATGATCTTTCCATAAGGCACCAATCCCAGCTTGATCAACGCCTGAAAACCGTTACAGATTCCCAGCACAAGTCCGTCCCTTTCGTTCAGAAGCTTTTCTACCGCCTCCTTGAGCTTCGCATTGCGGAAAGCTGTGGCAAAGAACTTTGCAGAACCGTCTGGCTCATCCCCGGCGCTGAATCCGCCCGGGAACATGACCATCTGTGCCTGAGCAATGGCTTTATCAAATTCTTCCACGGATTCCCGGATTCCCTGCGCGTCCAGATTACGGAACACTCTCGTGATCACCTTTGCACCCGCGCGCTCAAAAGCCATCTTACTGTCATATTCACAGTTCGTTCCTGGAAATACCGGAATAAATACCGTAGGCTGTCCAATCTTATGACTGCATACATAGATACCGCCAGCACTTTCCTCTGACACGGAATACAGCCTGTCTTCCAGCACCTCATTCTGGTCTGCGCCCGATTTTGTTGCAAATACCTGTTCTAACGTCCCTGTCCATGCATGAACAGCCTCTTCCATCGTAATCTTCGTATTTCCATAGGAAAATGCTTTATCGTCGGTCACCTCTCCGATCAAAGTATATGTGATGCTCAAAGCTCCCACTTTTTCCGCCGGAACCTCCGCGATCAAATCTCCAAAAGCCGGTGCAAACGCATCCCTTGGATCCAGATTATGCTCAATCTTCACGCCCATCTGATTTCCAAATGCCATCTTGCTGACCGCAGCAAGGATTCCATGGCGGTCCAGTGCGTAAGCCGATACGATCTTGCCGCTTTGGATATCATCCGTAAATTTACCATACTGCTCCATCACCTTTTCATAGGCAGGAAGTTCAAATGCATCTCTGTCTATCCGAAGCCAGACAAGCTTATTTCCTGCCTGTTTCAATTCTGGTGTGATGATCTCCTTTTCCACTGCCATATCCACCGCAAAGGAAACCAATGTGGGCGGCACGTCAATATCTTGGAAAGTGCCGGACATACTGTCCTTTCCCCCGATCGACGGCAGTCCGAATCCGAGCTGCGCATGGTATGCCCCAAGAAGCGCCGCGAAAGGCTGGCTCCATCTCTTCGGGTCTTCCGTCATCCTGCGGAAATATTCCTGGAAAGTAAACCGGATCTTCCGGTAATCCCCGCCCGAAGCCACGATTTTAGCAACAGACTCTGTCACTGCATAGATTGCCCCATGGTAAGGGCTCCAACTGGACAGATATGGGTCAAACCCATAACTCATCATTGATACACTGTCCGTTGTCCCATTCTGTACCGGAACCTTTGCTACCATAGCCTGGGTCTCTGTCATCTGGTATTTTCCGCCATGAGGCATAAATACCGAGCCTGCGCCGATGGAACCGTCGAACATTTCCACCAGCCCTTTCTGAGAGCATACATTCAGATCAGACAGCATGGACAGCCATTTTTCTTTCACATCTGCTACATCTTCTCTGACAAATAAGGAGCCTTCCTTTCCAGGGATCTCCACTTCTACATCTGTCTCCTGATGCGCGCCGTTGGTATCTAAAAACGCCCGTGAAATATTGACGATCTCTTTCCCTCTCCACAAAAGGACAAGACGCGGCTCTTCGGTCACGACCGCAACTTCAGTGGCCTCCAGATTTTCTTCCTTCGCATAATCCAGAAACTGTCCCACATCCTTGGGATCTACCACGACTGCCATACGTTCCTGGGATTCCGAGATCGCAATCTCTGTTCCATCCAGCCCGGCATATTTTTTCGGCACCTTATCCAGATCTACCCGAAGTCCCTCTGCCAGCTCACCGATCGCCACAGAAACACCGCCAGCGCCAAAATCATTGCATTTCTTGATCAGCCTGCTGACTTCCTCTCTGCGGAATAACCTCTGGATCTTTCGTTCCGTAGGCGGATTCCCTTTCTGCACCTCTGCGCCGCAGGTCTCAATGGATTCCTCCGTGTGCACCTTGGAAGAACCTGTTGCACCGCCGCAGCCGTCCCGCCCGGTACGGCCGCCAAGCAGGATAATGATATCGCCGGGGTCAGATGTCTCACGGATGACCGCGCGCCTTGGAGCAGCCCCCATGACGGCGCCGATTTCCATACGCTTTGCCACATAATCCGGGTGGTAGATTTCCTTGACTGTTCCTGTCGAAAGCCCAATCTGGTTTCCATAGGAGCTATACCCTCCCGCAGCTCCGCGCACCAGCTTTTTCTGCGGAAGTTTCCCTTTCAAGGTGTCTTTTACAGATACCGTCGGATCTGCCGCGCCAGTCACGCGCATAGCCTGATATACATAAGTCCTCCCTGACAGCGGATCGCGGATCGCGCCGCCCAGACAGGTGGCCGCCCCGCCGAATGGCTCAATCTCCGTAGGGTGGTTATGGGTCTCATTCTTAAAATTGATCAACCATTCTTCCTCAATGCCATCTACCTTGACAGGCACCACAATACTGCAGGCATTGATCTCATCAGACTCCTCCTGGTCTGCAAGTTTTCCCTCTTTTTTCAACTTCCGCATCGCCATCAATGCCAGATCCATCAGGCAGACAAACTTGTCTCCCCTGCCTGCGAAAATCTCACTGTGGTCTTTCAAATACTGTTGATACGTCCGCTCAATCGGCTCCCTGTAATCTCCGTCGCCAAAACGGATATTCTTTAATTCCGTAGAAAATGTAGTATGGCGGCAATGGTCTGACCAATAGGTATCCAGCACACGGATTTCCGTCATAGAGGGATCGCGCTGCTCTTCTCCTTTGAAATAGTTCTGGATATGCTGGAAATCCTTGAATGTCATCGCCAGCCCGAAAGAATTGTACAATGCCTTTAATTCTGGCTCCGGCATATCCTGAAATCCGTCTAATATCTTCACATCCTCAGGCTCGTCAAATACAGTGACCAACGTATCCGGTTTCTCCAGTCCTGTCTCACGGGAATCAACGGGGTTGATACAATGGTTTTTGATAGCCGTAAATTCCTCTTCGGTCACATTTCCCTCAATAACATAGGTGGTCGCCGTCCGGATGACCGGTTCTTCATCCTCTTTGATAAACTGCACACACTGCTCCGCAGAATCCGCCCTCTGGTCAAATTGCCCCGGCAGATATTCCACGGAAAATATCCGGTCTCCTTCTCCAGAGGGAAATTCTTCCCTGTAAAGCCGATCCACAGGCGGTTCTGCAAATACACCTTCACACGATCTCTCAAATGTCTCATCAGACACATTTTCTACATCATAGCGGATCAGTACCCGTACCCCTGTCACTGTCTGGATTCCGAGATAATGCCTGATTTCGTGCCGCAGCTCCTTCGCCTGCACGGCAAAGTCTGCCTTTTTCTCCACATAAACGCGTTTTACATTACTCATATCAGTTCTCCTCCTTGTCTCCGGCCTGCCTCTTTTGCCTACATAAAATGCTACATATCAGCAGAAAGGCTAATCCCCCTAAAAAGAGGACGCCAATCCTGATCACCATATCAAAGAATAACCCTTCCGGCAGCATTCGGATCATATAATCTTCTGCCGGGTCAAACAGCCACAGGTCATTGTCAAAAAATATCTCATGAAATTTCGTAAACACCGCATTAAAATTCCTGGAAATCCCAATCCCAAGCAGCAAGATGAGCACTCCTAAAATAGCGACTGTGATCTGATAACTCCTTGCAAGGATTTTCCGAAGGTCTGCTTTCCATATGAACAGAACTGCCAGGGAAACCGCCAAAACAGCCGCCGCAATCCTCCGAAGTGCAAGGCCCCCTAAGAACAGCCCCTGTACATCTTCCATATGAAGCCGGTCCTGTTCATTAAAAAAATCCTGCTCCCTGCCTTCTACCATGGTAACTACACTTAGGACGTCTCTTTCCCCCTTCAAGTATGCCATCATCTCCCTGGTCACATACATCACGTCATCCATTTCCATCCCCAGGTCGTCCAGCACTTCGTATTTTTCATATTCCCGCTGGTATACGCCAAAATCCACGTACATTGCCGCCTGAAAGCTGGTGATCAACAGGATCACTACCGCCGCCAGTGATGCAGTCCCTCCAAAAATCCATTGCAGCTTTTTCATCTCACACCTCATTGCCAAAGAAAGTCCTCTGAAAATCCCATAAACCGGGGCTTTTCAGAGGACCATCTATCCTTAGGGAACCTACACGGTTCCTTACTCTATCGTTGCGATCCGCATCATATTACTTACCCCGCCAATTTCTTCCCGTACATTCGGTGACGGCATTCCTGCCGTAAGGACAACGATATCTCCGGTGTCCACATACTGTTTTACCTGTGCAAGCTCTATCGCACCATTGCAGACATCGTCTGTTGTGCTGAATTCCAAAGATTTCAGCGGAGTTACCCCCCAGTAGATCGACATCCTGCGAAGCGCCCTGTCACTGGGCGTGATCCCAAGAATATCCTGTCTGGGCTTCATATTGGACACATAACGTGTCGTCGCACCGGACACCGAAGGTGTAATAATACATTTTGCCTTCAAGTTTTCCGCTGCCAGTACAGAGGAATATCCGATTGCCGTGGAGACACTGGATTTCAGATTATCTCCGGCCTGAGAAAGCAGCTTGTCATAATCCAGATGCTGTTCCGCATTCTCGACAATATGAACCATCATCCTCAAAGCCTCTACCGGATATTTTCCTGCTGCTGTCTCTCCTGAAAGCATCACTGCATCCGTGCCGTCATACACTGCATTTGCCACATCTGTTACTTCTGCACGGGTAGGACGCGGATTACGGATCATGGAATCCAGCATCTGGGTCGCTGTGATAACTGTCTTAAAATTATGGTTACATTTCTGGATGAGCATTTTCTGAAGATAGGGGAGCTCTTCCGCCGGAATTTCCACTCCCAGATCCCCGCGGGCAACCATGATCCCGTCTGCCGCACGGATGATCTCATCAATATTCTGGATACCCTCAGCATTTTCAATCTTGGCAATGACCGGGGTATACTGCGCATGAAGAGATTTCAGATAAGCCTTGATCTCCAGGATGCACTCTGCGTTGCGCACAAAGGAAGCGGCAATAAAGTCTACTTCCTGCTCCACGCCGAATTTGATATCTTCCTTGTCCTTTTCAGTGATCGCAGGAAGACGCACCGGGACGTTTGGTACATTCACCCCTTTGCGTTCTCCCAATTCGCCTCCATTGAGTACCTTACAGACAATATCCGCGCCATCTTTCTTCACAACTTCAAGCTCGATCAGCCCGTCATCTATCAGGATCTTCTTTCCTCTGTCTACATCGTCTGCCAGCCCGCCGTATGTAATAGAAACCCTCTGGGCATCCCCTTCGATATCTTCAGCAGTTAATGTAAGCATGGAACCTGTCTCCAATAGAACCTTTTTGCCGTCTTTCAACACGCCTGTACGGATTTCCGGCCCTTTTGTGTCCAACAGGATTGCCGTATTGGAATGTTCCTCCTCCCGTACCATTTTCAGCATGTCCATCCTTGCCTTTTGTTCGGGATGCGTTCCGTGGGAAAAATTAAAACGTGCTACATCCATTCCATTGCGGATAATACTGCGTAAGACCTCCTTATCATCCGTGGCCGGACCCATTGTACACACAATTTTTGTTTTTTTCATCTTGTTTTCTCCTTAATAATGCAACCAATTTTCTGGGACAGACTGCTTATCTGCCTGCCCGTATTATAAAATATTATACTTGTCCTTCGGGACTGTAAGAAAATATCCTATGCAATCTTTTTATTATTTTCTTAGAATTCCTTAATATCGGAATACCGGATCGTCAAGACATCCTTCTCCTGACTGTCCAACATCAGACCCCTGCCCGCTGGAAGTATTCTGCGTATAGTCTGGTGTATATTCTGGCTGGTAAACTGGCTCCTCATAATAGGGCTGCTCATATTGATACTGTTCCACAGGCTGTGCCACATCTGTCTGCACCTGTGTCTCTGCCGCGGCCGCTGCTTCTGCCTGTGCAGCCGCTGCAGCTGCTTCCGCTTCCTTCTGCGCTTTCAGTGCCAGTGCTGTTTCTTTTGTGCTGATTTCTTCCCCTGACTCAGCACTCACATATTTCACAAAACCAACCTCATCTTCAAAGCAGAGTTCTACCGCTTCCATATCATCAAATCCAAGCCCTGTGATATCTACTGTATGTCCGTCTTCATAAGCCAGGCTGATATCATAGGTCGTACGGAGCAGCATCTTGCCGCTTGCCTCTGCATTCATCTCCTCGGCAGATTCCGGGGGAGCATAGTACAGACGAACCGTTTCCTCAACTGGGATTTTCATATCGGCAGCCATCATATTCTCCGGAAATTCCGGAGCAGAAGATACTTTGATCTTCAATTGTGTGATCTCACCGCCTGTATGGTTTGTCAGCAAAAGCTCATAGGCTTCTTCGGACTCTGTTCCTATCGTTTTATATTCTTTCTCGTCCTTTTCAACCTTTTCCTCTTCTTTCTCTTCCTTCAGTTCTGCTTCCTGTTGTTCTGGTTCCTTCACCTCCTCATCTTTTTTTCCACATCCCAGAAGCAGGCATACTGCTCCAATTGCCAAAAGTCCTGTTATCATTGCTCTTTTCATCGTGTCTAGTCCTCCTTGATCATAACCTCTTGTGTCTTTGCCAGCACCTGCGTATCGCCTTCTGCAAAAATAACGTCTATATACGCTGTGCCCTTCGGAACCGACGTTCCTCTTAAGTATAGTTTATATCCATAATCATTCCATCCGTCTTCTTCCTCTACTGAGGTATGGAATGCTTCATAAGCAGCACTCTCTCCGGCATCTGTCCTGACCGAGACATAAACCTTTGTATCCGGCCCTACATAGTCTGGATCTAAAATTCCTTCCACAACATACCATGAACCATCCTGTTTCAAAGAAATAGTCGTATCTGTCGCTGCCGCTGAAAGATTCTTCAGCATTCTGACAGGCGCTTCCATGACCGGTGGCTGCTCGGCAAAAAAAGAAATCCTTCTTTCTACCCGTTCAACCACTACATATCCAATCTGATGTTCCTCCAGATTTCCTAAGTTATAGGGAACCAGCCTGGAAAAATATCCACGTTCAAATTCATTGGCCAAAAACGGAAGCATTGAATTTCCAAAGGAATCCCGGAACATAAGCAATGTCCCATGCCCATTCGGATTGATCGTTTCAATCCAGTCATCCTCCACGCTTTCCACATCGTTCACATAAGCATAAATCTGCGGCCGGTCATAATAGATATTCTCTTCCGTCTCTACGGCTACGGAATAAAGCATATTAGCAAGATCACCGATATGCTCCTTCCTAACCTCAAAAGAGGAATTCCAGGAAATATCATATTGGATCCCCAATGCGTCCATCAGTCTTTTGCAGGCCAATACAGCACCTTTGTTATCCCAATGGGAATCTCCCCTTAGATACAAAGGTTCCTTTGAAGATTTAAACATCTCTGACAATTCCACAAAAGAAATCCCTGCCTCCTGCAAAAGGGGCACGATTCTGGAATAATTATTTTCATCTGCCCTCACATAATTTGTGGGCATATATTCACTATACACTGAATTTTTATTTGGCGCAATAGTTAGAACAAATTTACTGCCCTTTCCTTCAATATACTGCTGCATCAGTCCAAGATTAAACACCGCATTAGAAAGCCCACGCTCAGACATCAGATTTTCTCCAAAATAATCATCCAATGTCCCTGCATAATAGAGCCAATCATCCTTTCCAACCACAACCTGGTCGGAAGCTGATACCCCCAGCACCTTGCCCCGCAGCACCGAATTGGCTGCAACCAGCTCCTGCCGGAAAGCAAAATGCTCCTCAAAATATCCTCCCAGTTCGCTTAAATAATTGACATTCCATTTTCCATCTTTTTTCAGTTCAGGCAATTCTGCCAGTTCTTTATTCTCTGTCGTTTCATCAGTCGCCGCTACACTCATCCCGGCAAACGGAATAAGAACCAGTGCCAGCACAACGATAATATAGATCAAATACCAACTCTTCTTTTTCATATGTTCAAGCCATTCACTCCTCATGCACCCTGATCCCATCATTTTCTAAAGCCTGCCATTCCTCACTGGTTTTAGAAAATATGACGAAAAAATCAGCATTAAAATCGAAAATAAATAAATGGGTTGTATGTACCGCTTGACAGGCTCAACATGCAGAGAACAAGAAGCACAATACTACACACATAACTGTAAGGCGCCATCAGCACATTTCTGTCTTTGCCATGACGGCCGCACAACTTTTTCAAGCTATTTTTCACCGGTGTCGAAGCAATCACACAAATCACCATCACAAGCCAGAAAAGCGGATTCATCTGCCGCAAAGCAAAACTCATCATCTCTGGTTCAAAAGACCAGCCCGTGAACATCTTCCCGATCATGGCGAATCCCTGATACAAAGTATCTGCACGGAAGATCACAAACCCCACACAGACTGCCAGCAATGTGTAGATATGCCCAAGCACTTTTGGCAGCTTTTTCACAGGAAGAATCCCTTCTAACAGCAGAAAAGCACCATGATATAATCCCCACACAACAAATGTCCAATTTGCCCCATGCCATAGCCCTGTGCAGAAAAAAACAATCAGTTTATTGATATATGTGCGCACCGTCCCTTTCCGGTTTCCACCAAGCGGAATATATAGATATTCCTTAAACCAGGTTGATAAGGAAATATGCCATCTCCGCCAAAACTCCTGTACGTTACAGGAAATATATGGATAAATGAAATTCTCCTGAAAAGTAAAACCAAACATATGGCCTAACCCGATAGCCATATCACTATAGCCGGAAAAATCAAAATATATCTGAAATAAATATGCCACAGCCCCAAGCCATGCAGACAATGCATTTACCTTTGCAAGATCAGCCGCAAATACCGCGTCCGCAGCAACAGCAGCAACATTCGAAAGCAGGACTTTTTTAGACAGTCCCACAATAAACCGGCGCATCCCGGCAGCAATATCTCCTGCATCACATACCCGTCTGGAGATCTGCTGTTCAATATCATGATATTTTACGATCGGTCCGGCGATCAACTGCGGAAAAAATGAGATATAAAGAAGCATTTTCCCGAAATTTTCCTGAGCTTTTACCTGTCTTCTGTATACATCGACCACATAGGACAATGCCTGGAATGTGAAGAAAGAAATCCCGATCGGCAGGCGCACCTGCAGCAAAGGAACTTGAAGCCCGGTCAGATGATTCCATGTATCAATCAGCATGTCTGCATATTTAAAAAATCCCAATGTAAAAAAATTTGTCAGTACAGCTAATGTGAGGACCAGCTTCCTTCTCTGCATTTTTTCCAATAACCTGCCGTACATATAGTTCATAGCAGAACTTCCGATCATCAACAGCACACAAACAGGTTCCCCATAGGCATAAAACAGCAGACTGCTGATGATCAGCAGGTAATTCTTTGCGCGAAAGGACGGTATGAGGTAATAGATTATAAAAACCATCGGAAAAAACACGCAAAGAAAAGTCAATGAACTAAAAACCATATTCTCTTCTCCAAAACACCCTAAAAGAGGGATCCATCACTCTGAAAGGATCCCTCCGCCTAATATCCCGGTATATCCCGAAACATACCCTGATACTTATTCTGTATAAGCTTTATTTGCGATAAGCATAAGGCGCTGTCGCATAGGTCACCATATAGAATCCATAATTCGGATACTCTCGCTGAGATTCCGGATCACATACATATGTAACGCCATTGATATTCAATTCTACCCATGCATGAGGGCCATATCCCCCCGCCAGCAATGGAACCGAGCCGCTGATCATGGTAGCGTCATACCCAAGCTGGCGCGCAACAGCCGCAAAAGCTGCTGCATAACAGTAGCAGTTTCCAGCCCTTTGCTCAATCCCGTAAATAGCATACCACTGTTCAGACGTATAGCCTGTCTCCGGCTGCATTGGAATCGGCAGCGTCCTGTATGAAATATTATTTACTACCCAGTTATAACTGTTACGAAGCTGTGTACCTGGATCCGTGGAGCCGTTGGACGATTGTGAGAGTACTATGTTGACATCTCCTGCAAGCCTGCTCTGCTGTACGCTAAAATTCATAGAATAGCTGACAGCCCCGGCAAACGTATTCTTTCCATTGCTCATCACATATGCATGTGTGGAAAACGAACCCGGGCTTCTATGTCTCGCCCCGTCAACCGTTACAGACCAGACCCCGTTACTTGACCTTGTTCCTTCATACCAGATAATATCGTCCTGTCCGTTAGCATCGCTCCATGTAGGGAACATGACCTTTGCACCGTTTCCATTCACCCATGGGGCGGAAAGCGAAACCTGATACTGGGAATCGCTGATCTTGGATGACTGCACCTGATACGCAACATCTACCTGGGCAGTTGTCCCTGACACACACGCCATGATCCCATTTCTCATGGTGACATAAGCATGGATGTTATATCCGCCTGTATTGAAATTATGGTTCGCAATATTGGCTGACACCGCATATGTACCGTTGCTCTGCAGCCGTGCATTATACCATTTAATATCACTCTGGTCAGCGGCATGCCATACCGGAATCAACACACTCTGCACACCGGACGGTGCGCTGATATTGGATAACACAATATCAAAAGTACCCGCGTTCTTATTGAGATTCGCAACACTCACTTTACCGGATGGCGCATTCTTTACTTGAAACGTTGTGGCTTTCAAAATCTGCATTGCCCCGCTATTATTCACCGCATAGGCATGGACATTGTATGTACCTAACTGCTTATGGTTACTGATTGGGAATGCACATGCATAACTGCCGTCTGAATACTTGGTCGCCTTATACCACCTCAGATCATCCTGACCGCCCTGGTCACCCCACACTGCAAACTGAACTTCCTTGACTCCGCCTGGAATCTGTACCCCTGACAAAACAACCTGATAATTCATCTCACCCTTGTCTGGATTAGATGCTGAGAGTGCTCCTATGGACGCGCTCACTTCCTGAGTTGTCCCTCCGACATAAGATAAAATCCCATTCCCGCTTTCCGCGTACACATGGATATTGTATTTCCCCATGTGGAACCCATGGTTAGAAACAGATGCCTGGACCGCGTAACTTCCATTCGGCTGCAGGCTTGCCGGATACCACCGGATATCACTCTGGTCAGAAGCGCACCATATCGGAATTTGTACCTGACGAATTCCAGAAGTAGACCGTATTCCGCTTACCCATACCTGAAAACTTCCGGTAGCGGCGTTATAATTCGTTACGGTTACAGATGCAGCCGCAGGCGCTGATACTTCAAATGTAGTCTGTCCCAGAAATACGGAACTGCCGTTAGGCCTGTCGGCATATGCATGTACAACATAGGTTCCTGCCTGTCTATGGCTGCTTACAGACACATCATACATATAGCTTCCGTCACTCATCTTTTGAGCCGTATACCATCTCAGATCATCCTGCCCATTCTGCAGCCCCCATACAGCAAAAAGAATCCTCGTCGCGTCCTGGACTGCGGATTGCTTCAACGTGACCCTGTAGGTTCTTTCTGTACGGTCTACATCTGCCGCAGTAAGTGAGACATTTGCCCCCGTCCGCGAGTTTTCTGCCGCCGCTGAAAGCTCCGGCTCCTGATCGTCCGAAGTCAACGAAATCTCCGAATCATGATCTGTGTCAGCCTCTGATAACTCCGGCAGCTCCTGTTCTAAAGCGGTAGCCGATACATTCATCGGAACGCATGTACACAGCATTAGTCCAAAGAACAACGTTAGCATTCTCATTAGAATCTTTTTCATTCTCTCATACCTCTTTTATCGTAGAATCATTATAAATCCCCTGTCTTTCTATTCTACACCCTTTATCTACTTTATACAATCCCTATTTCCAATAAAGCCAAATAAAATCCTAATATAGTGTATCATCATTTAATATCTCACACAAGATATTGCATTTTCAATCATATACTAAATCATGCGGCAGGAGATATCGGCCGCACCTGTTTCACTTTACATGCTCATGTGTAAATAGGTGTTCCTGACAATACTCATAATTCCCTTTACACTTCGAACAGAACCGAAATTCCAGCGTTGGATCATCCAATTCTGTTTTCCCACATACCGCACAACGGTGCATCGCCCCGTTAGCATAGGTCATATGGGGCCTGGTCTGCTTCTTGAACTTCCGCTTCCTCGCCTGTTCCTTTGGTGTATAAGGCTGTATATTCCTGCTGGATAAGAAAAACAGAATAAAATTCAGCAGAGATGCAGCAATCGCAGTCCTTGTGATCCAGTTTCCCTGGACAAAATCATACAAAATATATGCTGCATATACATAAGCCATCCATTTAATCTTAATCGGCAGCACAAAATACAGCAGCAGCTCCATATCCGGATAGCTTGCCGCAAATGCAAGAAAGATAGACATATTAATATAATAGGTGCTGAAATAACCGCCATACCCTATCTTGTCTGTGCCTAAGAGCAATGCAAGCAGGAATGCCCCTAGTATGGTAAACAGAATTCCTGAAAAAATATACACATTATAACGGAACGTCCCCCACGTCCTCTCCAAGGCTGTTCCAAGCTGATAGTAAAGCAGCATCATGATCACAACCGTCAAAAGCTGTCTGCTGGGCGGTACCAGCACCCAGGTGACAAGCCGCCAGATCTGCCCTTTTAAAATATATGCCGGCTCCAGAGTCAGCCACACCAGATATCTGGGGAGCATCAATGTAACCATATATCCGATCACATATCCTCCGATTAGATACATTGTCAGGTTTGGTATCGCATATCTGCCAAACTTTCTTTCTAATTTATTCAACCAATTCAAATGTCTTCGTCTCCTCTTTTTATGATTTATTCCTGTCTTAGTGTTGCCACTCCATCATGAGTAATTGTACCGTTGAGAGGCATATTTGTCAAATAGATGTTATGCTTTTTCTGTAAATTTTGTATAAAACTCCCATATACTTTATATGATTTTCCAAAAAAATAACAAATCAACCATAAAACCTTAACTACTTTACCGATTGTCTTTTTTTTCATCTTGTCGTATAATGAAGATTGTTGTCGAAAGGATATCAACATTTAATAGGAAGTAACTGACATAAAATTTATATAAAAGAGGATGTGGAAATCATATGAATCTGAATGAATTATATAGTTTAGGTATTGACATCGGCTCCACCACTGTCAAAATCGCGATACTAAACAGCAGCCGGGAGGTTTTGTTCTCCGATTACGAACGGCATTTCGCCAATATCCAGGAGACCTTATCCGACCTGCTGGGCCGTGCCCTCTACGCCCTGGGCCCTGTCCGCGTATCCCCGGTTATTACTGGAAGCGGCGGCCTGACTCTTGCGAAGCATTTACAGGTGCCTTTTGTACAGGAAGTGATCGCTGTCTCTTCTGCTCTGCAAGATTATGCATCTCAGACAGATGTGGCAATTGAACTGGGCGGTGAGGATGCAAAAATCATTTATTTTGAAGGCGGCAATGTGGAACAGCGTATGAACGGTGTCTGTGCCGGTGGTACAGGTTCTTTCATCGACCAGATGGCATCTCTTCTGCAGACAGATGCTTTGGGCCTGAACGAATATGCAAAAAACTACAAAGCACTTTATTCCATTGCTGCCCGCTGTGGGGTATTCGCAAAATCCGATATCCAGCCGCTGATCAATGAAGGAGCGTCAAAAGAAGACCTTGCTGCTTCTATTTTCCAGGCAGTCGTAAACCAGACCATCAGCGGGCTTGCCTGTGGTAAGCCGATCCGGGGGCATGTGGCATTTTTAGGCGGACCGCTGCACTTTTTATCTGAACTGCGTGCAGCTTTCATCCGCACATTAAAGCTGGACGATGAACATGTCATTGCCCCTCGGCAGTCTCATTTGTTTGCAGCCATCGGTTCTGCGCTCAATGCAAAGCAGGAGAACAAAGCCGCCCTCCGTGAATTGCAGGAACGGCTGGCCGGCCGGATCCAGATGGAATTTGAGGTAGACCGTATGGAACCTTTATTTGCGTCTACCAAAGAATATGAATCCTTTATCAGCCGTCACGAAAAGCATCAGGTTCCGGTGAAAGACCTTGCATCCTACCGCGGAAAAGCATTTTTGGGCATTGACGCAGGCTCCACCACCACAAAAGCCGCACTTGTCGGTGAAGACGGAACACTGCTTTATTCTTTTTATCACAATAATGAGGGAGACCCTCTTGGCACCACCATCCGGGCGGTCAAGGAGATTTATAGCCATCTTCCTGAAGAAGTTGAGATTGTACATTCCTGTTCCACCGGTTATGGTGAGGCCTTGATCAAAGCGGCTCTGTTATTGGATGAAGGAGAAGTGGAAACCGTATCCCATTACTATGCCGCCTCCTATTTTGAGCCAGATGTAGACTGTATTTTGGACATCGGCGGCCAGGATATGAAGTGTATCAAAATCAAGAACCAGACTGTGGACAGCGTGCAGCTTAACGAGGCCTGCTCGTCTGGCTGCGGCTCATTTATCGAAACATTCGCAAAATCTTTGAATTATTCGGTGGAAGACTTTGCCCACGAAGCCTTATATGCATCCAACCCTATCGACCTTGGAACACGCTGTACCGTATTTATGAACTCAAAGGTAAAGCAGGCACAGAAAGAGGGAGCCGCAGTGGCCGATATTTCTGCCGGGCTGGCCTATTCAGTCATCAAAAATGCATTGTTTAAGGTCATCAAGGTATCCGACGCATCAGAACTCGGAAAACATATTGTCGTACAGGGCGGCACTTTCTACAACAATGCAGTGCTGCGGAGCTTTGAAAAAATCGCGGATTGCGAAGCAATCCGTCCGGATATTGCAGGGATCATGGGGGCTTTCGGGGCAGCTTTGATCGCCCGGGAACGATATGTAGAATGCGAAGGTACTACGATGCTTTCTATCGAAGATATTGAGGCATTAGAATATTCTACCACGATGTCAAAATGCAAAGGCTGCACAAATAATTGCCGCCTGACTATCAGCCATTTCAGCGGCAGCCGGCGGTTCATTACCGGTAACCGGTGTGAACGCGGCCTGGGCAAAGAGAAATCTGTCAATCAGATGCCGAATCTGTTTGACTATAAGCTAAAACGTTATTTTGGATCCCCCCCGTTAGAAGAGAAGGATGCCCCTCGTGGTGTGATCGGGATTCCGAGAGTGTTAAATATTTATGAAAATTATCCTTTTTGGTTTACATTTTTTACAGAATTAAAGTTCCGGGTTGTACTTTCCCCAGCATCCACCAGAAAGATTTATGAACTTGGGATTGAGTCTATCCCCAGCGAGTCAGAATGCTATCCTGCAAAACTGGCCCACGGGCATGTACAGTGGCTGATCAACCAGGGGGTAAGACATATTTTCTATCCCTCCATCCCATTTGAGCGCAAGGAATTCGAAGATGCAAACAACCACTACAACTGCCCTATTGTGACCTCCTATCCTGAGAATATCCGGAATAATATGGATCCAATTGTAAAAGGGGAAGTAGATTTCATCCACCCGTTTTTAAGCTTTCAGAATGAAGAAACCATCTCCTACCGGCTGACAGAAGAGCTTTCCAAAAAGTTCCATATCTCCGGGGAAGAAATCCGGGATGCCGTACATGAGGCATGGAAGGAATTGGCAGCATGCCGGGAGGATATGCGTAAAAAGGGCGAGGAAACTATCCGTTTCTTGAATGATACGGGAAACCGCGGTATCGTGCTTGCCGGACGGCCATATCACATTGACCCTGAGGTGAACCATGGACTGCCGGAACTGATCACTTCATACAATATCGCTGTCCTGACCGAAGATTCCGTCTCCCATTTGAATCCGGTAGAACGTCCATTAAACGTCATGGATCAGTGGATGTACCATTCTCGCCTGTATGCAGCAGCAAATTATGTGAAAACAGTGGATAATCTGGATCTGATCCAGTTAAATTCCTTTGGCTGCGGCCTGGATGCGGTCACCACAGACCAGGTAGCGGAGATACTGACCAACTCCGATAAAATATACACCTCTCTGAAAATCGACGAGGTAAACAACTTAGGGGCTGCAAGAATCCGCGTCCGTTCCCTTTTAGCGGCAATCCGTGTCCGGGAGCAAAGGAAAGCAAAACGTGAAATCCGTCCTGCTTCCATTGAAAAAATACCGTTTACGAAGGAAATGCGCAAGACCTATACGATCCTCTGTCCGCAGATGTCACCCATCCACTTTGAACTTCTGGAACCTGCGTTCCAATCCTCGGGATACAAGATTGTCGTACTTCCGAATGATAACAAACAGGCTGTGGATGTGGGATTAAAATATGTAAACAACGATGCCTGTTATCCCTCTTTGATGGTGGTCGGGCAGATTATGGAGGCAATTTTATCCGGTAAATATGATACCGGCCATTTAGCTGTGATCATCACCCAGACCGGAGGCGGCTGCCGTGCTTCTAATTATATTGGTTTTATCCGCAGGGCATTGAAAAAGGCTGGTTATGCACATATTCCGGTGATTTCCTTAAACCTAAGCGGTCTGGAAGAGAATCCTGGCTTTAAACTGACTCCCTTACTGGTGCTGCGTGGAATGTATGCGATCGTACTGGGCGATATCTTTATGAAATGTGTCTACCGAATGCGGCCTTATGAAGCCGTATCTGGAAGTACCAATGCCATGCACCGAAAATGGGTAGAAACCTGCAGCCACTTTTTATCCCATGGATATCCTTCCCGGAGTGGATTCAAAAAACTCTGCCGGGATATCATTCAGGACTTTGATAGCTTAGAAGTGCTGGATACCAAGAAGCCACGGGTCGGCGTGGTCGGAGAAATCTTAGTAAAATTTCTTCCAGCCGCGAACAATTATCTGGTGGAACTCCTTGAAAGTGAAGGAGCCGAAGCAGTCGTCCCGGATCTAATGGATTTCCTGATGTATTGCTTCTATAACCAAAATTTCAAGGTATCCCACTTAGGAATGGAGAAATCCAAAGCCAAACTTGGTAACATGGGAATCAAGGCACTGGAATGGTTCCGTGCCCCTGCTACAAAAGCATTCCAGGCAAGCAAACATTTTGATCCGCCGACACCAATTCAGAAGCTGGCAGAAATGGCTTCTGGAATCGTATCGCTCGGCAACCAGACCGGAGAAGGATGGTTTTTAACCGGCGAGATGCTGGAACTGATACATAGCGGTACAGAAAATATTGTTTGTACACAGCCCTTTGCCTGTCTGCCAAACCATGTAGTCGGCAAGGGGGTTATCAAGGAACTGAGAAGGCTGTATCCCCAGTCCAATGTGGTTGCCATTGATTTTGATCCAGGAGCCAGTGAAGTAAACCAGTTAAACCGGATTAAACTGATGCTTTCTACAGCAAACAAAAATCTGGAAATTGAATCTGCCGGCATAAAAGAGAAGGACGAACCGAATCAAACTACAGGCATTTCTGCCTTCTCACTACAAAAAAATGTACAGGAGGCATTCGAGCAGAATTTCTGACTTTACAAATCTTTAATGGGGCTGCTGCACTAAATTAGTGCAGCAGCCCCATTGCAAAATGATCATAGTGCCGCGGCGGAGATAAATTATTTCAAAAAGCCGCAGACAAGCTTTATTATTCTGTTACTAAGAAATACCAGAGGAGATTGTCGCTTCCATCGTCTTCCATTTGTATGCATATAGCACCGTCACTTGTGGAAGCACCACTGATTCCTAGATACAGTCCGCTCCATCTATTTCTAATTTTATACTGCCCTTCTGTTGTAGGAATGATCTCCCACATTTGATTCCATCCTTCATTATAATCATACTGGATGCAGGCAGCCCCTGGTGTTGTAGACAGGCCATTGATATCCAGGACTTTTCCGCTGTTTTTGTTTGTAATCTTATAGTAATTCCCATCTACCTTTTCAAAGATCCATTTCTGGCTATTCCATTTGTCGTAAGAATACTGCTCAATATCAGCATCATTTTCGAATGAACCTCCTGCAACATTCAATGCCTTCCCACTATTATAATTCTGGATTTCAAAGCTGCATTCAGAATCTAAGAATTGAGGCTGAGTCTCGAACGCATCTAATGCAGATGTAAATTGCAGCGTCTTATCGCCTACCAACCGGGTTGCTCCTAAAGGATACCCATCTGGAAGCAAGGCGGAATTTGCTTCTGGTTCCCAATAAAAAATACCGATTGCCCTGTCATTTGCTACAGTTTTTAAGGCAACCATCTCCTGGCGGAGCAAAGTATAAGTGCCTGTTGGATCTGTTTCATAATCTCCCGTTTCACAGATCATGACATCTTTTCCGTACTTTGCTGCCAGTTGATTCAGATTGTAAGTCAGGTTCTCTATATCATTTGAACCCATCCAATAAGGATAATAAGACAGTCCGATCACGTCCGTTTTTCCTCCCTGGATTGTCAGGAAATTGCTGAAAAACCATTCAAAATGCTCAATACTCCCTCCATGTGTTAAATGTGTTACCACCTTACTTTCCGGACTTACTGCTTTCACACCGTCATAGCCACTATTTAAGTAGCGCGTAAGCTGTGTAAAATCATTGGTTGTGTTTGAGCCAGTTGGAAATAATATGCCATGGCTTACTTCATTTCCTACCTGCACCCATTCTGGATAAATATCTATTTCTGCCAGCCGTGTCATAATGTAGACAGTATAGTCATAGATATACTGCTCCAGTTCCTTTTCTGATGCGCCTTCCCACTCGCTGGGTACATCTTGGATGGAAGGGTCTGCGAAATGATCGCTATAATGGAAATCCAATAATATCTGCATACCGTGTTCTTTTGCTTTTTGCGCGGAATATAACAATCCTTCTGTATCTACATAACCAAGTTTGCAGACGGTTCCATCTGGTTTCGTCCATTTAAAATCTGACGGTGGTTTTACAAACACTCGAAGCCTCACCGCCGTAACTCCTTTGTCTTTTAATAAGATAAGCGGATCCGTAACAACACCTTCATCATTGACCCATTTAACGCCTTCCGCTTCCATCTGGCTCAGCCAGCCAATATCTGCACCGCAGATAATAGCATCACTGGCAAATACGTTCAAAACATTCATTGTGAGCATGGCAATCGCCGCTGCTGCAAATGATAATACCTTTTTTCCAAAATGCTTTTTCTTCATTTCAATTATCCCTTTCTACTTTAGCTTAACTTTTGTACCTTGATTTCCAGACACTTCTACAGAAACTGTGATTTTTTAATGCAAAAAAACAAACTCCTTTTTCATCCCCCCTGTGCAAAGCGAAAATCTTCCACCCTCCTTTCCTCATATATTAATTACAGAGTCAGATACGGTTCTTTTCCAATCCGCATGTAGATATTTCTTTGCAATCCCCCACATTCTCACAATATCTGTAGGATAAGTTTCTGTACCCGGAACTGTTTTGTCCGGATGGAGTTCCATATTTTATTTCTTTTTGTTTTCATACAATTAATTCTATACATCGGCCGTAATTATTTAAAAAAAATTGTAAAGCAATGTATTTGAACAAAAAAAAGACAATATGAATTTCTTAAAATAATTTAAGAAATTATATTGCCTATACCTAAAACAATTCTACCACTATGTTTACTATACTACATTTGGTATAATATGTCAATCATTTTCTATCATTAAATCTACGCGGAACATCTTTTTTCGTAAAATCCACGATTTTATGCCATAAAGATTTTGAGTCCATCCCCTGTATTTAGTAGCTCCGTATGTGATCCTCTTCATCATTCTCTGTGTTCACAATTTTTTTGATCACTGCATAATATCCATAGTCCTCATTCACCTTAATATATACCCTGTCATTCACCTTGTGCCCGATAATTGCTTTTCCCATCGGTGACTCAATACTGATAAGCCCATTCAAGGAGCTTCCACGGATGGATGTTACCAGACGGTAGGTTTCGACCTCATCATCCTCTTCTATATATAATTCTACTGTATTATTGATTCCGACCTCATCCACTTTCGAACTATCGTCTATGATGATTGCATTTTTCAGCATCCGTTCCAGATAACGGATCCGGCTTTCATTTTGATTCTTATCCTTTTTGGCTGCATGATATTCAAAATTCTCACTCAGATCCCCATGTGCCCTGGCCTCCTTTACAGCCTCAATCGCCTCTTTCCTTACTACCAGCTTCCGGTGCTCTATCTCTTCCTTGATTTTTTTTACATCACTTTTCGTTAATCTATCTTTCATACCTACTCCTTAATTTACTTATAAACTTTTGCTTCTGCCGGGTGTCTCTCTCGGTCCTGCTTCTGTCATAATCTCCAAAAATTTCTCATCTGTGATTTCATACTCGTGTTTGTCTTCCATTTCTCCATGTTCTCTATCCCATGAAAAATAAATATCAAGAGACTTTGGGTGTTCCATTCCTTCCAGAGATTTGTTATAGTCTCGGATATTGGCCAAATTCGCTCGCCGTACAATCTCATATTCTTCTCTTGCCTCCGAATAATCGAACAAATAATCCGTAACATGATAGAACATCAACTCTTGATAATCTCTGGAAGCCCCGGTATTTGAACCATCCGTATCCAATTCCAGGATTCCATAGGCACAACAATAATTTTCAAACCCCTCGCTTGCACTCTTACTGATCACATATTGAAAATCATTGATATATTTTCTTCCTAAAATAAATAATGAAGAACCAGTCTGAGGATCGATCATGATCGGAATCATAATCCCCGGATTGCCAGAATTTACAAGCTTCTGAAAAAAAACATCATAATCTTCCCCACAATCCTGCCGCGTCCTTTTACTTGGTACAAAAAGAGACAGGTTCTTCTGGGCACAGTATGCATCCAGCATATTTAAAGACGGATCCTTCTTTCTCTCCGGCTTTCTTTTAGCCGCTTCTTCTTTTTGCGGCTTATTTGCGTCAGTAACCGGAAAGCCGATCTCATAAAAGAAATTCCGGACCTCTACCTGCAGGGCAACCAATTCTAAACGTCGTGTCATACACTCTAATTCATTAATCGGAATCTTTGACAGCCTTTCTTTAGCTGCACCGTCAGGATCTTGCATTTGCTTTTCTAAAAGCAACAGCTTTTCCTGGATATCTTTTTTTCTTCCAGTGTGCTCCAGAACTTGATACTCATCCTCAGACAAGCCAATCCCATAATACAAAAGCGGCAGGATTAATTTATAATCCCTGCCCTCCTGATAGAGTTTTGGTGTCCTAGACAACTTTTCTATAATATATTGTACATAATCCAAGCAGGAAATCCTCCCGGCTTTCAGCTCCTCCCACTTCTGCCCCAATACCATCCGAAAGCAGGTATCCGAACGTGGATTCCTTTCCAGATAACGGAAAACAAAAGATTTCTCACCTTCTTTATAATAATCCTGCCTGAGCTGATCATAATAATCTTTTTTTAAACTATAACGCTTCATGCCCCTCATCCCTCATCTGTCTTTGAGACAATTCCCTTAATTTCTTTGTAGCGCTTCTGATACAAGCCATAGCCTCTAGATAAAACTCTTCCTGCTTATAAAGAGTAAGCCCTTCCAGATACAAAAAACGGGTCAGCATATACCAGATATCATATTCAAAATCCGGGAAATCATAATCTGGGTTATAATCCGGGTTAAAAAGTGTACCATAGTTTTTAAAATGCCTTTCCAGATCCTCATCTCCTGCAAAGCATCCCTTTTCCTGGTCCAGAAGCATCTGACGGAATTTCAACAGTAGAAAGTCTTCTGTCATCATCAGGATCGTTTCAAAAGTCATATGTTCCTCTTGAAAATAATAAGAACAATAAGAAATTGCACAGTAAAGAAACCCCTCATAAACTTGTCGTTCCTTTTCCGAAAATTCCACGTCCTCACTTTCCTTTTTTTCCTGTATATACTCCAGAAGACGTTCAATCAATGCATTGGTTTTCTCTTTTGAAAATGTCTTTTCTACTGTATGCGTATAGGGTACAAAGCTATGGTTCCTGCCAGAAAGTACACTCTTCATCTCATCAATAGCAAACAGTATTTTCTTCAGACGTGTATCTCCTTCGCTCGGTCGCCCTGCCATGATTTCCATAGAACCGCCTCCTTTTTCCTGCAGGTAGTGTCAAATTTACTACCTATTTTTTTGTTACAAACCTTATATTTTCAAGG
>CAJUTU010000030.1 GCA_910589385.1 uncultured Lachnospiraceae bacterium
GTTCGTTTGAGCCTATTTTTTCAACTCGATTTTCATAGATTACTTGACACTACCTCATATTCTATCCTCTTTTTCATCTGCACTCATTTTCTTAAGCGCCTCATATACTTCACACAGATATTCATTTGTCCTGGCCATCTCTCAAACTACTATAACCCAATTTAAATAATCTTACGTTTCACTTGTCTAAATTTCCGTCTGCTGCGTGAAACTGAAAGGTATTTAAATCGGGTTATACTACTTCCTCTTTTTTGCATTAAAGAGATTCATCCCATTGACAATGCCTTCCCCTGTATGGACTTTTTACGGGTTTCTCTGGTTCCAATATTTGCAGTTATAGCTTATCTGTATAGATTTTTCTTTTCATACTGTTGCTCAAAAAGCTTCTTCGATAATATCAATCATTCTTGTGTTCATGCAGATGTCCCCCGGTTCTCCTTTCAGTCGTTCCGTAGCTTCCGGCACAAACGATAATGAAAGCCGTTGCCACAAAATTTATTTTTCTCTTGTCTTTGTTCACTCTCAATCTTTCCCACCCCTCAAATGCTTTTATACTTACCAGTATCAAAAAATGCTTTTTTTAATAATAATCATTGAGTGATCCGGTGAATTACCAATAAGAGTAAAAAAGGCAGATGTATAAACGGAAGCAATTTGAGAAAAAATAAAACCTATCATTTCTTCGGAGGACGAAAATATATGCAAAGCTTTTTTTTCGGCTGGTATTTTAAATGCCAGTCTGACACGCAGACCCTGGCAATCATACCGGCAGTCCACAAGTCAGGACTGAAACGCTCATGTTCCATTCAAGTGATCACAAAAAATCAATCGTGGAATGTTGATTTTCCGGCTTCAACCTTCCATTATGCAGATGGGGATATCTGTATAGCAAAGAACCGGTTTGGAAAAAATGGTATTTTTCTGGCAGTACATACGCCGGAACTGCATATTGATGGAAAATTGAGATTTGGCCATATGCATCCTTTAAGATATGATATTATGGGTCCATTTTCTATATTACCATTCTTAGAGTGCAGGCATAGTGTGCAAAGTATGTGGCATTCGGTTTATGGCAGGGTGCATATTAATGAGCAGGAATATTTGTTCCAGAACGCATTTGGATATTGGGAGGGGGATCAAGGCAATTCATTCCCAAAAGAATATGCATGGACGCAATGTGGTTTCCAGGGCGGTTCGCTGATGTTATCTGTAGCGGATGTCCCGATTGCTGGTAATCATTTTCGTGGTATCATAGGCGTTGTGCTATGGCAAGGAAAAGAGTATCGGCTGGCAACCTATTTAGGAGCCAGAGCGGCAGAGTTACAGGATGGGAAGATTCGCATCGTCCAGGGACAGCTGGAATTAGAAGCCAGAATTTTAGAAGCAGTTAAAAATCCTTTGAAAGCTCCAACGCAAGGAAATATGACAAGGACGATTCATGAAAGTGCAGCCTGCCGGGCGTTTTATAAATTTCGGAAAGGAGAGAATACATTTTTTGAATTTGAAACAGACAGGGCTTCTTTTGAATATGAATTGAAGCAGCGGGTTTCTCCATCATGATGTTTACCTAGCTTTGAGGCAGAAATTTTCTTACACCTTCCTTCAGCATTCTTGAACCTCACGGCGAAAACCTTAATGTTCAGCTATATCCTCCCCACTGCCGGGAGGATTCGGTACTTTCAACCGTTAGAACGTGTGTTTGGCTGGCGCACAAGCAAACAGGGTATACATCTCTGTATACCCTGTTTGGCTTCATTTCCTGTCTTTAGTTTCTCACTTTATGGATTTATAAGATACTACCTATTTCTTTTTCTTTGCAGCCTGCGTTTTCTTCACGGTCTGTTTTTTCTTATCTTTCTTTCTGGTCGCAAAGAATGCAATTGCTCCTACACTTATCACTATCGCTGCAATCCATGGAACAAATGAAAGCGGATCGCCTGTCTTCGGCATGATACCGGAGAGTGCATTGGCTGCATCGTCTGATACACCTTGAGTACCTGCGTCTGTTCCTGTTGTGGTTCCGTCACCATTCGCACTTCTGGGTTCGCCATTGGCAGTCAAAGTATTCTGGTCATCTCCCGGATTCTGAGCGCCTGGATCCTGACTTCCCGGATCAGTTCCTGGATCAGTTCCCGGATCGGTTCCTGGGTCGTCACCGCCCGGCTCCACCGGCATAGGATCACTATTATTTACATCTGCCCATCCAAAACCAACTGGTGACGTACTCTTTAAATCAAATGAAATTGATTTTCCATCCTGTGACCTGTTAAAGTTGTGTGCTGATCCTATGGCTTCTACATTTCCAGCATTAGCGCCCGTCGCGAACATATGGGTTACTGCGAAGTTGTGGGTTGTCGCATCATAACTTTGCGGAAGCCCGATTGCCTTAAGCTGATCCATGGTAACAGTTACCCTGATCACTCCACCCTCGGCTTTCTGGAAGTCCTCGTCTGTCGCATATCTGTCTGTCCCCTTGATTTTTATCTTAAGGTCAGCATAAGTAATATTATTGTTCTCGTATCCTCTCTGTTGAAGGATTGGAGTTGCTAACTCCGCTGATATTTCCTTATATGCTTCTTCGTCAGCCCACTTACCAGCCAGACCTGTATTTGCTATCAAAGTAGGAGTATTCTCTTGTGTTAATTGCTGAAGTTCTACCTCCATACCTGAAGATGGGTTAGATGGATCAACTGGACTATCACCATCCCTTACTAACTTAACCGATGTCACCTCACTGCTGGCTACTCCTGGTTTAATCACAAATGCATTTACCGTTATACTTTCACTAACCTCAAACGGCGCTGCATATAGTTCACTAGATGCAGTAGGTTGTGTTCCATCTTTAGTATAACGAATCTCATAGCCTTGTAATCCACCTGCATATTCCAGACTTACGCTCGCTGTACCCGCGAAATGGATCTCACCCTCACTTTGGGTTGTTCCATTACATGTAACCGTCGGTTTCTGTGCAGCACCCTCACCCGTTGTTACTGAATTCGTAGGAGTTCCTGTTTCGCTTTCCGTATACTCATCTGTAGCTGCGTATTTTACATATGCAGTATATTCTGTCTTCGGTTCTACATTATCAAACAGCGTACTTGGGTCTCCACCAATATATGGTCCTTCTTCGCTTAAACTGTAGAGATAACGCCCCTCTGGATAGATGTCATTGATAACCTGCGTCGGCTCAACTGTCAATTTGTAGGTCTCCCCATTCTCATTCGGGGTTTCGCTAGCTGTCAGCGTACACTCTTCTGCCGATGGGCCTTCTTTACGAGGATATTTGGGAATTGATACTGTACACGGAACAGGTGTCTCCATTGCTGCCACATTACGCGTACCGCCAATTCTTATATAAAATCTTTCTTCATGGTTTGGAGCCAGTTTCTCATAAGTCAGACTGTCTAATGTCTTCTGATCCCATAAGCTCAAATCTTCTGGCGGCTCTTCATCACCCTCACATTTGTAGCAGTATATAATGCTGGTAGGATCTATTACATCTCCTTCTTTAGTAGTAATAACAAGATTACAATTGAATTTAGGCGGTTCTGCTTCATCAGGTGTTGCTTCTCCAGTGATTGATGCAATAACTGGCGCTTCACGCGCTGTAATTTTTATGCCATTAGTCAAAACGTTATTGCCATTGCCATCACCAGCTAAGGTATAAAATTTTCCGCCTATGGTATAATTTCTTCCCCCTTTACCAGCCAGAGTGACATCATCATTAATGTAAACCTCTGTATATTCCCCGTCATTATCTTTTACAACAGCAATATCGACTACTTTTCCACCCTCTGCTATAATTCCTTCTACCCCTACTGGTAATTCAATCGGTCGCTCGTCGGTTCCATCTCTACCCCAAATGATATTATTGGCATTATCACCAGTTGGATCCGTAATATCAGCGACCACTTCATTGATTCTTATATTTGCGGCTCCGTTATATGGCCTGGTCGCAACGGGTGTTACAGATTGAACCACTATTGGTTTTGGCTTTATTATAAACTCTTTTTTACATGAACCCGTAAAATTCTTCGTCTTTGGAGTAATAGTTACTGTTATAGTACCGGCATCAACATACTTGCTTTCCTCTGTCTCAGCGGAACACTTCATGTCAAAGTTAATCCCGTCTACATCCAGAGACTCCGTTTCATTTATCCACACGCTAGCCTTATCTATAGCAGAATCTGGCATATGCTGGCTTCCATCATATACAGTGGTATACCTGCCGTCATCCTCCAGCTTCCAAGTAGAATTGCCGCTTTTTAATGTTATCTCCGTATTTTCATCAGTCAAAGCCCGTGGAGTTATTCTAAAACTCACATCCCGGCTGCCACTAAAATTACGGCTTCCCCGAATGGTCAATGTAGCAGCATCCGTCACATCCCTTTGTCCCTGTGTACTCCACGAATAATCCGCTGCCTCTAACTGAATATCTTTATACCTTACAACTACCTCTTGAGCACTGAAGTCATCATTAGTAAAATAATCGTTCTTAAATTCCTTATCCGGAATCCTATCTATAGTAACTCCCGAATCAGTAATAGGAAGCTGTTCTATAGTAAATTCCTGTTCATATTTCGTAGTACCATAAGTAAATTCTATAACATAGTCACCTGCATGTTTTACGCCCTCTGTTTGAATATCTGGTCTTGTTCCTATTTGTTTATCGCTCCATTTAAACTCATACTTTAATCCTTCAATGTCAACAGGGCAGTCCACCATATCAGAGCCAATTAATGCAGAACGTGTTGAACGCACTCTAAACACTTCGTTATCCGGAAGGGTTGCTGACTGGTAGGCTTCACCTTTATAAACAAACGGTCCTTTCATAATAATATCTTCTGTAGGATTGAATGCCATCTTATACCTTGTATTTTTATCAACCGCATAATCCCCCTGTTGAAAATGCAACTGGTTAGGATTAACAATCATACTGTTTTCCTCTGTCAGCAATATGCCATAAAAGTTAAATCCATCTGGTAAATTAACGGAATCTTCTGGAATTTTAAATGACGCTCCGGATGGAATATATAATGTGTTCCAGTTGCCTGGCTTAGAATCAGCATTGAAGTCACTTGGAAAATCGACCGGCATTTCTACAGTACCATAAACTGTACAAATTTTCCCGTGCGGAACAAGCACTTTATTACTGGAATCTATAACCTTATCTAGAAAATCATCTGCATCTACATCTTCTGTTGTTCCATCAGCCTTTTTTACTTGAAGATTTCCAGTAACCGGATCCCTTGCCAAATCCCACACTAACGCATTAACGTTATTTGTTTGCGGATTGATTCCATCAGATACAATAACTGTATTTCCTCCGCCTGCTGAGGTAACATCTGCACCTGAAATCCCCATTGCATGCCCTGTTGTCAGATTATCTCCGCCAATAGCGGTCACATTACCACCATTGATTACAATATTGCCCCGTGCACCTACATTACCATGTCCAATACCGGGAGCACCTATTGGTTTCGTTGATTTATCTCCAAGAGACTCCTCACCCTGCGCTCCATCTCCACCCTTGGCAACTACAGTACCGTCATTAATCTTTATGCTTTCAACCGTACCAGAACCAGAACCGC
Source organism: uncultured Lachnospiraceae bacterium (assembly GCA_910589385.1). Classification (GTDB taxonomy): domain Bacteria; phylum Bacillota; class Clostridia; order Lachnospirales; family Lachnospiraceae; genus Schaedlerella. The sequence continues at coordinate 5,592 of CAJUTU010000030.1, forward strand.
CAATCCCGGCTCCCCTGTTGCCGCCTTGTGCAACGATTGTACCACTTTCAATATTAATCGTTCCTGCCGAAGCCGCATCACCAATACCATATCCCCCAATCCCAGCACCTTCCCCGGTACTCCTGACTTTCATCGTACCTGAGACCGAACTGCCTTCCATAATATTAAGGTTTGCGCCTTGTGCAACATAAATCCCTGCTGCACCGCCTTCCAACTCGCTCTCGCCTTCTAAAACCAAGGTCACACTTGCACCTCTAAGTACTTCCAGTACACTCGTGCTAGTCTGAATATTTGCATTCTTTAGTTTTATATAGTGATGGCCGCTTCTTACAACTACACCTTGAGTTCCACCTGTAACAGAACCCGATGTCGTTATTGTATGGCCGGTACACTCTCCGCTACCAGAGCATCCCGTTGATATTTCAGCTTTATTATCCCCACCTGTAAACGCACTATCACCTATTTGCTTATCATATACTACAGTTGGCGGTATCGCATCTGCCGCATTCCCCACCATCGGCACAAAAAGCGATGCCATAACTGCCGTCATTGCCACCGCTAAAGCTTTCCCCTTTATCCTTTTTTGTATTATTTTGTCTTTGATCATTTCAATCCATCCCCATAATTCTATTTCTTATGATATTACTACTTGTTCCAATATAATACAAAAACCCACAAAATTCAATGCTTTTACCTATAATTCGGCAAAAACATAAATTCATGAATCTCAATAATAGTCCTTTTGCTTTCTGCACTTATGTATCTCCGTATCAGGCCTATTATCCGTATAATTGTCTATCGGCTGTTATTGTTGTTTTGATAAGGATTCTTTCTAAAAACCAGGCCCTGATATTTTTCCAATTTTAACCCCGCCTATATACGGTGTTCCTGTATAAGACAGCCGTTCCAGTTTAAAGGTCCGAAAGCCGGCTTTATTTTTGCCAATGCCTTAGATATTTAAAAAATATTACAGCCTTCTATATTCTATGCAGACATTCTTTATGAAGTACCGGCATATACTTTTTAACCCATCTGTGCCATTTTTTAAGCCTTTAACCTGAATTATTCACGGAACGACAGCATCAACTGCTGAAAACCGCATAGTTACAGTATTTTAATAATTTATTGCTTTCACTTTTTAAGTGAATAGAAAAAGACCTCTATCTATGGAAAATTTAGGTGTCTATTCCAAATCAAAACCAAAGAAAGGGTCTTTATATGGATATTTTAAACACTGTAAGTCTGGAAAGCAATAGCCAGATTAAAATAAATTTTGACGGAGGCGATTTATCCTCCGACGCAGGGCTTCTCCTGTTCAAAGAGTTCCTGTATAAAATTGGGGCAGTTAAGCTCTTCCATCGTATGTTCAAAACTAATGATACCGCATGGATGAAGATACACTTGTCCAGCTGCAGCAGATTGCCCGTAAACTCCGTAAAGCCATCTATTCCATAAAGAAACCGGAATTCATGCTTTTTGATATTGACTCCACTCTTCTTGATACCTATGGGAACCAGGAAGGTGAAGGCTTCAACTATCATTATCAGGCCCATGGCTATCATCCGCTGCTGTGTTATGATGGACTAACCGGTGACATTCTAAAAGCAGAGCTTCGTGATGGCACCATGTATTGCAGTAAGGGAGCAGACACTTTTATGAAGTCTCTTTTGGATGAAATCATCGAAGATTTTCCGGATATGCCACCTTTTCTTCGTGATGACAGTGGTTTTGCGTCACCAGGCCTGTATGAAGTCCTTGAAGACAAAAACTGCAAATATGCCATCCGCTTGAAAGAGAATGTGAAGCTGCGCGAATTAGCCGAAGATGAAGACCAGGCGTTGTACCGTGCAACGAAATTCAATCAGTTGGATTATGCCGTTGAGTATGGTGAGTTCCTATATCAGGCGGGCTCGTGGAGCCATCCACGCAGAGTGGTCTTTAAAATTGAAAAGCCTTATGGGCAGATGATCCATTTGTATACCTTTATTGTCACAACATTGGAAATGGAACCCTATCAGGTAATCCAGTTCTATTGCGGAAGAGGTAAAATGGAAAATTTCATCAAAGAAGGCAAAAGCGGTTTTGATTTTGCCGCTGTAAGCAGTTCCTCAAAGCTGGTAAATGCGAACCGGCTTCTGATCCATGTATTAGCTTATAATCTATTCAATTGGTTTAGATGATTGGCACTTGCTGTCAGTATGAGAAAACAGCGTATAGATACCATTCGTTTAAAACTACTGAAAATAGCCGCAAGAGTGGTAAGATCAGCACGATATAAATATTTCAAACTGTGCAGCAGCTGTCCCTACAAGAAAGAATTCTACGAGACACTGGAAAATATCCGTAACCTGCAGCCACAGCTGGAATAACAACTGTCAAAGGACCTTGGCAACCACAATAAACCTTTAAAACCTATCACAGGAGAAGTCTGCCCATTTTTAGGCTGTCTTGTGGCAGGGCGGGGGATTGGGAGTGGCTGTAACGGTAACTACGGTAGATTGTATGCATACTTATATTGCCATGAATAATTCAGGTTTAATACGTTTTTTTCAACATGGACTCATTTCAAAATGCAAAACAGAGCAGGAATCTGAATTTTACTTTCAGCCGCAAAATCTGCACAAGATTCCATTTTTACCTGTGATTACGTCATTGGCAGTCTAAAAAAATAAGGATCATGCAAGCACTTTTTTGCATTTAATTTTATTTGTCTCACTTTTACAACCTACTGTATGCTTTTTAAGGAGTACTCTCAATAGAAGGTGCAAAAAACGGGACAAAAGAAGGAGGATTTTTTATGCCAAAACCAAGAACACCAAACGGAGAAAAGAATCTCGTCAGCCGTCAGCTCATTGAACTGCGGAAACAAAATCACTATTCCCAAAGAGACTTAGCCTACATGCTGCAGCTGAAAGGCTATGATATGGACAAGAATGTGATTACTAGAATCGAAACAAACCAGAGATATGTGACCGACCTTGAACTGAAAGCCCTGTCCCAGGTCTTTAAAGTTTCTTACGATTATCTGATTGATGGGCCTGGGGATGATCCGCAGAAATAGGTTGTAAAATGCAGAACAAGGACATAAGGGAGTTATTTGTCTCCCCTCTGTCCTGTTCTGGCAAATCATGTATATTGTTCTGGATTGCCTTTATTTTTCAGACTTTTTTAGCCAGCAGATACCTGGCTCTGCTTTCTTTCTCCATCTTCCGCTCCTCTCTTTGTCTGGAAAAAGAAAGAAAGATAAGCACTTGAATCTGCTGTACGCTTTAGACAGAATCCTGCAATTTTTATCAACTTCACTTGTGTATATTATACCTGTATCTCGCAAATTATACAACTTCTATCTCTTCCCTATGCTGCTTTTTATAATTGTTTTCTCCTCATTACCGGAATGTTGACCCGACTATGGGTACATTGAAAAAGGACAATGCGCATTACCTGCGCTTTTGTTAATCCTTTGGAACGAGATGCCTTGCGGCTTAGATTCTCCATGACATCAGAAAGATGTCTGACTGGATATGTTCATTTGTTAAGACAGGGCAAGACAATGGGCATCCTCTGTCCCACTCAGTTTACATTTCTTCTTGATTTGTCTTCCATAAACTTCGTCAAATATTTCTCTGATCCACAGCCCCACAAAAAAGTTTACACTTTCTCTGCAAGCCGTCTTTTTAACTCTGCAATCTCCCTGGCTTGATTCTCTATCATCGAATCTTTCTGGTCAAGCTGTTCTTTTTGCACATCTAGCTGCCCTTTCTGCGCGTCTATCTGTCCTCTCTGCTCATCTATCTGTTCCTGCAGCTCATCGATCATCAATTGTGCCGTATTCCTGTCCATTATCCTCAGTTCTTCCGAATACAATCCCATCACCCTCTCTATATTCCTGCACATCTCATAGACTTCTTTATACATGGGCTCAAACCGGGGATATTCCTGAATCAGCTGGATGATCACCTCCGGTTCGTCCACACTCAAAAAAGCAAGCCATGCATCCAATGCGTTTTGGATACCATTATTTTGCAGGTTTTTCCGAAAGATGTAAAGTGGGACAAACAGATATTCCTGGAGCAGCGGTATCTTGACCCCGGTATCTGATTCCTGCCGCATCCTATGGCGGTAATCAGAAGGAAAATCATGGAATGCTTTCGGGCTTTTCTCAAATAAAACAATCGTATACACCTGCTTGATGTCCTTATAGCTAAAGTTCTCTTTCTTTTCGCTCCTGACCCTTTTGTATTGGCGCAGCAATAAGTCTGCCGAATAGCAGGCACAGCGTTCACCTGGAAATTTATAGCCTGCCTTTTGTGCTTCTACATTTGCCAGGCTGCCGTCCGCAAGCTCCACTAAAATATCAAGGATCAGCAGAGAACCTTCATCCTGGTCCGGATCATCGGGAAATAGGATTGTAAGTTCGTTGTCATAGGCAGTTCCTCCTTCTTTTGTGCAGCTCTTCATACTGCTGTCTTTCACATTGTCTTCATTGCCGGATATACCGCGATAAATGCGCCGAAAATGAGATGCCTTGCGGCTAGATATATCTGGCGGCAAGAACACCGCCGTTTAGATGATATTTACATTAGCATATGATTTGGGATACCGCAAGAAAATGAGGGAATGTTCACATAAAAAACATATTCCTGCTGCTTTTCCTTATATGCCCCAAGTAGTTTGTCAGAGCAGTCAGGACAGGACGCCGGCCAGCTATCCGCCACTTGGCCTGTAAACGCCTACACCACAGTTAGTTTAAAAAATCTTTGATTTTCTGCCAAATATCTTCTGCTATCTCCTGTTCACTTCTATTCCCGTCTACCTTTATGATACATTCCTCTCCCTCCAATTTATCAAAAGCCTCTAAATATTTTTCACGAACTTTAATTAAACGGGATTTTTTTTCAAATAATTCTTTATGAAATCTGTTTTTTGCTATTCTTTCGATTGCAGCATCAGGGTTGGTATCTATAAATACAGTTACCGTTGGCCGCAATATATTGCTGCTTTGTTCATTTGCCCTTATAACCCAGTCCATCGGCATGTCAACACTATGATATGCATAGGAAGAAAAATAATATCTATCCGTGATTACTGTGGTGCCTTCATTAATTTTATTTACAATCCCATTTACATCATTTAATAAATGATCCAGCCTATCTGCAACAAATAATGCAGCGATAACTTTATTATCCGTTTTTATCCTACCCATCATTATCTGATGGATCAAAGAACCTATTGGGGAGTCCGTTGGTTCCATTGTTGTATAACAATAAATCCCCTGCTTCTTCATCTTCGCATCCAGCATCCTGATCTGTGTACTCTTTCCACTCCCGTCAATTCCTTCAAAGGCGATGAAATTCCCTTTACTCACATTTTTCTTCTTTGTCTCGTTCATACTTTTTAAATCTGCTCCTGTTCCTACATATTACATATCCGTCCGCCCCTCCAGCGCCCGCAGAAGCGTCACCTCATCTATATATTCCAGATCTCCGCCCACGGGAACACCGCTGGCAATCCGGCTCACTTTGATTCCCACCGGTTTGATCAGTTTGCTGATATACATAGCCGTCGTCTCGCCCTCCAGGCTGGAGTTCGTCGCAATAATCACCTCATCCACATCCCCCCGCAGCCGCTCCATCAGCTCTTTCAGACGAATGTCGCCGGGTCCGATCCCCAGCATGGGGGAAATCGCCCCATGCAGGACATGATAGACCCCCTCGTACTTTCCGGTCTTCTCATAAGCCGCCAGATCACGCGGCGACTCCACCACCATGATCGTCTTCTGGTCACGGGACGGATTCTTGCAGATGGGGCAAAGCTCCTGATCTGTCAGCGTACAGCACTGCGCGCAGTAGCATACATTATTACGGGCATCCACCATCTTCTTTGCCAGGTTCTCCACCTGCTCTTTCGGCATATTGATCACATGAAATGCCAATCTCTGCGCAGATTTCGTCCCAATCCCCGGCAGGCTGGAAAATGCCTCGATCAATTGAGTGATCTGATTACTATAATATTCCATATCCATTCATCCCCCTGCGTACAGCGCCCTTAAATATTGAGCAGGATATTACTGCATTGCCTGTTATCATACAGCATTCGTAAACTGCCCTGTATACACTGCTCTACCGCCTCAGAACATCCCCGGCATTCCGCCGCCCAGGCCGCCGGTCAGCTTTGACATCGCGTTTCCTGATTCTTCGTCTACTTTCCGAAGTGCCTCATTCACCGCTGCAACGATCAGATCTTCCAGCATTTCGATATCATCCGGGTCTACCACTTCTTCATCCAGCTTTACCTTCAAGATTTCACGCTTTCCAGAAATCGTCACTTCCACAGCGCCGCCTCCGGCCGTAGCCGTAAATTCCTTGGACTCCATCTCTTTCGCCTGTTCCTCCATCTGGCGCTGCATCTTCTGTGCCTGCTTCATCAGATTTGCCATATTGCCAGGCATTCCGCCGCCTGGAAATCCACCTCTTTTTGCCATAACTAATCCTCCACTGTTATTTCCATATTGATTTTGTCTCCTAACGCTTCTATATCTATGAATGTATCCTCAAAACGCCGGCCCTCTTCTACCTGCCGGACATCTATTTCCACTTTTTTCCCGATCCGCTGCTCGATCAAAGATTCCAGTTCTTCCTTATGATCCTCCCTGCCGACAACCGAAGCTCCCATGCTGTCCGGCAGCACGATCAGAAGCCGGTTCTCACCGCCAAGGCTTAATCGGGCTTTTTTCAAATAGATACTGGCTGGAGCGGATACATCTTCCGCAATCGAACGAAAATTCTTTACCACTTCTTTTACATCGTCCGGAATCGCAAGCGGAACTTCTTTTTTAACGGCTGCCCCGGGAGCTCCACCTGGAAATCCCTGATAATCCATACCGCCGGGATAGCCGCCTGCAAGTCCATCCAGGTACGTCCCGCCAGGATAACCTGCTGCTCCATCCGGGTATGCCCCTCCAGGATAGCCTCCCGCAGATCCATCCAGCGCCGCTCCTACAGGATAACCGCCTGCTGCTCCGCCCACACCTGGATAACCCCCTCGGGCGGCCGCCAGTCCCTGCTCCAGCTTCTCCTCCATCGCCCGGATCCGATCCAGCAGGCTGTCCGTCCCCACTTCCATTGCAGGCGTGCACAGCTTGATCAGCGCCACTTCCAGGAGCACTCTTTTCTGCGTGGCATACCGGAGCTGCTCCGACAGTTCCGAAAAAATGCGGATATACCGCAGCAGCATATCTGCCTCGATCATCTCCGCCTCTTCTTTGAGCTGCATCATATTTTCCGTAGATACATCCAAAACATCCTCTATCATATCAGAAGTCTTCACTAGAAGCAAGTTCCTCAGATACCATGTGAAATCCGACGCCAGCTGGGTCAGTTCACGACCCTGCATCACCAGTTCCTCTACAGTATTCAAAACCTTCGGCACATCCCTGTGGATCACATTTCTCAGAAGCTTACTGAATACATCCGTATCCACAGCCCCCAGCACTTCCAGCACATTATCATAGGTCAGCTTCTGCCCAAGATAAAACGCGATACACTGATCCAGCAGGCTCAACGCATCCCGCATAGAGCCATCCGCCGCTTTTGCGATATAGCGTATGGCTTTCTCTTCTACCTCCACCTGCTCCTCATCCATCAGATCCAGCATGCGGTTTGAAATCGTCTCAATCGTAATCCGCTTGAAATCATAGTGCTGGCACCTGGACATGATCGTGACAGGAATCTTGTGTACTTCTGTTGTCGCCAAAATAAAAATCACATATTCCGGCGGTTCCTCCAACGTCTTCAAGAGCGCATTAAATGCCCCTGATGACAGCATATGCACCTCATCAATGATATAGACTTTGTACCGCCCCTCGGTAGGCCGGTACGTCACTTCCTCTTTAATCTCACGGATATTGTCCACGCCATTATTGGATGCCGCATCAATCTCAATCACATTCATAGATGTGCCGGCCATGATAGACCGGCACATCTCACATTCTCCGCATGGGCTTCCATCCACCGGATGTTCACAATTGACCGCCTTGGCAAATATTTTCGCCACGGTCGTTTTTCCCGTCCCACGGGTTCCGCAGAACAAGTACGCATGTCCGATACGGTTTGCCTTAATCTGGTTCTGTAATGTCGTAACAATATGATCCTGCCCCTTCACATCTCCAAATTCTGTGGGGCGGAACTTCCTGTATAATGCCGTATATGACATGTATCACACCTCTTGCTTCCAATTTTGATATAAGATCCTATTCTTCTTTCTTATCCTTTTTCGCTTTCTTCTTTTTGCCCTTCTTATCTTTGTCTTTCTTTACCTTACTGCCTTTTTCTTTTCCGCTTTTTTCCTGATCGTCCTGATTCTTTTTATCCTCTGCTTTCTTATTCGGATTATCACCGAAGCTGATTCCAACCATCCTTGCTTCTTTGATCAGGCTGCACTCCGGATCAACGAATTTCAGCTTGCCCGCCACATCTTCCAGCGGAACCATCACAGTCTCGCCCTTGCGCATTCCAACCATATATCCATACTGTCCGTTGAGGATCATATCCGCTGCCTTTGCGCCGACTCTGGAAGAGAATACGCGGTCATAAGGAACCGGGGAGCCGCCCCTCTGGGTATGCCCCGGAACGGTGATACGGACTTCCTTGCCCGTCTTGTTCTCAATCTGCTCTGCCAGCTCATATGCAATGGAAGGATATTTCCGGTTCGCCAGCTTTTCCTTGTATTCCTTCTTAGACAGTGCCGCGTCCTCTTTGGAGATCGCGCCTTCGGCGACCGCTAATATAGTAAATGATTTTCCTGCCGCAGACCGTCCCTGGATGACGCTTGCAATCTCATCAATATCATAAGGGATCTCCGGGAGCAATACGATATCTGCGCCTCCTGCGATCCCGGCATGCAGAGTAACATGTCCTACCTTATGTCCCATGACTTCTATAATAAATACCCGGCTGTGGGAGGTTGCTGTCGTATGGATACGGTCAATCGTATCTGTCGCAACATCCACCGCACTCTGGAAACCGAACGTCATTTCTGTTCCCCACAAGTCGTTGTCAATCGTCTTTGGAAGGGTAATCACATTTAACCCCTCTTCACGCAGCATATTTGCCGTCTTATGAGTCCCATTTCCGCCCAAGATCACCAGGCAGTCCAGGCTCAGCTTATGATAGGTGTGCTTCATCGCCGCTACCTTGTCCAGTCCGTTATTATCCGGCACACGCATCATTTTGAACGGCTGCCTGGAAGTTCCCAGAATGGTGCCGCCCCTCGTCAAGATCCCGGAAAAATCCCTGGATGTGAGCATCTTGAAGTCTGAATAAATAAGCCCCTTGTACCCGTCCTGGAATCCATAGATCTCGACATCATTCCTTGCCGAAAAAATACCCTTTACCACGCCGCGCATCGCCGCGTTCAGTGCCTGGCAGTCGCCGCCGCTTGTCAACATACCAATTCTTAACATATACCTTTCTCCTCTCCTGCATTTACATTTATTTATTATCATATCACAAATTCTTAAAAAAACATAGAATTTGTTGGAAAATAAATAAGCCTGCACAGCAGGCTTATCAATTTTCCAACGCTATCCTACAGTATGCTCATATTTTCTTTAAAGATCAGAAGCTTATCCCCGGCCTTCACTTTCTCAGATTCCAGCCCGTTCATCTCCCGGATGCTCTCCTCTGTGGTCATGTATTTTTTCGCAAGATCCCACAGATCGTCCCCGCTTTTGACAATATACCCGACGATCCCCGGCCGTTTTTCCATTTCTTCCATAGATAACGGCTCCGGCTCCACGCCTGTGATCACCTGCATAAACACCGGTTTGCGCATAAATGTATCAAATGCCAATACAGCCTTTACTTCCACGGCCTCGCTCCCCGCCAGGTTCACAGAAAGCTGTTCTACATGGTACGCCAGATTATACCGTGCGTCCTCCGTAATCCCCGGGCATTCCAGAAGCCAGTTGAACGGCACCATCCCCTGCCAGCTTCCGAAAGGCATGTCGTCGTCCGCCCGAAGGTATAAAAAGGAAAGATGCAGAATCCCTTCAATCTGGATCCCCTCCCCGGTCTGTTCCAGATGTTCCAACTGTACGTTCCCCTCGCTGTGGCAGATCTGAAGCACATCATCCTTCAGTTCCGGCAGAGAAAGCCGCTCAGAAACCTTACATTTGGAATGGTTTTGGATTAAAAGTTCCTCATACACCGCCTCCCTGGTGTCAAAGCGGCAGTTCTGCTCCAGAGAATACAGATCTTCCAACAGTTCCAGTTCTTCTTCCTGATAAATATTCATCCGTAGGACTAGTGTCCCTTCGATTCCCAGTACCCTCATTTCTCCGTCCTCGTCCAGCCGGATGTCCATCAGCGTGTCGTCCAGGCTGTTCTGTACATGATAATACATTTCCTCGGTAACGCCGCTGCACTCAATCCTCCCTTCATATGGAACACTTGCTTCCAGCCAGTCTGTTTTCCCCTCGTCTGACAAATACATGCAGAATACCAGAAGTTCCCCGCTCAGCCGCAGTTCATCCTGGCCCATACGGATCTCCAGCTTGCGGCTGCTGATATTGCTCAGAAGGAGCTGGCCGACGCTCTCCTTGGTGCCCGGCAGCGTAATTTCCTCCTTAATGCGGTATGTATCTCTTTTTGTGGTATGGAGTTCCAACAGGTTTACCCGCCTTTTTTTCTTATAGATCTCAATCGGCGCCTCCACATCGATGACGGTGTCCTCATCCTCCAGCTTCTCCCTGCCGATCTCCATTTCTACCATGGCGCGGATGCTCAGCTTTCTGGAATGGACCAATGTGGAGGTAAATTCCACCCGGATATTCTGGATAAAATATTCCGTCATTTCCCCACTGTCCATGTAAACCATTTCCTCAAACGGCAGCTTCCCTTCCAGGGCCGCAGGCTGCGGTTCTGCCGTGTCTGTAATATACAAGATCTGGTAATACAATTTCCCTGAAATCCGTAGGTAATTCTCTGTCAGCCGGATTTCCTCCACCTTCGCCGCCCCGGTCCCCTGGATGATCTGTTTAACATCATCCTTTGTGTCAGGGACATTGAGTTCCTCATCCAGATAAAACTGGTCAAATGTCCTCTTGCCCTCCTGAGTATAGTGTATCTGCTTTTGAATCAATTCCATACGCTGCCCCTCCGATTTCACTTTTCTGCTAAACATTCTTGCCGAGCCCACGCGGCACCCTCATAAATGAAACTGTTATTTTCACAGTAAAAAGATGCCTCCGTTCACAGTTTAATCAAACATCACTGTCTTATCGACCGCATCCAGCATTACCACCACATAGGGAAAGGTGGTAATATCTTTTGTCTCTTCCCCTTTCTTTGGCCCAAGCAGGTTGGTATGGAAATAAACCGCGTTTTCTGTCTCATAAAGTCCGATCACCTCCACGCTATATCCTGTTTTTAACTGTGCGCCGTACCCCTCTGCTATATAAAGCTTCCCCTGGTCAGTATAGGTCAGCCGAAATGGTATATATTGATTTTTTACAATCTGCTCCGTCAATTCCTCCGGCACATCATCCTTATTCAGCACCGTAAACTCCAAATCCCGCAGTTTCTGCGTCTTCTGCGGCCTCGATATACAGCCTGTGAGTACAAGCAGCAGCAAGAATCCCATCAGGTATACCCTTCCGGGCATCCCGTATTTGATGTGCTCCGCACGGGCAGACGCACCGCGTCTGTTAAGGTATACCCGCATCATATATAACCCTCACGCCTATTCTCCTTATAACATATTGGAAAATGCAAAAGAATATACCAAAAGCCAATAAATCCTTAAAATCAAAATAATTCTTTGCTGCATCCCGGTTCCCCCTCTTTTCATCTTGCTATTTCCACACATTTATGATAGTCTAAACCCATAGAAAATGTATGTTCTCCAAAGGAAAAGAGGTTAATTGCTAATGATTCGATTTATCTGTGTCTGCGTATTTTTGATCCTGTATCTGATCCTCTCGATTCCCATCTTCTTCGTGGAATGGCTCATCGGAAAATTTAACCGTGAAAAGCGGGATTACAGTTCCCTTCGCATTGTCCAGTGGGGTTTTAAACTGATCTTAAAAATCACAGGCGTGGAAGCTACGGTCATTGGCGAGGAAAATGTTCCCGACGAGCCGGTTTTGTTTGTGGGCAACCACCGCAGCTTTTTCGATATCCTGCTGACCTATTCCCGGTGCCGGCGCTTAACCGGATATGTCGCGAAGAAAGAAATGGAGCATATTCCGCTTCTTTCCACATGGATGCATTTTGTATACTGCCTGTTCCTAGACCGTGAGAATCCCAGGGAGGGTCTAAAGACCATCCTGCAGGCCATTGAGCATATAAAAGAAGGCATTTCTATCTGCATTTTCCCGGAAGGGACCCGTAACAAAGGGGAAGAACTGAGTATGCTGCCGTTCAAGGACGGCGCTTTCAAGATTGCAACACGCACCAACTGCGCCATTATTCCAATTTCTATGAATAATACCAGTGCCATCTTTGAAAATCAGTTTCCCAAAATCAAAAAGGTGCATGTTGTGATAGAATATGGGAAGCCGATCTATCCAAATGATCTTTCTAAAGAGGATAAGAAAAAAATCGGCGCATATGTACAGGATATCATCCAGGCCACAATTAATAAAAATGCAGAGATGGTATAAATTAGGAAGGAGATTATTATGAGAACGCAGAACCTTACCCTGCTGACAGATCTCTATGAACTGACTATGATGCAGGGCTATTACAAGACACAGGAAAATGATATGGTCGTATTTGACGTATTTTTCCGGGACAATCCGAACAAAGGCGGATATTCTGTCATGGCAGGGCTTGAACAGGTTATTGAATACATAAAGAACCTGAATTTCTCTTATGACGATGTGGATTATTTCCGTAAGCTCGGGATATTCAGCGAAGACTTTTTACAGTACCTCAGCGGCTTCCATTTCAGTGGGAGCATCTATGCGATTCCAGAAGGCACCGTCATTTTTCCAAAGGAACCGTTGCTGAAAGTCATTGCACCGATCATGGAGGCGCAGCTTGTAGAAACTGCAATCTTAAATATTATCAACCACCAATCCTTGATCGCGACCAAGGCTTCACGGGTGGTCTATGCTGCACAGGGAGATGGTATTATGGAATTCGGCCTTCGCAGGGCACAGGGTCCGGACGCCGGGCTTTATGGAGCAAGGGCTGCCGTCATCGGCGGATGCGCAGGCACCTCCAATGTGCTGGCCGGCCAGTTATTCCATGTCCCGATCATGGGTACCCACGCCCATAGCTGGATCATGAGTTTTAAAGATGAATACACTGCATTCAAAGAATATGCAAAATTATATCCCGATGCCTGCACTCTCCTGGTGGACACCTACGATACGCTGAAATCCGGTGTTCCCAATGCAATCCGGGTATTCGAGGAAATGCGCAGTGAAGGAATCCATCCGAAATCTTATGGGATCCGTCTGGACAGCGGGGATTTGGCTTATCTGTCCAAGGAAGCACGTAAGATGCTGGACAGCGCAGGCTTCCCTGATGCAGTCATTGCAGCTTCCAACGATTTGGACGAGATGCTCATCCATGACTTGAAGATGCAGGGAGCTAAGATTACGTCCTGGGGCGTAGGTACTCACCTGATCACCTCCAAGGACTGCCCGTCTTTCGGAGGTGTGTACAAACTGGCTGCGATCCAGAATTCCGATGGAGAGTTTGTTCCCAAGATCAAGATTTCAGAAAATACAGAAAAAATCACCAATCCTGGCAACAAAACGATTTACCGTGTATATGATAGAGAAACCGGAAAAATCCGCGCAGACCTGATCTGCTTTGCTGACGAAACATTTGATGAAAGCAAAGACCTGCTCCTGTTTGACCCCAGCGCGACCTGGAAAAAGACCCTTTTACCGGGCGGCAGCTATATAATGAAAGAGATTTTAAAACCTGTGTTCATCAATGGTGAATGTGTATATGAATCTCCTTCTGTGATGGAAATTGCCGCATTCTGCCGTCAGGAAAAGGATACGCTGTGGGATGAGACAAAGCGTCTGTTCTACCCCCACCGGGTATATGTGGATCTGTCCCAGAAGTTATATGACACGAAAGAACGGCTGCTAAATGAGATGAATAAATGTTAGTCCACAAGAATCCGATTGTTCTGTGGACTCAAATCAGATAAGTGAGGTTTATGTTTATGAAAATAATTGTACTGGGCGGAGGCTTAAGCTCGGAACGTGATGTTTCCCTTGTTTCCAGCGCCGGCATCTGCCGCACACTGCTGGAGAAGGGACACGACGTATTTCTTTTGGATGCTTTCATGGGGTTCCCCTATGACAAGGAACGGCTTAGCGAAGTCTTTACCCTGCCCGGACATGGGCTGGATATTGTAGATACCATTCGGACCGAAGCGCCCGACCTGGCTGCTGTCAAAGCATCCCGTCCGGATCAGTCTGACTGCTTCCTTGGACCCAATGTCATCGAATTGTGCCGTATGGCAGATATTACTTTCTTAGGGCTTCACGGCGGAGAAGGGGAAAACGGAAAACTGCAGGCTACCTTTGACCTGCTGGGAATCCGGTACACCGGCCCGGATTCCTTGGGATGTGCCGTTGCCATGGATAAAGGAATCACAAAGCATATCTTTCAGGAAACAGGAGTGAGCACTCCAAAGGGTGTATGCATCCACAAAAATAAAAATAAAAAATCACTGGAAGATTTGGGATTGTCCCTTCCCGTAGTCGTAAAGCCATGCTCCGGCGGCTCCAGCATCGGTGTCTATATCACGCATACCCAGGAGGAATACGATAACGCCCTGGCTGCATCTTTTGAGACCGAGGATGAAGTCGTCATCGAAGAGTATATCAAAGGGCGTGAATTTGCCTGTGGGATTCTGGACGGCAAAGCGCTCCCGCCGATTGAGATCATCCCCAAAAGCGGTTTCTTTGATTATGCAAACAAATACCAGGCAGGAGCTACAGAGGAAATCTGCCCCGCAGACATCAGCGAAGAGGTTTCCGAACGCATGCAGGCCCTGGCGGTACGTGCATTCCATGTACTAAAATTGAATATATACAGCCGTGCGGATTTCCTGCTGGATGAAGCAGGCAGCCTTTATTGTCTCGAAGTCAATACTCTGCCGGGCATGACCCAGGCAAGCCTCTTGCCAAAGGAAGCTATGGCCGCAGGAATCGAGTACGGCGATCTGTGCGAATGGATCATCGAGAAATCACTGGAAGAACGATACGGTATTACAAAGTAAATGCTACCGTGAACAGTAATCAAGAAAGGCCAGCATGTTATGAAGCATATGAGTTTAGCGGAAATCACTTCCGCATGTCATGGAACTTACCACGGCGACAGCGAAACCGCTGCAAAAGAAGTCTCCTCCGTCGCCATTGACAGCAGGAAAATCGAAAAAGACAGCCTGTTTATCGCTATAAAAGGCGCCCGCTCGGACGGCCATGATTTTATTCCCCAGACAATCGAAAACGGGGCGTTGTGCGCCCTGTCCGAAAAGGATCTGGGCGATGTCCCCTATCCGTATATCCTGGTAGATTCGTGTAAGCAGGCTCTGAAAGATCTTGCGGAGCATTACCGCCGTTCTCTTAATATCAAAGTCGTGGGGATTACCGGAAGCGTCGGGAAAACCAGTACAAAGGAGATGGTCGCATCTGTACTCTCCCAGAAATACCGCGTACTGAAAACCGCAGGCAATTTCAACAATGAGATCGGCCTGCCCTTAACCGTATTCAACATCCGAGAGGAACATGAAATCGCAGTTTTGGAAATGGGTATCAGTGATTTTGGGGAAATGACCCGTCTCGCTAAAGTGGCAAGACCGGACATCTGTATTTTTACCAATATCGGGTACTCTCATCTGGAGCAGCTAAAATCCAGAGACGGTATCTTGAAAGCCAAGACAGAAATGCTGCAGTACATGAATCCGAAAGGGAGCATTCTGTTTAACGGTGATGATGATAAATTAAATACTTTCGTCCCGGAAAACGGAATCCAGCCTGTTTATTTCGGGCTGGGTGAAAATTCCACTTACCGTGCAGGACATGTGGAAAATAAAGGGCTGCATGGAACAACCGTTGAGTTTATCACGCCAGAAGCCCGGTTTACGGCACATATTTCCATTCCCGGGAGCCACATGGTAAACAATGCCCTGGCGGGAACTGCCGCAGGGTTCATGCTTGGGCTGACGGAGGAAGAGATTAAATCTGGAATTGAAGCCCTGGTTCCCCTGGACGGACGCAACCACTTAATCGAAACCGGAAAGTTCACTGTCATAGACGACTGCTACAATGCCAATCCCGGCTCCATGAAAGCCTCCCTGGATGTACTGGCACAGGCGGATACCCGGACTGTTGCAGTATTAGGAGACATGGGGGAACTGGGAGACGGATGGAAAGAAATGCACCGGCAGGTAGGGAAGCATGCGTCGGAACGTGGAATACAGATGATAATCTGTATCGGAGAAATGGCTGGGGAAATTGCTGACGGCGCGTCAACTGCAGCCAAAGCGCAGGCCGGACAGCCCGCCGGCGTATTACATTATGATACAAAAGCAGCTTTTTTTGCTGACATGGAATCCATTTTAAAACCCGGTGATACAATTCTCGTAAAAGCTTCCCATATGATGGGATTCTCGGAGATTGTAGAAAAATTACAAAATCTCTAAGGCGCTGTTACTGAATCGTTGTTCCTGTGCTGAATATCCAAATGATTTCATGATCATTCCAAAACGTAAAGAAAGGCCGCAGATCATTTTGCGGCCTTTTGATACCGCATCATTATTATGTTTTTTATTTGAGTTTTCTTACTCCTGATACTTCTCGATCAGGCAGGTATGTTTCCGTTTCCCTGCCGGTGCGTCCTTATTATAATTGATTCCTACCAATAAAATCTCACTGCCAAATTTTCGGATAGCCTCAGGATAGCGCCGGTCTTTAATCTGGGCAATCGCTCCTTCGGCTGTCTTGTTCCATTTCAGTTCAATCACAAGGGCCGGCATCAGGGAATCCTTCTTCGGCAGATACACGATATCAGCAAATCCATCGCCGCCCGGCAGTTCTTCAAATAACACAAACTCATCTCCGCAGCTAAAATACGCTCTTTTAATCACGCTGCGAAGCGACTGCTCATTATTATAATACAAGGCAGCTTCCTCTGCATGGATTTTTTCAATCTGTGCTGCCACGGCCTCTGCATTCCCATGGACAGTATCGAAAATAAGCTGGTCACTCTCCCTGACCCGTCTGATCGTTTCATCACGTTTCACTTCACGGACTATCTTTGCAAATTCCATCCGTATTTCCTCATTTGGAATATGCACTTTTCCCACCACTTCATCATAAGCCAGATATCCCAGATGGATTAATAGTGTCAGTACGTCGTCCCGGTTCCGAAAAGTCACCAAATCATTTGCAAAACCTTTTGTATCCGCCTTAACCTCCCCGCCGCCGATCAGTTCTGCCACGGTCTGGGACAATCCGTCAAAATCCTGGCTGATATATCCCATCAGGCTTTCCGCCGCAGAAGTCTGAGTCCAATAGGAATCAAAATCTTCATTGCGGATGGCCTCCATAACCGAATTCGGATTATATACAGCCCCCACATTACGGAAAGTGTAACCATCATACCATTGCTTCATCCTCTTAAAATCACTGTGGTATTCCTCGCATAGTTTTAGCACCTCTTCCTCTGTAAATCCTACATAGCCGCCAAATTTTCTGGGTTTGATCATAGAAAATTCTTTAAAATCAGAAATGGCAGACTGTGAACCATCCTTTTTGATCGGAAGGATCCCTGTCATATAGACAGCGGCAAAAATCTTATCTGTAGTTCCGCTTCCTTTGAACAATGTACGCAGGAATTGAAGGTACGCCTTCTGAATCTCCGGCATTTCCCTTATCGGTGCATCCCATTCATCAATGATCATGATAAATTTATTTCCTGTCAGTTCAACCGCATGAAGCAATGTTTCATCAAAAGCATTTCCTGATTTCATACCCGGATATGCCCTAAAAAGCTCTTCTGCTACACTCGTCTGGATAAAAGAGATGATATCCTGCGGAACAGCTTTTCCACAAATATTTGTCATATCCAGATAAATGACATCATATTTGTTCAGATGCTGCCTGTATGCTCCGTCATCTTTCTTGTCTTCTGCAATCGCAAGCTTATCAAACAAGGCCGAAGAATCACAGGTTTTATCATAATATGCACACAGCATTTTGGCTGCAAACGATTTTCCAAAACGACGCGGCCTGCTAACACATGTCAGCCGCCTCGGAGTATCTATGGTCTCATTGATCAAAGCAATCAGCCCGGTCTTATCCACATATACATCATTTCTAATCCCGGCAAATCCACTGCTGCCAGGATTTAAGTATATTCCCATACACCTTTCGCCTCCATTTTAGCATCTTATCATATGCCACATAAGTTAAACTTTCCCTTGTTTTAAGCCCATTTCCCTTTTTCTGTTTTCCGGCAGTTGGGCCAGTATGATTGCCGCAAATACCAGCACGCATCCCAACAACTCTTTCGGAGAAAGCCTTTCATTCAGGATCAGCCAGCCGGTCAATACCGCAAACACAGATTCCAGGCTCATAAGCAGCGACGCAACCGTCGGATTCAGATGTTTCTGCGTAATGATCTGCAGTG
Source organism: uncultured Lachnospiraceae bacterium (assembly GCA_910589385.1). Taxonomy (GTDB): domain Bacteria; phylum Bacillota; class Clostridia; order Lachnospirales; family Lachnospiraceae; genus Schaedlerella. The sequence continues at coordinate 24,257 of CAJUTU010000030.1, forward strand.
TATAAGCCACACCGCTGGAAAGGACGCCTGCATAGACCAGCGGCAGCCATGCCTGGAAAATATACTTTATCTCCGGATGCTCGAACAGCAGCATCGGAATGGCACACAGACAGCCGCAGACAAAAAACTGGATGCAGGACAGCCGGACTCCATCCACCTTAGGTGAAAAGTAATCCACCGTCAAAATATGCAGCGAAAAGACAAGGGCACATAGAAGAACCATGAAGTCTCCATAAGAAATCGAAAAACCTTCCTTAATACATAATAAATACATTCCTATTACAGCCAAAGCAACGCCGATCCAGGTCTTTCCTCCTACCTTTTTGCCGAGAAACAGCCCCAGAAGAGGTACGATCAAAATATAAAGTGCCGTAATAAATCCTGCTTTTCCCGCCGTCGTGTATATCAGCCCAATCTGCTGCAAAGAGGTGGATACCGTCAATATTACGCCGCAGCACAGGCCTCCGGTTATCAGTGTTTTCTTCTCTTGCAGTTTTTCTTCTATAGTATTCTTTCCTTCCGCTGCTTCCGTTTTGTCCTTCTTCTGCCGGTCCATGAACCAGATTACAGGAAGCAGCACCAGGCTTCCCATAAAACTTCGTACCGAATTAAATGTAAACGGCCCCAGATAGTCCATCCCCACGCTCTGCGCCACAAATGCACTTCCCCAGATCAGGGCTGCCAGCATCAATAAAAAATTGTATTTTAATTTACCATTCATATTGTACTCCTTTATAAAGCTTTTCTCCCTTTATCGTTTCCTATGGTTTTCATTTTCCTGCCTCGATCAGGTTCTTTTTCTTCCAGTTTCCTGTCCGGTACCAGAGATAAGAAATCACAAAGTTCACAGCCCATCCCAGAGGCACCGCATACCAGACCACCTGGATTCCAAAGACAGGAGAGCCAAGCTGCGCTACCGACACACGGATCCCTAAGTTTACAAGATTTGCGATCATATACACTTTCACATCCCCGGCTCCCCTCAAGACTCCATCTGTAATTGCCTTAAAGCCCAGAAATACGAAGAACCATCCCACAAACCGGAAATACGCCGTCCCTGTGGCAAATGCCTCCGGTGAACCGGCCTCCTTCACAAACATAGAAACAATTGGGCCATAAAAAAGCTGGGAAATGAAAATCAGCCCCACGCCAAATCCAATGATAATGCGAAATGCCGCATGGAAGCCTTCCTTTACCCGCTCTGGGTTCTTCGCTCCCAGGTTTTGTGCTGTAAAGGTAGACATTGCATTTCCAGCAGCGATCATGGGAACGATGCATACCGATTCCAGACGCATTCCTGCGGAATACCCTGCAACCGCCGAGGAACCGAATTGATTTACCGCCGACTGGGTCAGCAGCATCCCGATACTGACAATAGACTGCTGTATGATCGAAGGAACCGCAATCCGGGTTCCGCTGTAAAACATCGCCCGGTCAAATTTTTTTTCTTTATCTGCTTTCTTCCCTTCTGCCAAAAGCTGTCCGGCCAGACTGCCAGAAGCACACGAATCCCTTTGTCTTTCTTCATCCGATAAGGTATATCCTCCCAGGATCCGCATCAAGATGACAAACGAGATCACAGAGGACACGCCCTGCGCGATCACCGTGGCAGCCGCAACGCCCGCTACTCCCAGATGCAGGCCTGCCACCATCCACAGATCCAGGCCGATATTTAAAACGGAGGAAAAGATCAAAAGCATCAGCGGGATATCCGATTTTCCCATTGCATTAAAATCAGCCGACAAGATATTATACATAAACATAAACGGAAGTCCTGCAAAATAAATCTGCAGATACAGCACCGCATCATCGAATATATTTTCTGGAGTCTTCAAAGCCCGCAGAATCGCAGGATTCGCCAGGAACCCAAACAAAGCCAGCAAGATGCTCAAAACTGCAAAAGCAATGAGAAACGTACAAACAGCGGTTTTCATTTCCCTGTATTTCTTTGCGCCTAAATACTGGCTCGCCAGGACCGAGGCTCCCATCCCGCTGCCGATCGCCACCATGATGAACACCGTGGTGAAAGAATAAGATGCCCCCACCGCCGCCAGGGCATCCTCCCCCACAAGATTCCCAACGATCACGGAATCCGCCAGGTTATAAAATTGCTGAAATAAATTTCCAATAATCATAGGCAATGCAAAAAAGAACATTGACTGCCCTGGTTTTCCATTGATCAAATCCAATTTTCTTCTTAACATATTACTCCTTATAACAGTTTGGTGACATTTATTGTATCACGTTTTCCAAACCTTATCCACCACAAATTTTAGGCCTTGCAAACCTGTATTTCTATGAGTTATACTGGTTATTGTTATACAATCTAAAAATCTAAATTTAGGAGGCAAAAGTATGAAACGTTATGTATGTGAACCCTGCGGATATGTTTATGACCCGGAAGCCGGAGATCCGGACAATGGGATCGAGCCGGGCACGGCTTTCGAAGATCTTCCAGAAGACTGGGTATGCCCGATCTGCGGACTTGGAAAAGATGTTTTTGTAGAAGAAGAATAAAATGATCCCACAGCTAAAATGGGCCCGATGCAAATAATACGCATCTGGCCCATTTAGTATTTTCTCCTGTATATATGATTTCCCGCCACTACCAGAAGACTTACCGCCAGCAGGAAATAAAAACTGATCCCTCTCGTCACATATAAAGACGGCATCAAATATCCTTTGGAAAACACCTGGTAAAATGTATGGCAATACATCAATTCCGTAATTCCCTGTGCCCCAGGCAGCGGAAGCATGTCCACAGCCACAGATACGGACGCCTGCAAAAGCAGGATCGTGGCAAGGCCGGTCCCATGTTGGGAAAATCCAAAATACACCAGCCCCGTCAAAAGGAACATACTGCATCTCTGTAAAAATGTGACTGCCAGAGCCACGCATACCCTGCCTTTCTGCCTCGCCAGAAAATGCACCGCATCCCGGTAGCCGTCAATAAACCCATTAATCTTTTCCTTCCGTCCATCGCATGCTTTCAAGATCTTAACCCTTGTCAACACATGTTCCACCCACAAGATCAATACCCGCATCTTTTCCGGCGCAGCCATGAGCGCCAGTAACGCCGCAACCAGTATGACGTGCAGCAAAAGCCCCAGAAGATACAGGTTAAAATACCCTTGCAAATACTGCCTCAACGGCCCCTGCCAGAAAACGAATAATACAGCCCCCACGATCACCAGCACGAACTTGAAAAGAAGCCCGACCGTCATGAGCACCACAGAACTGTCTGCCAAAGAATTGCCGTCCTTTTTCATATAATAAAGCTGCACCGGCTGCCCTCCTGTGGAAGAAGGGGTGATCCCGGAATAGAAAAATCCGATAAACGAGTAAGAAATACAGCAAAGCAATCCGCTGCTTTCCGGATTCACCGCCCGCAGCAGATACCAGATCATCCCGCCTTCCGCGCACACAAAAAATAAGGCCGCCAAAATCATGAGTAAGAGACATGGAAATGATAACTGCATCAACGCTGCATGGATCTGGATCCAATCCTGCCCATGCATCACCGTATAAAATGTCAGAAACATGATCAGCAGGAACAACGCTATATTGGCCACATTCCGGAAACTCTTACGCTTTTTCCCAGTACTTGCAGTTTTATCAGCAGCTCTATTTTTCTCAGTATTTACAATTTTCTCAGTATCCATAATTCTTTCAGTACTCATAAGCCGCCTCCGGTTTTGGCATCTGCCATTGGGCATCCATATTCACGATTTCTTCCAGCGCCCCCTCAAACAGCACACGTTTTTCCTCATACTCGTAAAAATCTTTTGGTGTCACCAGTGAAAAATGCTTCTGGGAAATCTGGATTCCCTGTTCCTCCAAAACCCTTGCAATATAAGAAGAACATGTATAGTGGTTGGGCTGGTAAAACGCCTTGCCGCACAGGATAAAAGGCAGTCCCAGCACCGCATAGTGGTAACTGTGCCGCTGTTCCATATCCTGCTTAAGCCTTTTTTTGATCTGCTCTTTTTGCTGCTGTGTGCATTCTATCTCATAGATCATATAATCCGCATCCGGAAATGCACGAAGTATTTTTCTTTTGTCCTCTTTTTCAAATCCAGCCAGCAGCGGAATCATGGGATTCCGTCTTCCCACACTGTACGCTTCCTCTAATTCCGCGTCCAACGCAAGCACTACATGGATGTATTTTTGTTTTAAAAAGCGTCTAATCAAATATGCAAAAATCCCTGGTGTGTCTACTAACGCTATGTATATTCGTGCCAACCTGCATTCCCCTCACTATGATTTTTCTTTTGTCTGTGCTCCACATTTTTTCAAACAAGTCCCACTCTTATCTTTCTGGATGCTGATATTCTTCCAGATTATTTTATTGAAACTGGTATACTTTCTTCGCAATCCGGTAGCCTCCGATCGTGACCATTCCTCCGACCTTTCCCGGCAGGCAGGTCAAACCGCTGACCGTTCCATATTTTAATTGATAATACAGCCTGCGGTTGCTGGATTTGATCCCCTGCCACAAAAGTTTCCTCTTTCTCTCCGCTTCTTCGGATTGGATCAGCAGCAGATGAATGGATGAGATCGCCATCATAATCGAAATATTTCTTCTCATGTAAGCCGCAAGCTTCGGTGATGTTTCCTCTGCCACCTCCTGCAGATCCATACAATGCGCCACCAGTTCCGTCACTTTGATCTGCTGGTCGATCCGGCGTATAAGTACTTTTTCATTGACCGACTGGTCATCCCTTCCCAGAAAATAATGATACAAGTCAATATCCATATAATATAAACTCTTCACATACGGAAGCGGCTGATACGCAAAAAGATTGTCTACATAAAAGGTATGCTCCGGCAGCCGGATCCCGGATTCACGCAATACCTCTGTCCGGTACACCAGCGCGTGCATGATCAAATACTGTGATGGGTGAAAGTGATTGATCTCATTCCATGTACAGATTGTATCTGCCGGGAATACATTCCGGTAATGCATCGTGCGTGAAGTCCCTTCTTCCAGATGATCATAAATATAATTGCAGATAATCAGATCCGGCGCTGTTTCTGAACATACCTCTTCTGACTGTACTCCGCCCGGCTGCTCTGCATCACACACTTCTTTTATTTTTGTAAGGAGACGACCGTACGCATCTTCATCCAGCCAGTCGTCAGAATCTACCACCTTAAAATATTTTCCCTGTGCCAGTTCCAGCCCTTTATTTACTCCGGCACCATGGCCGCCATTCTCCTGATGCACAGCTTTCGCAATACCAGGGTATAATTTTTCATAGCGGTCAGCAATTGCCCCTGTATTGTCAGATGAGCCGTCATCAATGATGAGAACCTCCACGTCCTCGCCGCCTTTTACCAAAGAATCAATACAACGCTCCATATAATCCTGCGAATTATAGCAGGGAACTGTAAATGTAATGTATTTCATCGTCATTTCCTCCTCATAGTTTATAACCAATCTTCAAATCAGATTGTCTTCCTTTACTGTACATACTGTATCAGGCAATTCTTAATTATTTCTATAGATTTTTCTAAATAATAAGAGAAGAAAATCAGCGAAATTTAAGAAGATGCTGTACATATTATGTATTCTCCCCATTTCCGGTCAACACAAAAATCTCATGCGCAAGCACCGGAAATGCCGCCAGGATCATCAGTACCGCCCATTCCTGCCATGCAAGGGAGGCTGTGCCAAACATTCCCACCAAGTAAGGAACCTCTGTCACTGCCATCTGCAGCATTACGCCCAGGACAAAGGCTGCCGCCATGACCGGATTAAACGCCCTTTTCCCGGAAAATACAGAAGTCCGTACATCCCGCATTCCCAGGGCATGAAAGAGCTGGGACATTCCCAACACGGTAAATGCATACGTCTGCGCCCTGGACAACACCGCCCCATCCTGCAGGACTACAGCGATATTAGACAGCGTAAACGCCTGCTGCCCTTCTGTAAGGATTTCCCATGGCAGTTTTAAAAATGCCGTTAGGCTGATCGCCGCAATGAGAAGCCCGTAAAATATCGTGCAGGCCAGTCCTCCATTCGCGAACATCCCTTCCTTAGCGCCGCGGGGCGGCTCTTTCATCAACACCTCCTTATCATTTTCGTCCACCCCCAGCGCAAGCGCCGGCAGGGAATCCGTGATCAGATTGATCCAAAGAATATGGCTGGCCTTTAAAGGAGCCGCAAGCCCCAGGAGCACCGCCGTAAACATGGTGATGATCTCCCCAAAATTCGAGGAAAGTAAAAACAGCACCGTTTTTTTGATGTTTTGAAAAATACTCCTCCCTTCTTCGATTGCTTTTTCAATGGTTGCAAAGTTATCATCTGTCAACACCATGTCCGAGGCATTTTTTGCCACATCTGTTCCCGACTGCCCCATGGCAATCCCGATATCCGCCGTACGCAGGGAAGGCGCGTCGTTCACCCCGTCCCCGGTCATAGCGACAATATTGCCGGACTCTTTCAATAGCCTTACAATCCGCACCTTGTGCTCCGGGGAAACCCTTGCAAATACAGCCGCTTCTTCCAGCCGCTTTGTAAGCACGGCGTCCGACAGGGTATCCAGCTCTGCCCCGGTCAGGCACTGGCCTGACTTTTTCGCGATCCCCAGTTCTTTTGCAATTGCAAAAGCAGTGTCCGCATGGTCGCCTGTGATCATAATGGTACGCACAGAAGCGCTCCTAAATTTTGCGACCGCTTCTTTCGCCTCCGGCCGCACAGGGTCTTTCATCCCTGCCAGGCCAACAAACGTCAGATTTTTCTCATCTAATAAATCATCACTCCCTTCCTCCTTCATTGCCAGCGCAAGGACTCTTAGGGCCTCAGAAGACATTTCCTCCAAGGCGTTCTTTATTTTGCGGCGCTTCACATCATTTAACGGCTGGATCGTACCATTCAGATAGATTTTTGTACACCTTTTAAGCACCACATCCGGCGCTCCTTTTGTATAGGAAAATTTACCGCTGCGCCCCTGATGTACGGTTGTCATCATTTTCCGGGTGGAATCAAAGGAGCGTTCCTCAACCCGTGGATACTGCCGCTGCATCTGAGCCTTACGGACGCCGCAGTTGGCGGACATGGTGAGCAAAGCGATTTCCGTCGGGTCGCCTAATGTCCCGCTTTCATCTATCACAGCATCATTACACAGGGCAAATCCCTGGAAAAATGTTTCCGGGATCTCTGCCTGTTCCCGTATATTACTTGTGGAAATTGGAACGGCCTTCTCGTTTACATAGCACTGCGTGACTGTCATCTTATTCTGCGTCAGTGTTCCCGTTTTATCCGAACAGACCACGTTGACCGAGCCAAGCGTCTCAACGGAAGGAAGCTTTCGTACAATGGTATTCACCTTTACCATCCGCGACACACTCATTGCCAGCACAATCGTCACCACCGCGGGCAGCCCTTCCGGCACCGCCGCTACCGCAAGGGAAATCGCGGTGATCAGCATTTCCAGGATATTTCGTTTCTGCAGCACCGCTATTGCAAACAACAGCACACAAAGCAGAACGGATGCGACGCTGAGCACTTTTCCCAGCTCCGCCAGTTTTTTCTGGAGCGGCGTAAACTCTTTTGGGACCGTCTTTATAATAGAAGCAATCTTTCCGATCTCCGTCTGCATTCCCCTTGCGATCACGATTCCTTCGCCCCGTCCCCCGGTCACCATGGTGGACATAAAGGCTTCATTTTTCCGCTCTCCGGCCTGCAGCTCCCCTGCCGCCAAAAACGCCGCGTCCTTTTCAACCGGAAGGGATTCCCCGGTCAGCGCAGACTCCTCGATCTTCAGGTTCCAGGTTTTTGTGAGACGTAAATCCGCCGGAACCTGCATCCCTGCCTCCAGGATCACCAGATCCCCTGCTGAGAGTTCTGCGGCCGCCACTTTCCGGATTTTTCCGTCCCGTCGTACATACGCCTCCGGGCTTGTCAGCTTTTTCAGCGAATCAAGGGCTTTCTGAGCCTTTCCCTCCTGAATGACCCCTACCGCCGCGTTCAAAAGGACCACAGCCACAATGATCACCGTATCGCTGATTTCCTTTAAGAGAAATGACACAAATGCCGCTACGATCAATACACAGATGAGCGGGTCATTTAACTGCTCCAAAAAGACTTCTGGAACGCTTTTCTTTCTCTCCTCTTCCAACTCATTCATACCATCGGCGGACAGACGTGTGATTGCTTCTGCCCAGGACAGACCTCGGTCCACATCTGTATGGAAATGTCCGGACACCTCTTCTATAGTCTTTTCTTCGTACAAAAAAATCCCCCCTTTCGTGTGATTAAGCGCTCTCTGGTTTGCACTTAGGAACTACCGTGAAATAACTTAGACAGGCAAGATGAATGTCCTTCTCATACAGTTCCTACATTGGCCTGGCGCATGTCCTAATTTATCGTATGCAAAAGGGGTGGTGGATATTACAATTGAATAGACTTTAAGATTTGCTCATGGTATACTTACAATAGTTGAAAATCGATTATAAATTTTAGGAGGGCCTGCCAAATGAGCACAAAAGGGCGTGTAACTATACCCACTGATATGGATATCGTAAATGATACCATCCGCCTCTCAGAAAAATGGGGCGCTGACGCGGTCCGGGACTGTGACGGGACCGATTTCCCCACGGAATTAAAAGACGTAGGTTTGAAAGTATATTCCACCTACTACACCACCAGAAAAGATAATGCATGGGCAAAAGCAAACCCGGATGAGATCCAGCAGATGTACCTTATGACTCCCATCTATACGGCAGAAAATGACCATCTATGCATCCCTCTGATGAAAGGGCTCTATGCGGACATGCTGACTCCTAATACAAGGGATGATATCACCCGCTGGTGGGAAGTGATCGACCGCAGCACCGGAGAGGTGGTTCCTGTCACAGACTGGCGCTGGGAAGAATCCACGAACGAAGTCATCATCCAAAGCATCCCGTTCCATGATTATACGGTCAGCTTCCTGGCTTATATCATGTGGGATCCGGTGCATATGTACAATGCGGTCGTCAATGACTGGAAAGATGTGGAACACCAGATCACCTTTGACGTAAGGCAGCCCAAGACTCATGCTTTTACGATGAAGCGTCTGCGGAAATTCATAGAGGAACACCCTTACGTCAACGTACTTCGGTTCACCACATTTTTCCACCAGTTTACCTTAGTATTTGATGAAATGGCCCGTGAAAAATATGTAGACTGGTACGGCTACTCTGCATCCGTAAGCCCCTATATCCTGGAGCAATTTGAGCGGGAATCCGGGTATCCGTTTCGCCCGGAATATATCATCGACCAGGGCTATTACAATAACCAGTACCGCATCCCATCCAAAGAATACCAGGATTTCCAGGCATTCCAGAGACGGGAAGTGGCAAAGATCGTAAAAGAGATGGTGGATATCACCCACGAATGCGGCAAGGAGGCCATGATGTTCCTGGGAGACCACTGGATCGGAACCGAGCCCTTTATGGACGAGTTCCGCCATGTGGGACTGGACGCAGTCGTAGGGAGCGTGGGGAACGGCTCTACTCTCCGGCTCATCAGCGATATCGAAGGGGTCAGGTATACGGAAGGCCGGCTTCTGCCCTACTTTTTCCCGGATACCTTCCATGAGGGCGGGGACCCGGTCAAGGAGGCGAAAGTCAACTGGGTAACTGCCCGCCGTGCGATCCTGCGTAAACCCATAGACCGAATCGGATACGGCGGATATCTGAAGCTGACACTGGATTTTCCAGAATTTGTAGATTATGTAGAATCTGTCTGCAATGAATTCCGGGAATTGTATGACAATGTCAAAGGCTGCATACCCTACTGTGTGAAGCGCGTAGCCGTACTGAACTGCTGGGGAAAAATGCGTGCCTGGGGCTGTCATATGGTCCACCATGCCATCTATTTTAAGCAGAATTATTCCTATGCCGGAATCATTGAAGCGCTCTCCGGCGCGCCCTTTGATGTGTCCTTCATCAGCTTTGCAGATATCAAGGAAAATCCGGATATTCTGAAGGAGATCGACGTCCTTATTAATGTGGGAGATGCCGATACCGCCCACACCGGCGGAGAGTGGTGGTGCGACCCTGCCGTTTCTTCTGCTGTAAAGCAGTTTGTATATCATGGCGGCGGGATCATCGGCATCGGTGAGCCAAGTGCCCATCAGGCCAACGGACATTTCTTCCAGTTGTCCAATGTATTCGGCGTGGAAGAAGAACGGGGCTTTACACTGGGATATGATAAATACAACTGGGAAGAGCACAGCCATTTTATTACGGAAGACGTAACAGGCGAGATTGATTTTGGAGAAGGGAAAAAGAATATATACGCCCTGGAGGGCGCCACAGTCCTTGTAGAAAAGGAAAAGCACGTCCAGCTTGCCGCCAACCAGTTTGGACAAGGACGCGCCGTGTATATCAGCGGACTTCCCTACAGCTTTGAGAACAGCAGGCTTTTGTACCGCGCAATCCTTTGGAGCGCAGGGGATGAGGGCCGTCTACACCAATGGTTTTCCAGCAACTTCAATGTGGAAGTCCATGCCTATATTGAAAACAAAAAATATTGTGTGGTAAATAACACTTATGAACCCCAGAGCACCGTAGTCTATAAGGGAGACGGGACAGAATTTGCCCTGAAGCTGGAGGCGAATCAGATCCTGTGGTATGAAATGTAGCTATAAATTTTTCACCTGTGCGGCTGGAAATTCTTTTATGGTAAAATCTGTACTTTTATGGTACACTGTAATACGGTCATGGACGAAACGTCCAAAGCGTGCCTTTAAAAAGTCTCCTGACCCGCTTTTCTACCGGGCGCTATGACTTTTTGAGCGCGCTCTCATTCGAACAAGGAGGAATTTTTTCATGCCAGTGATCCGGCCTTTCAGATGCGTGCGCCCTGCAGAGGAGAAAGCTGCTGCCATCGCCGCATTGCCCTATGATGTTTATAACCGAAAAGAAGCGAAAAAAGTAACCGATGAAAACCCTCTTTCCTTTTTAAAGATTGACCGTGCGGAAACGCAATTTCCGGATGATACAGATATGTATTCCCCACAGGTTTATGAACGTGCAAGAGATACCCTGCTGGAAATGCTCGCAGACGGTTCTTTTATAGAGGACGAGGAACCTGGCTACTATCTCTATGCCCTGACGTTTGCCGGACGCACCCAGACCGGTATCGTGGGATGCGCGTCTGTTGACGATTATCTAAGCGGAGCCATCCGCAGGCACGAGAACACCAAGAAAGAGAAAGAACTGGACCGGATCAACCATATCGATACTATGAGCGCCCAGACCGGCCCTGTTTTTCTGGCATATCGCCCTCACCCGGAGTTAAAGCGGATCACAGATGCCGCAAAGGAAACCGCGCCGCTTTATGATTTTACAACAGAGGACGGCATCCGCCATCAGGTATGGAAATTGAGTCAAAATCAGTCAGACATTGAGGAATTATTTCTGAGCATCGGGCATATCTATATCGCAGACGGCCATCACCGTGCCGCATCTGCCGTGAAAGTATGCGAAAACCGCAGACATGAGCACCCTGATTACGACGGGACCGAAGAATTTAATTATTTTCTCTGCGTGCTGTTCCCGGCGGATGAGTTAAAAATCTACGACTATAACCGGGTAGTTTCCGGATGGAACGGACATGCATTAGAAGAACTGCTGGACTTCATCGGGAAGCAGTTTGATATGAAAGAAATCCCGGAGCAGGGGGCTCCGCGGCATAAAGGCGGGATTTCCATGTATATCGAAGGCACATGGTATCAGCTCAAGGCGCATGAAGATCTGTATTCCCAGGATCCGGTGGATGATCTGGACGTATCTATCTTGCAAAATAAGATTCTGGAACCGCTGTTCGGCATCCAGGATCCCAGGACAGACCCACGGATTGCATTTGTGGGCGGAATCCGCGGACTGGAAGAACTGGTCCGACTGGTGGATGAAGGCCCAGAAAAGGCCGCATTTGCCATGTATCCCACTTCCATGGAGGAATTGCTTTCTGTAGCAGATTGCGGGCGGCTGATGCCTCCGAAGTCCACCTGGTTCGAGCCAAAGCTTCGGAGCGGACTGTTTATCCATATATTTGAACAATGAGGAATATAGACAAAAATGTTAGACTTTTTAATTCGTAAGTGGAAAAGAGAGGTAATGAAAATGCAGCGAAATGACCCATGCTGGTGCGGAAGCGGCAAAAAATATAAAAAATGCCATATGCCGATCGAGGAGAAAATGATGCTCCATGCAGACCGTGGAGAAATCGTCCCTAAAAGAGAGCTTTTGAAAACTCCCTTCCAGATTGAAAAGATCAAGGAAAGCGCCGCCCTAAATACAGCAGTGTTGGACGAGGTGGCAAAACATATCCGGATTGGAATGAGTACTGCGGAGATCGACCGGATCGTCTATGATTTTACGACAAAGCACGGCGGTATCCCCGCGCCGCTGCATTATGAGGGATTCCCAAAGAGTGTATGCACCTCCATCAATAACGAAGTCTGCCACGGAATCCCCGACGAAAATATTATTTTGCAGGAGGGAGATATCGTCAATGTGGATGTATCCACCAGCCTGAACGGATACTTCTCCGACGCGTCCCGGATGTTCACTCTGGGAAAAATCTCGGAACGTGCCGAGCGTATCATCCGTGTGACCGAAGAGTGCGTCCATCTGGGCCTTGCAGAAGCGAAGCCCTGGAGACATCTGGGAGATATCGCCCATGCCATCAATTCCCATGCACAGGCAAACGGCTATTCTGTTGTAGAAGAAATCGGTGGGCATGGGATCGGCCTGGAATTCCATGAAGAACCTTTCGTCAGCTATGTCACTCCGAAAGGCAGTGAAATGCTCCTTGTGCCGGGCATGATGTTCACGATCGAGCCTATGGTCAATGAAGGAAGTCCTGATTTCTTTGTGGACGAAGACAATGACTGGACCGTTTATACCATTGACGGCGGGCTGTCCGCGCAGATTGAATATATGGTACTGATCACCGAAAATGGAGCAGAAGTCCTTTCAAAATAATTTGATTACTGAGAATAGTGCAGAAATCCTTTCATAATAAACTTTTATACGAGGAACGAAGAAAACCCCGCCGAAAAAACGACGGGGCATTTTTAGGTTTTTCTTTTGGATATGCTCCCATATCCTACACAAATTTCCTCACCCGTAATTCCACCCCCAAGGATTCCGCCAGTTTCCGGCTGGCTTCAATATCCTCATCAGGCAGCACATCCACCACGGTCATTTTAACCTGTGCAATCTTCTTTCCGCATTCTCTCGTAAATTCCAGCATCCCTTCAAACGCATTTTCAAACTGCGGACGAGTCACTTCCATGTACTCTTCCTTGTCAGGGGCATTCAGGCTGATGGAAATCGAATCTACAACCTCTGCCAATAACGGCACGATATCCTTTTGGTGATACAGATTACCCAGCCCGTTGGTATTCACCCGGATTTTCAAGCCGTATTTCTCCTTCGCATATCTGGCGGACTCGATCAAAGCCTCCAGCGCGCAGGTCGGTTCCCCATATCCGCAATAGACCAGTTCTTTTTTTCCGGTAAAATCATAGGCATCCATTGCCGCCTTTACTTCCTCCAGAGACGGATCCTTCTCGTGCCACAAGGAATCCGCGTCTCCTACCCCGTCATGGTGGCTGCGGATACAGAACCTGCAGCTGCAGTCACATTTATTTGTCAGGTTCACATAAACCTGATCCTGATACGCATATAAAATCTTTGCCATTATCCTGCTCCTTCCTATATCATATTGACTTGTAAAAACATAAGTACTATTTTGGGGCTGTTCCTGAGACATTAAAAAACATTCTTTAAATCTCCGTTTTTATTATCTCAGCATCTGCTGTGCCCGGTTTTTCATATGCACTTTATCCAACGCAGCCGCCAAGGCCAGGAAGATAACCGCGCTTCCTCCTGACTGGACCACACTCCCCAGCAAGGATGCCAGCGGCGCCATAAAAGAACCGAACAAAATGCCCTCTGCCAGATAATATCCTGCTGCCGAAATAACCGCTGCCAAAAACGGCGCAGCCACATTGCGAGGGCAGAGGATCTGGCTTTCTTTCCCTGTAAATGGCAGCACGATCAGCATCTTAATAATAATCGAAGCCGGTGCCCACATAGGCGCAGTCAGGATATCCGCCATCCCTCCCCCGATCGCCGCAGCCGCCAGGGCATACGGCCTGGGAAGAAAGACTGCCCCCAGATAGATCAACGCGTCCCCAAAATGAACATATCCCCCATTCGCCCCATAAGGGATGTGGAAAATATATGCCGTCATGATAGTGATCATTGCAGCAAATAGTCCTGTAGTCACTAATTTTGATGTTGCCATATTCCTGTTTTCCATTTTGATATCCCTCCTATTTAATCAGCAATCCCAGATATTTCTCATAATTCGTCCCGTCATTTCGCTCTACATGCTCCGCGACAGAATCTTTCATCGCCTTTTCAATGAACTCTCCTGCCAGATCCATAACTTGAAAAATGTCATCGCCTCTGGCTATCCCGCCTGAAAGGATTGACGCAAATAAATCTCCTGTCCCTGAAAAACTCCCTCCGATATAAGGAAATGCAGAAAGCTTTCCTTCGCTTTTGTTTACAGCAAGATTTCCAATCATTTGCTCACCGTTTTTCCTGCCGCAAAAACGGATTCCTGTCACTACAACAATCTCCGGGCCGGATCGTATCAGATCTCGCGCCAACTCCCCGATAGCTTTTAACAGGACTTTTTCCTCCTTTAACTCCTGTATTTCCGCAAAATCCGTCTCTGTCAGAAGACACAATTCTGTCAGGTTCGGTGTAAGGACATTGGCCCGCATAGCCAGCTCCCGCATTCTAAGAAGAAGGCCCTTTGTAAACAATTTATATACATTTCCATTATCTCCCATGACCGGATCCACAAGAAGAAACGTTCCTTCCTTATAAAAAGTATCTAAAAACCGAAAGATATGTCTTATCTGTTCCTCAGAGGCTACGAATCCTGTATAAATCCCATCAAACCGTAATCCCATCTTCTCCCATTCCTGCCGGAAATATTCCATTTTCCCCGTATAGTCATCGCAGTAGTAGCTTGGGTATCCTGTCTGCGCGCTCAGAATTGCCGTGGGCAGCGGACACGGCTGGACTCCCATCACTGAAATCGTGGAAATAGCCGCTGTCAGTGAGCAGTGCCCAAAGCTTGACAGATCGTTGATAACCGCAATCTTTTTTGCCATAAACAGCCTCCTCCCTCTTTAACCAATACCATATGCTTCTCATGAAAACATCTCATTTTCATTGACCAAAACAAGTATTTTTCTATAAAAGCAAGAATATCACATAACTGGATGCATCAAAACATCCAGTTATGTGATATTTAACCAGTCCAGTCTTTTTTCTCTTTGAAAACCGAATAAAGCAAAATATAATCTAATTCTTACCTTTCCGATGTATCAAAAACATTGGGACTCCGACCAACAAAATCCCCCCAATCATATTTCCCAATGTCACAGGGATGAGATTCTGCAAAAATCCCCAGCCGTTTAATGCGGCTATCTGCTCTGCGGAAAGTCCATAGGCCTCCTGTGCTTTTATGACATATTCCGGGTTCATGGCTGCCAGCATGCCCGCAGGTATGTAGAACATATTCGCCACACAGTGCTCGAATCCACCGATCACAAATGCCGCGATCGGAAAAAATATAGCCCAGGCCTTTCCACCGATATCTTTTGCTGCCGCCGCCATCAAAACTGCCGCACACACCAATATATTACAGAGGATCCCTGATGCGATTCCCTTTATCGGAGAAATACCGGCTTTTCCGATTGCTGTTTTTATCGTATACGCACCAAGCAGTCCGCCGGAATAATCCATATTTCCGCTAAGGGCCAGCAAAGCCGCGATCAAGAGCGCGCCTGCCAGGTTGCTGAAATAAACGATGATCAGATTGCGCAGCATCTTTTTCCATGAAATCCTCTTTTCCAGCGCCGCAATTACAAGCAGACAATTTCCGGTAAAAAGCTCTCCTCCCAGAATGACGACCATCATCAATCCTACCGGGAAAATCGCGCCTGTCAGCGCCCTGCCGGCTCCTACGTCTGCAATACCATGTGCCGCCGTACTTCCCGCCGCGCCGCCAAACGCAATAAAGGCACCTGCAAACATGCCTGCCAAGATCATCTTACCGGTTGAAAGGGCTGCCTTTCCTTCTGATGCCTTGATATTTGCCTCAATCACCTCTGCCGGGCTGTTAAAATATTTTTCCATCTGTACCTCCTATGCTGCTTTTCTATTGTTTTTCATGCTTTCTGAAGATCCACGTTTTTTTCCTGCACTCTCCCCAGATTTCTTACTCTAACAACGATTTTATTATATCGTCAAAACATCTTTCTGCCAATAGGAAATCATGCCCTCATAGAAGGTTTCCTTTTCATATCCCTGACCTTTTTGCCAAGTACTATCAAGGGAATTTCCGGGTTGATTTTTCCTCCTTTGTGTGTTACACTCACATAGTCGCAAACCCTGGTATACACTGGCTTTTCGGCAAATCAATTCGAGTGTTCGAGACCTTCCACTCGTAAAACAAAACTAAAGGAGAACAAAATCATGAAAGAAAAGCAAACCTTGAATGTGCAGTTCATTGCACAGGCAGCAATGATCGCTGCCATCTACGTGGTGCTGACTCTTGTCTTCGCACCTTTCAGTTACGGAGAAGTACAGGTCCGTATTTCCGAAGCCCTGACTATCCTCCCGGCATTCACCCCCGCGGCAGTCCCCGGGCTGTTCATTGGCTGCCTGCTTAGCAACATCCTGGGCGGATGCATTGTACCGGACATTATTTTCGGGAGCCTGGCAACTTTGATCGGCGCTGTATTTACTTATATGCTGCGCCGCTATAACCGTTTTCTTGCGCCTGTACCCCCAATTCTAGCCAACACGCTTATTGTTCCATTCGTCCTGCGGTTCGGGTACCAGGTTCCACTTCCGATTCCATTTATGATGCTGACCGTAGGTATCGGGGAAGTCATTTCCTGCGGAGTGCTAGGCATGGTTATTTATGCGGCGCTCTACAGATATAAGAATGCAATTTTTAAAACTGCAGCATAAACAACATAATAACGATTCCAAAACTGCCGCTTTGCAGTGCCTGCCTAAAGCACTGCAAAGCGGCAGTTTCTTATTTCACATACTCTTCATTTTTGCTTCGCATACCCATGACCGGCCTTCTACATCTTTCATTTACCTCACATACCCGATAAATGTATTTCCTCCTCCGGCAGCAATTGCTTCCATCTCTTCCATGCCTACCGTAAACTCTCCCCCATTGTCTGGATCCACATAGGTTACGGTCTCCATATTGTATCCTGTCAGCAGAATCGCATGGCTGGCATCCGTCATGGTAATGACCGGCAATCCTTTGCTGATGATGTACAGCACCTGGTCCAGCGTACACCCGGTCAGATTGACACGCTTCGCCCCAAACTGCTCCATATACTGCGTGCAGGCATCCATGGAGGCCTGGCCCTCTGCCTTGGCAAAGGCAGTTGTATCTGTATAATACGTTAAATCCCGGTTTCCCTTCTCCCATATGTAAGACTGCTCCGAAGAAATGACTACACCGGAAATCTGCTCTGCCTTCTGGATCGCATAAGCCGCCCTGTCATATACAGCCTCTAATTTTCCGACGCCGTACACATAATACTTATCAGTCTTAACCTTATCATCAAAGGAAATGGTGATCGGCGTGTCTTCCATCACCTGTTTTGGCCGCAATATTTTAGGGGCCAAATCCTCAATGCCGTCAGCAAATACCAAGCGCATCTGACTTTCTTTCAGGACTGTAGAAAATGTTTCTAACGACACCTTTGTTTCTTTTCGTTCCTCATTATTCGTCACATAGTCCTGCGGCATCCCTGTATAGATATTTTCATTTTTCGAAAGACGGTTCAATGTCATAAGCCCTCTTTCTATTAAAATATCTGACAAATAAATGCCATCCTGCGCATATGTCTTAACGACTTTATTGGATGTATTGCGGATTTCCAGCTTATACATCGGAGCAATCGGGTCTCCTGCCACGGTCACTCCCTGATCCGCCGTGCGCAGGTAACCGCAGACAAAATCATTGTAAACAAATCCCAATGGCCGGATCGCCATATCCAGGACATCACCCTCCTGAGAATCGGTATTCTGGCCAAGCCTGAATATCGGGTTCCCAGTCTCCGAATCCTCTGTCGGAGCAGCCTGAACCGTATAGGATTCCCCATTTGCCAGATTCAGCACTCTCACTTCCGGCGCCGTATTCAGTTCCCCTTCGGGCTGGAACGCCATCAAATGTCCGTCATCTGACACCACATACTGGCCCTCTGCCAGATCCGCCGCCAAAATCTCCTGTTTTCCATGCTCCAGATCCACTTGATATAGCGTACCGCCTGCAAGCACATAGAGAAGCTGCTGCTCCTGGTTATAGTACACCATTTTCCCCAGCTCATCCTCTGCAATGGCAAATGCCTTCGTACTAGGGATAAATGCTTTTTCCTCCACCGCATTATTTGCAATGTCAAAATGATACACATTGACGCCGACCTGTCCTTCATGGTCGCCACGGTTCATATATCCATATACAGCAAATGTGGTATTTCCTTTGCTGTCCACGCTGATGATCCGGATCGCATGCTCATCATTCCGGCTGCGCGCATCAGAGCCTTCCATATTTGCAAAACTGAACACCATGGAAATTTCATTATCCTTTTTATTGTATGTCCACAAATCCCTGTCCTGCACAAATGACACCACTGTCCCTTTTGCATTTGCTTCATAGGCCACATCCGAATCCGTCATTCCCAGCAGGATCCCATCTTCATATAAAACCTGCTTATCCCCGTCAAACACCTGGTTCATTGTCCGGTTATAATCCAGCAGATACATCTCGCCATCACTGCACCTTACCCGGAAAAATTCCCGGATATTGAACGTCTCCTCCTCTTCCGAGTCGCCCATGCACGTCACCTGATATTTCGCCAACAGAGAAGTATAGACGCTGTTGCTCTCCTTGATGCTCCACTCCACATCTGTCGACACTTCCGGCTCCAGATCCCCCCAACGGACATGGAAGAGATTGGAATGGATATTTACAGTCTGCAGGGTCGTATTGTCCCCGGTTTCATCAGGCTCCAAATACCAGCTCAGTTCTTCCTCCCCGGATTTTAAAAACGTGTTCTCATGGAAATCCATGGCAAAATCCATGCATTCCTTCACGGATAATTCTTCCTGCCACTCAATCCTTGTATAATAAAAAACTTCTTTTTCCACGCTGCTTCCAACACGGAGAGCCACCCGCAGCACGGCCTCTGAAACCCCTTCCGGCAATGCCCCGCCCAGATCCAGGGTGACCTGCTCCTGCGGCACATCCTTAACCGCTCCCTGCAGATAAGTCTCTGTACCGTTCAGTGAGAATACCTCATACCGGATTCCCGCAATCTCCTGATCGTCTGCCTCCAGATACATATCAAGCCGCCCACTGCTGTCTATCGGCGTGATCGTATCCCGCATCGCAGTAATGTCCATCTCGTCCACATATCCGGCCAAAGCATTTACTTTTATCCCTCTCACATCAAATGCCACTCTTGGCAGACGAGAATCACTCAGCCCGACTGTGATATCGTCCGTTCCTCGATTCAATATCAGGCTGCTCACAACCAGCGTCAAAAGGAATACTCCTATCAGAATCCCTGTTTTTTTCCATCTATTCTTGCGCATATATCGGTCCCCTTATATTAGAAACATAATTCTTTTTCATGGTTTCACACATGGGACAAGTATAGCACAATGTTGGAAGAAATACATCTATTTTTCTTTAGGATCATCTAATCTGGAGCATATCTCTTCCCACCTCTTTTCCCCTTTCAGAAAATCAAAACTTTCTTCATCTTGAAAACATTTGAGAAGGTTCCTTTTCATCTCTGCTAAAAATTCCTCATCAATACCCTTGAACGTCATATGCTCATAAAGCGGAGAGTTACGAAAACCGCCTCCCAAATCCCCCACAGAAGAAAGCATTTCTTCCATAAACTTTAATGTAGCTTCCACGTCTTTTTCCGCAGCCGCCAGGTCAAATCCATAGCAGACTTCATAATATTTCCCCATTTCAAAAAGCCGGGCCAGATCCTGCTGTTTTTTCACGAGCATATGCGCCTTCGTCTTATCCGGCTCCTCCATTGCCAGCATAAGCATTCCCTGGAACACCATCTCCAGGAACTGACCGGCGGAAAAGAGCAGTTCTTCATAGGTCTGATACGCTTCCTGGATCCTGCCTGTTTTTGCATAGATCTGCGCCTGTTTTCTCTTTCGTTCCGGATCTCGCTTCGAAGAATAGCTCAAATATTTTTCCGCTTTCTCAAACTGCTCCTTCCTCAGATAAAATCCGAATAGGGAATCCGCCGCATGGTGCCGGGTTTCTTCATCTGCACTTTCCAGCGCACGCGTATAGCAGCCACAGATATACTCATCATACTTCTCTGATTCCGGGATTTCCCGGGTCAGACGGTGTGCATCAAGAATCACTGCAAGCTGCCAGCAAAGCTGCCCGCTGTTCGGATATTGCTCCATTTTTTTCTTTGCCCACTGAAACATTTCCTCAAACGGTTCTTTCCGCATCCTGTCGTCCATTTCCCGCACGATCTGGTTGATTTCTTCTTCTGTCAGTTCCCCATGAAATGAAAGCAATGTATCCAGGGAAATGTCCAGAAGCCTGGCGATTGGCGCCAGCAGCATAATATCCGGAAGGGAATTTCCGTTCTCCCACTTGTTCACTGCCGGAGCGGTCACGCCCAGACGTCCTGCCATTTCTTCCTGCGTCATGCTTTTCATTTTCCTGTGCTTGCGTATGGTTTCTCCTATCTGCATATGAAACGCCTCCTCTGTTTTGTGGAACGCACCCGGAAAGCCCCTCGCGGCCACATTTATGGCTGATTTTCTCCCACCCGCGCATAAACCTGTACACAAAGCCTTTCCGGGAATGCTCTTCAAAAATATATTTTGCATCGGCCTTTGCTGATTCCAGAATACCAGATATCGGGACATTCCACAATTGAGCAGCATTTAATTATCATTCAAAAAAATTAACCGGCAGTTTTTTCATAAATATCCAATCTTCCCTTTTCAAACTTAATCGTCACCTTAAACAGATCCCCATCCAGATACAGTTCAAATTTCCCTCCCTGCATCTCCGTCAGGCTCTTCGCGATAGACAGCCCCAGTCCGCTGCCTTCCGTGCTGCGTGACACATCGCCCCGGATAAAACGCTCAGTCAGCTCATCCGATGAAAAATTCAGAGGCTGTTCCGAAACATTTTTCAAGGAGAACCAGATTTTCTTTCCTTCTACTTTCAGATCCGCATACACCCTGGTTCCCGGCATTGCGTATTTTGCGGCATTGTTGAAAATATTTTCCAACACCCGCCACATACGCCTCCCATCCACGTGGATGACAGCCGGTTCTTCGGGCAGGGAAGCAATGACCTTCAACTGCTTTGCTTCCATCTTTTCCGAAAACTCCCCAATAGTCTGGTTCAGCATTTCTACCAGATCCACATCCATATACTCCAGAGTAATATTGCCGCTGCTCACTTTTGACGCTTCCACCACATCCTCAGTCAGCGTTTTCAGCCGCTGTGCCTTCATTTCCAGAATATCCAGATACCCCTGGATCTTCGGATCCTCAAAATTTTCTCTTTTCAGCAGATCCACATAATTAATGATAGAAGTCAAAGGGGTCTTGATATCATGTGAAACATTGGTGATCAAGTCTGTCTTCAGCCGCTCGTCTCGTATACTTTTATCCACCGCACGCTGGAGGCCGTTACCGATATTGTTAAGATTCTCTGCCATATCCTGATAATCCCCCCCCTGCCTCAAATCCAGCGGAAGCTTGTAATCCAGGTTGCCGGATGCGATTTCCTGAATCCCGTTTTTAATCCGTTCCTTGGCAGCCGCATCCCTGATCAGTAGATATGCCGCTGCAGCTTCCGATACTGCCGACAGGAACATACAGAAACCCGGAATCCCATACATTGCCGCAGCAAACAACGCAAACCAGTGGATAAACACGATTACTGCAAATACCAGTATCGTTTTCCACAATACCCGGCGATGCCGCCAGAATACCTGCACATACTGTGAAACAAACCGCCAGCACTTCACAAGCCAGGTAAAGATCATTTTCAAAATACTGTCTTTCCAAAGCGTCCCCCCTTTAAGCCTGCGCACCAGGGACAAATATCCAATCAGGAAAATCACAGCCGTCACAGCCGCATATCCGCCGATAATGCACGCATCTTCCCCTGTCATAGTAAATCCATAGTAATACAGATAATGCGCACCCCCATTGTAACTATATGCCTGAACCCCCACTCCATCCCAAACCTCCATAAAGATTATAGTAATGAGCAGCCAAGGCCCCACCATTAACACTGCCGAAAGCTCCGTCTTCCACCGGTCAAATGGATGCAGATACAATTCATTTTCCCCGTTCGCCCTGCGCCCGGCAACTACAGTCAGCCAGACAATCGACATCAGGAACAAAATTGCGGAAGCGAGCAATACTCGAAACACGCTGCCCATATAAGGCTCATATTTACTGTAATTTTTTGATGCTTCATAGAAAATATCCTGGATTGGAAAGCTTATGTCCACTGCGGACATCACGATATAGTCTTCTCCCAAAATGTCGGACCATTGTATATACGACTGCCAGTCCATGGCTGCTACATCCAGATTGCTTTCAAACGCATTCAGCTTTGGACGCTCTACCACATACCGGATATTCTCATCCTCAAGGAACTTTGCAAGACTATTTTCTATCGTTTCGTAATTTCGAAATGCGCTGTTATTCGTATAGATTTTCTTTTTCTCTTTATTTACAAATAAATATGTGAAATTCGTATTTCCCTCTGTCCACATGTTGGATTGCTCTTGATACAGATCATATAAGTTCGAGATACTGTTAAATGTGTTTTGTATATTATCGTAAACCTGCATCAGCTTTCCGTTGAGCTCCGGCGTATTGTTCACCACTTCCAAGATATCCTTTGCACCGTCGGGTGCAGAATATTCCTTTAAAACGCAACCGTCATAGGTCCAGATGTCCGTATACTCATTGTCCTCTTCGTCCCACAAAACAAGATTTCTGCTCTCCTGCCAGAGGTAGCCGTCTTCCAGCTCTTCTAAAAACATTTCCTGTTCTCCGCTGTCTCCCTCCAGGCTCAGCCTATCTTCTGACAACAGCTTTTTAAAGTCCTCTATCCAGTAATAATGGTAGGTATCTCCCGTCCCCTGGCAGACTATCACCTGATCCTCATCTTCATAGATATCGCCCCGGCGGCCCCACTCTACAAGCTCTCCTACAGTATATGCCAATCCCGAAATGTTCTCCCCTGTGATATCGCCGCTCTCTCTATACTCCATCACATCTACCAGTCTATCCGGATCATACTTTCCATTTGTTTCTAAAATTTCTTTCCGTTCGTATGTGCTCAGCATTTCGTTGACAGCAGAATGCATCAGTTCCTCAAAAAAATCGCTTTCCTCGAATGTCTCCGCTGCCCCAAACGCTGCCTCAGGCGACATCGTGTCCGCGATGCCTGCCACCAACACCAGGCTCACTGCCGCAATGGCCGGGGCCACGATTGCGATTACTACTAAAATGATTTTTGTAAGCGGCTGTTTATACCAATTTTTCATCTCTGCTCCTTTCCCCTGTCTTTTTTTCATAATGATACTTTATACCCTAAAATCCGTGTAATGGACACTCGTTAATGCCTGATTTTGACTTTATCGATTT
>CAJUTU010000031.1 GCA_910589385.1 uncultured Lachnospiraceae bacterium
AGGCAGGACGGCAGCATGGTAAAAGAGAAGCTGAAGCCGCTGTTCAAAATTAAAACTTATTGATAAACAAATCTTGAATCATGTCATTCACTTGTCAGTCAAAAAGATTATCCCACAGATTTTAGAATATGTAAAACTGGCAGGTTATTCATCGCTTACTACCTAAAGGCACTGGCAGACCCAAACAAGATAGAAATGGCGAAACTATCAGAAGTTGCTACAGCTATGGGGATTGTGATAGACAAATTTGTCAATACCCCGGTTAAGAACCAACTGGACCGGCAGAAACTTGAATTGGAGATTGTAAAGTTGGAAAGCAAGATTAAGGACAGCCAGCCGGAGGAAGAAGCAGAGGACAACTTCATGGACGCTTTAAATGCGGTGGCCGATGATGTATGGGAAGATAGTCAAGAAAAGGAATGAGCACATGGCAGAAACAGTTTCAAATGCCTTGTAGCAGGGCTTGCAGAGGGGCAAATTCGGCTTGAAATGGTGCAAGGGTAGAAATATAAGGGTAGGGGGATAAAGGGCGAAAATAGGCTTTTAAAACGTAAATAGACAGAGAACACCGCCCTTGTACTTTTGGCGAGTGTCGGGGCGGTGTTCTTATCAGGTAAAGCATATTCTGTTTTGGACTGCTGCCAGTCATAGCGATTGTACTTTTGTCAATAAGGCATCCTGCAATACTTTTGAAAAGTTAATACTTTTTTCCTCACAAAGAGTATTCAGCCACATGGGGATGCTTAAAGTCTTTTTTACTGCCTTGTCACTGTGCTGCCTTGCGTATTCGGTCATATCCACCAGTACCATATTGACGAAAGCGCTTTCCGCAGCGGATTCCATTTCAAATTCTTTTAGGATGGCAGCAGGATTGATTTTGCCTAATGAACTGGGAGCCGGTAGGGGATCGCCGTCACGCAGAGCAGTAAACAGATACAGGCCGCAGGCATCTTGAGCCATGCGCATAGCGTCCGCCACATTATCCCCAAAAGTTGCGAGGTTTCCCAAATCGGGGAAAATGACTGATATTTTGCCCTCTTCCTCATAGAAAACAGCCGGGTATACATAATTCATAAATCATTGCTCCTTTCCGTGTAATCTATATTGTTTGCAAGGGGCAGGGGCTTGTTACAGCCCCGCCTGCTTGCGTATGGGTTTAACAATACTTTTCGGGATGTCACCGGGATGATTCGGGACGCTTACTTTTTCCGGGCTTTGTTGGGTGTTTGTATTGGTAATGTGAGCCGCTTATGTACATCCGACAGTCCGCTATTTTGCTCAAGATTCACATAGTATTTTCCATAAAAGCCAAATTCAAACAATGAACAAGCATTACTTAATTAAAAAAGGAACATATAAATTGCATTTTCCCCATAAAATGAACGCAATAAAGTAATCAAATCTAAATCCGAAAATTTTAGTATTACTCCCTCTTCTATTTTTCCTTGAAGCCAATCAGCAGCTGTTGTATTATGCCTTCCTAGTTCCATGGTAATCTGTTCGTGACAGATAAACTGATAACCAGGAAGTTCAAGAATCCTGTCTATCAGCCTATTCTGATCATCTTTTCGCGTAATATGGAGTTTTGAAATGAAATCCGTATCTAATAACGCACATCCTTTCTTTATCATAGGCACTATCCCCTATCACGCCCATATCGCTGCAATATATGTCGAAAAATTTCATTATCATCTTTTGCCCTTGAATCAGTCAGCAACCCAAATTCTATATTATTTTCTATCAATTGCTTTAAGCTTCCCATTTGGAGAATCTCAGGGGTACGCCTCTGCCACCTATCTGCATCCAGCATATACCCGATTTCTTTCTTCAACATATCTTTTTCAACAGCCAGAAATTTGCGCACACTATCAACATTCATATATTTTTCCTCATAAAGTCGAAGTAAAATAGCCTTATATGGCACTGAAAAAATTGCCATTAATCTAATAATATCTTCTAAACTCTGGTCATCTCTGGGAATTCCATAAATCTGCATTTGCTCATGAAGCGCATTTGCAGGAACAAGAAGCAGACCTGCAAATGCATTCGCTTCTTTATCCTCCCTGCTTGTTACTTCTTCATCCATAGCCGCTGCACTTAAAAAAGAACCTTTTTTTAAAATGCTTCCATCTTTTTCTTCTATAAAGCACCAGATATGATATAATTCGTGGGCGGCAGCAAAAATTTGATTGGACAGTGGAATCCAGGAGTTAATATATACAAATATTCTTCCTTTTTGAACACAGGTAAGCGCGCAAAAATCATCATCTTTTGTAGGAAAGCGGAATATATCTAATACTTTTTGATTTTGACGTGCATAGTTTACCAATATGGAAAAAATATCATCTTGAATGATATTGCTGCCATTGTACAAGCAATTAAATTGCATAACAGCGTGGGACAATCCCATAAATTTTTTCGAATCTTGCATAAAAAGACTATGATCCAATACATTACCCATTAGAAATCCGTCCACTCCTCCCTCATTGCAATCCCATTCTTTTTAACATTATCATGAAAAAGTATCAAATCTATCATAGCATCAATATCCTGTATGGATTGTTGGGCTTCCTTTGTTTTAACCTGACCCATGAATGCGTGGAATACATTCATTTCCTCGTAATTCTCTGGAATAGAAGCCAGTTCTTCCATACTCGTACAAAGAAATTCTGCAATTTGTTTTAGTTCTCCTGCTGTAATCATACGTATTCCATTTAGCATTTTGCTAACAG
The DNA here is from genome assembly GCA_910589385.1 of uncultured Lachnospiraceae bacterium. Lineage (GTDB taxonomy): Bacteria > Bacillota > Clostridia > Lachnospirales > Lachnospiraceae > Schaedlerella. Next base: position 2,733 of record CAJUTU010000031.1, read on the forward strand.
TCTGCCGGTGTGATATGCATATCAATCATCGCCAGTTTCAAATATTTTGCAATCATAGACCGAACTGATTGCTCCGAATACCTCTGATGGAGCCTGTTTATAAAAAACCAGCCTGTTGAAAGAATATCTGATTGGAATACAGCGTAGTATTCAGACAGCACTTTCTTGACATCCTCATTGCCAATTTGAATCAAACGTTCTTTAGAGCCTTTCCATAGATGATTATTTTATACGATATCAGGTCCACCTGCTGTATTGTTAATGTACATAATTCCGATATTCTGACACCTGTTGCAAAGAGAAGCTCAATTATCGTAATATCCCTGAGAATCGCATTGTATTGATAGGTTGTACCGGCAAGCGCTTTTTGCTTATACATAGCGGATATAAAACTAGTAATGGTGGCCTCTGGGATTGTTCTGGGCAGTACTTGCGGTTCCCGGAATTTTACGTTTATTTTGTCAAAGGGATTTAGGGCTATAATCTCTTCATAAACCAAATAGTGAAAAAATGCTTTTAAAGCTGCAATCTTTCTTTTCGTAGTCCTTGGCTTGTACTGGTTATGAAGTGAAGAAATGTACTCACTTATGGCTGTCTTATCAGCAAAATCATCATATACTCTCATAAATATCCTAAAATGCTTCAGATCAATCCGGTAGGCCTTTAACGTTTTCTTATCCAGCTTTTTAATGGATTCACAGTTCTTGATGTAGTCCACAATTAAACTCTCTAAACTTTTCATAAATGGAAGCTCCTTATCCTTAGTTTTTGATATTAATTATGAGTATCCATTCATGAAATGTCGATAGTTTTAATCCTCCGGGAAAAATTTATTTAACATATCCAGAGTCTCCTTGGCCGCCCCCCCCCACACACAATATCGTGCTTAATGCTTCAATTGCCGCACGCCGCCTGCGATAATATGTACGAAAAGAGATATTGTCAATATGCGGCTCCAGCTTCTCAATAATCTCTTCCGTATTCCTCAGTTCCTGAGGAGACAAAAATGCATAGTAAAGGATCCAGTAATACTGCTCCCCATGCTTATGATTATTCCAGAGCAGATCCACAGAAGAGTCCAGAAGCTTAAGCATATGGTTACTCCGCTCAATGCTCTTTGCTCTCTCCGCAATATCGTCTCCTGACAGATCAGCCCCTGCAGCATAGATAGAATCCAGAAAATCATCCACACTTGTCCCATATTTCATCCGAAACTGGGTTTGCATCTGCCGTACCACCACTTTTAGACTATAAGCAGCGTCTCTGTACCTACGCAGCAGCTTATATGTATCATGGAAACGTGGATCCTCTTCCTGGTTCAGATATTCCTGCTTAGCCTTTACTCCATTCTTCCCTGTCTCCTTCCCTTGTATCGTACTCTTCCTTGCTCCTTTCATACTACTCATCCCCTTTCTGAATCCTATCCTCATTTTCTACTATTCCCTCCAGCATCAGATTCCTATCGTGACATCCCTTCTTCTCAGGCTTAATACTTAGTTCAAAACGGTAAGCTGTATTCCCATAAGGGCAGATAATACTTAGAGTATATATATTTAATATATCTATGCAGGCTGATAAAGGAGATAATATATACTGGTTCTCGGGGCACTCACAGCATGGAATTCCTTGTGTTTTCAACAGTTCCGCCACTTTTTGGATGATAAATTTCATATGCGGTTCTGGAACGCAGGAATCTTTTTCTGGAACAGAGATCTGGTCCTCTGTAATCCATTCTGAAACGCATGGTTCTCCCTTATTCTCTGGTACATGAATTGACATCTGCATAGTCATGGCGACTTCCTCCTTGTCTATCATCACATCACTGATATCAAACATAATTGACAGATAATCACTGATGAACTCATGTACTTTGGCTATTGTAAAAAAGAAAAAACCGTCATCTTTCTTACAAGGGTAGTTGTATTCGAGGACGGTGTTATCCTTTGGCCAGTCTGTAATTTTAAATTTTACGATTTTCTTATTTTCCAGAAGAGAATAGGTGATATAATTCTGTCTCTACAGAGCATCCAGAATAGAAACTGCCTGGTGCTGGAACTGACACCGGAACCAGCTGCGGAGATCCTCCAGAGTGCAGATCCATTCACCAGTTCCTGCCGTATAGGTAATATGTTCCATACGACGGCAGGATGACCTGTAATTTGCAAAAGAGCATAAAATGATGTAATAAAAAAAGAAAAGAGCTTCCGTTTGTCCGGATGCCCTTGTTCGCAATAAGTGACCGTATAAAATCTCTATATATTCTGCGGCGTGGAAATTCCGCGATCTGCTTTAGTTCTAATTGATTAGACGAAAGGTAATAAGTACGGGTGGACAGAGGGTGCAAACCTTACAAAATCCCCACTACATCCCTTCCAGATATCTACCTGATATCATACACACTTTTCAGCCGGATTCCTTCCGCCTCTCCGGAGAGAATCCTTACACGCTTTTCATCTCCGTTTATGTCAAAATAATTATCCGAAAGGATGAAGTCCTCCTTCTCATTCTGTATCTCAACACTTTTTGCGTACGCGTCTGCGGATACAACGATTTCATCCCCCTCCACACGATAAGAAAGGTGTGGATCCTCATATTTGAAATATTTTGGATAAGAAAAAATAACGGTCCCTTCGGATATTACGCTTCCGTTCTGTCTCATCTCGTAGCTTACATATTCCGTAAAAATATCAACCTCCGGCAGCAGCACTTTCTCAAGCCATACACTGGAAAGAGCCGGAACGGTCAATTCCTGTGTCCCCCCGTCACGCAGGATCTTGGCCCTTGCGTTCCGGACCACCCATGATACCTCCACGGCCTGCTCCTCTCTGGTTTCATTTGCCACATTGAGACGGATTGATTTTTCAAATTCAAAATGCTCCCGGTTCATATCCGCTTCCTGTGTCATCATCCCCTCTTCCTCACAGGAGACCATAAGCGGCGCAAAGAATCGTTTTTCCGCATAATGCAGCGCTTTCCATCTCCCACAATAATCAATAGAAGACCAGGAAACAACCGGCCAGCAATCGTTGAGCTGCCAGACGATGGCGCCCATGCAGCGTCCCCTGTTTCTTCTGAAATGCTCTACCCCATACCGGATGGCGTCTGCCTGCAGAAGCTGGGAGGCATAGATCAGTGTCTCGAAATCTGTAGGATAAAGATAAATCTGCTGCAGATAATTCATGATCTTTCCGTTTGCGCCATACTGCCTCTGATGCTTTTCCATTACATAAGAAAAAATATTCATATCCCTAGGGTCATCCGTGAAAGTCTCGATCGTCCTCTTACTGGGAAAAGACTGGAAGCCGAATTCCGAAGCATAACGGAAGAAATATTTCCGATATTCGGAAAACGGCCTGTTCCCATGCCATACTTTCCAGTAATGGACGTCTCCCCTGTCCGGGCTGTTCGGCTCATCAAAGGAACCGCCGGAGGAAGGGCTTGCGGGCCAGTAAAAGGTCTGTGGGTCATATTCCTGCAATACTTCCGGGATCAGCTGCTCATACATAATGATATAATCACGCACTTCTGTTTTCTTCGTAACCCAGTGATGCCCCTCTTCTACAAACATCTCCATTTCATTATTTCCACACCAGAGCCCCAATGACGCATGATGCCGGAGACGCTTTACATTGTCAATAAATTCCTGGCGGATATTGGCCTTGAACTCCGGTGTCAGTTCATATACGGCGCAGGCGAACATAAAATCCTGCCAGACAATAAGCCCCAGTTCATCACAGATATCATAAAACCAATCCTCCGGATAATAGCCGCCGCCCCATACACGGACCGCGTTATAATTCGCCGCCACGCACTGCTCTAACAGCTTCCTCGTAGTCTCCGGCGTGATCCTTCCGATCAGATGGTCTTCTGGAATATAATCCGCTCCCATCGCAAAGACCGCGACACCGTTTACCTCATGCGCAAAGCATTCTCCCCATTCATCTTTCCCGACTTTCATTGTCAGCGTCCGAAGCCCGATCCTCTTTTCCCATACATCCGCCATCTCTCCATCCGCATACAGGGTCACCTTTACCGTATAAAGCGGCTGTCCGCCATAACCATTAGGCCACCAGAGCATAGGATTCTCTATGCAGATTTCTTTTGGAGAATCCACATAGCTTTCTATGGTTCCGTCCGGGGCCGTAATTTCCACCGTATAGGAAGTGTCCAATTCGGATTCTTTTTCTACTTGAAGCTGAAGGATGACTTTCTCTTCAAAATGTTCCTGCCTGATGTAAACACTGTCCAGCCTTGCGCCCTTTATCCCGGCCAGGGACACATTCCGATAGATCCCCGCGTCCGGCAGATGTGCCCCCCAGTCCCATCCAAACATACAGTGGGCTTTACGGATATGGACAAAACCATCCATTGCGTCTTCCGAGCCCATGGTCCTGCATTTGGCAAACTCTTCTTTTATAAACTTGAGCGGTGAATGCAGCACAACCTGCAATATATTCCCTTTCTCTTTTATAACATGAGTCACCTCATATTCCCAGATACGGTGCATGTTAAACGCTTTTCCGACATGTTTCTGGTTGAGATAGATATCCGCAATGGTATCTAATCCATCAAAATGAAGAAATATTTGATCTTGTGCCAGCAAACCTTCCTCCGCATCAAAACACAACTCATATTCATAATCATCTTCCATTAACGGAAGCGCACGGATTTCGTTATCTTTCCAAAACGGATCCTCCATATTCCCATTGCGCAGCAGATCCGTATAGACCGTCCCCGGAACGGCCGCCGGCTGATCCGCCTCCCCGGAACGCCTCATCCGCCAGTTTCCCTTTAATATCTGTTGTACCATTTTTCCTCTCCTTTATAATTACGAATGGCATTCAAAGCAGCAGCAATATGAAAAACAAGCACTCCGGCAAGTAAGCCTGCATCGCCTGTTTTTCATATTACTGCTGCTTTGGACAGTTACAAATATTTACGCTTTCGGATATTCATTACACAGCAAACGATAGGGTTCTTCATCCTCTTCGATCTCCGGGAAACGTCCAATCGGTTCATAGAAACGGTTATCGTGTTCATCATCATTACACATGGACACTTCCCCAAGCAATACGTCTCCGCTTCCTTCTTCCACATGAAAGTCATGATACATATACGGATAGATTGTAATGCTCTCTCCTGGAGCCAGCTTTACTTTTGTGCCGGCAGGAACCGTAAATTCACGTCCATCACAATTCACGGTGACATCTGTATCGGCAAATCCGCCGTCTTCCGTAGAATTATAAACCGTGATCAGCACATTGCCGCCGCCCCTGTTGATGATGTCCTCCATTTTATTCCAATGGAAATGCATCGGAGCCATCTGCCCTTCCTTTACAAGAAGAAGTTTTTCCGCATAAGTTTTCGTATACTTATCCATTTTCAGATTTCCATTCCGGATCGTAATAAGGGAAAATCCTACTTCATCAAATTTTCCAAGCCCATAGTCCGTAATATCCCAGCCAAGCATATTATCCCTGATCTCGTCATATTCCGCGCCTTTGCTTTCCCAATCCTTTGCCGTCCATTTACAAAACGGCGGGATCTCAAAGCCATGAGCCTGTATCATTTCCTCCATGTGTCTGATCTCTGCGTTAATTTTTGAACGTTTCATCTTACTTATTCCCTTCAATGATTTATTTTGTTTCTTTCCACTCATCAATCTGTCTCTGCATCTCTTCAATAACCTTATCGATACCTGTTGCCTCTAATTTCTCCTGAAGCTTTGGCAGATATTCTTCCGGATCAACGCTTCCTGTGTACAGGGATTTCCCAAACTCATCCATTACATTTCCAAATCCTGCCACCTCTGTGCTGACCGGCTCAAGGTCAAAGTCAAATCCAAAGGATGGTGCCTCCACTGACGAATCATTAAATTCTTTGAACGTTGCCCACTTATCAACAGGCTCGTTTTCCAATACATAAGTGTTAAATAATCCGCCCTGCACCCAGTAGGAAACCGAATAATTCTTTCTTGTTTCCTCATTCAGTTTGATCTTATTATCATAGATATAAGGCTTACCCTCGGCAGCGGCCGCTTCATCAGCCGGAACCTCTACTTTATCCCAATGCTCACCTTCAATACCATAGTTCAGCAGATTCCTGAGATACTCATCCGTATTGATCAGGTTCAAAAGCTCAATTGCCTTCTCTGGATGCTTTGTCTGTGCATTGATCGCAGTCAGGGCGCCGCGGGCAGAGAGATTCGTCACATAGGTATCCATGATCGGGGTCGCCACGACTTCATATCCCAGATCCTTTCCCCATACCAGCTCAGCGTACGGCTGTCCGTCTCCTTTTGTAACAAAACGCTTCACCGATTTGTCGTCAGATGCCGTAGCCGCGTCCTTGTTGATATAACCAGCCAGATAATATTTCCGCATGGTATCCAGAGTAGACTTCATCTTCTCTGTCTCAAATACATTCTTGACTGTCAGTGTTTCATCACCATATTCGATTCCCACCGGATTCTGGATCAGATCCATATAGATCGGTGCGGAATAGCTGCTTGTCAGATACATAGGAACAACATCCGGTTCTTTCTCTTTGATAAGCTTAAGCCATGGTTCCAGATCTTCCAGGCTATGGATCTCATCTACCGGAACATCATATTTATCCACATATTCCTTTGTAAACACCCACATCGGCATGCTTCCGATTTCCTTTTCACTTGGAACACCGTATGTCTTGCCCTGCACCTTTGCGGCCTCCCAGAAACGTCCGTCGATATTTTGATACATCTCCGTATCTTCGATATAGTCGTCAATCTGGAGGAATGCGCCCTTGTTTGCATTCTGCAGGTAATTATTTGTCCAGGAGCAGGTGAAGCACATATCCCAGTCGTCGCCGGTGTTGATGATGACCTGCATCTTCTGCTCATAATCTCCCCATCCTGCCGTATTGATCTTCAATTTCGCGCCGATCTTCTCAGATATATATTCATTTACTTTCTCAAGGACTCTGTCCTGATCCTTCTGGGCATCCCCGATCTGCCACCAGGTAAGCTCTACGATTTCTTCTCCACTCGCGTTCGTCTCCGCCTTTTTCCCTCCGCAGCCTGTGATAAGGCCCGCCGTCATAACTGCTGCAAGTCCTGCCGCCGCAAATCTTTTCACTATGTTAAACTTCATGTTCATATCCTCCTATCTATATTACTCTTTTACCGCACCTACCGTCAACCCATTTACAAAATATCTCTGGAAAAACGGATATGCAAAAATGATTGGTAATGTGGAAATTACTACAATTGCCATCTTGATCGTTTCTTTCGGCATATTCGCCGCCACCGCGATTCCGTCAACCCCCATCGTGGCTTTATTATTCGCAAGCCAGTCAATAGAACTTTCAATCTGGATCAACAGATACTGAAGCGGGATCAAGTCTTTATTATCCATATACATCATGGCATTGAACCAGTCGTTCCAGTAACCCAGCGTCAGGAAAAGGCCGATTGTCGCAAGTCCTGGAAGCGCCATTGGAATCACGATCTGGAAGAAAAGCCTCCATTCCGAAGCCCCGTCAATTTTTGCCGACTCCACAACTGCATCCGGGATACTCGTCTTAAAAAATGTCCGGAGCACAATGATGTTAAAGGAATTCAAGCAAAGCGGCAAGATCAGCGCCCACAGGGTATCTTTCAGCATAAGCACCTTTGTTACGATCAAGTAATTCGCGATCATACCGCCGCTGAACAGCATAGGGATCGTGATCACAGTTGTAAAAAATTTACGGTAAGCATATGTTTTTCTGGACAGCGCATATGCATAAGTGCCTGTCAGAAGCAGTCCGATAACAGTTCCTACAACAGTAACAAGAATCGTTACGCCATAGCTTTTTATAATATTTTCTCCTGCGCTTATGATATATTCATATGCATACAGGCTGAATTTTTCTGGAATAAACCGGTATCCGTTCATTGCCAGTGAATTCTCATCTGTCAGTGAAATAATAATGACAAATATAAACGGAATGACGCAGATCAGCGACAATACTGCCAGAATGATGTTAAATAAAATATTTGTCGGAGTTTTGATCTCATTATATCTGCATTCCATTGCTTCTAATTTCTTAATTCTTTTTTCCATTTTTCTTTTCGACATTACTTTTTCAGCCACGATCTTACCTCCTTTCTAGAACAACGCGTTATCACTGTCAACCTTCGATACGATCTTATTTGCGATCATGATCAGGACAAAACCGACTGTTGACTGGAACAGCGCCGCAGCAGAACTCATCCCGATCTCGCCGCTCGTCTTAAGGGCACGGAAAATGTATGTATCAAGTACGTTAGTTACCGGATACAACGGCCCGGAATTCTTCGGCAATTGATAGAACAGTCCGAAGTCTGCTTTAAAGATACCTCCCACAGACATGATCAGCAAAATGGTGATCACCGGTTTCAGCAGCGGTAATGTAATGTATTTGATCTGCTGCCATTTCGTCGCCCCGTCCAGGACTGCCGCTTCATAGTACGTCTTATCAATGCCGCAGATTGATGCGAGATAAACTACCGTGTTATACCCCATTCCTTTCCACTGGCTCATAAAAATAATGATAAAGGGCCAGAACTTTGACTCCGTATACCATGAGATTGGTTCTCCTCCAAACTGCTGGATGATTGCGTTAAAATAACCTTTTTCCGGATTTAAAAATGCAAATACGCAATAGCTTACAACTACCCATGACAGGAAATACGGCAGGAACATGGAACTCTGATAAATCTTCATCATCCCTTTGTTCTTAATCTCATTCAAAAGCAGCGCGAGCACTACCGGTACGGCTACACCAAGGATAATAAATGTAAAATTATAAAGTACTGTGTTTCTTACGATGATCCATGCGTCGCCGCTGCTGAACAAAAACTTGAAGTTATCAAACCAGACCGTCTCACTTGTGAACAGATTATAGAAAAATCCGTCCCCGGACAACCTGAATTTCTTAAATGCCACCAGAATACCGAACAACGGCAGGTATGCGAAAAACAGAAACCAGATTGCTCCCGGCAAACTTAAAATAAGCAGTTCCTTGTTTGCTTTCAGACGTCTCAGGAAATTCCCTTTCGTCTTTTCAGCCTCTTTTTTGTTACCTCTCACCTTTCATCCTCCTTTTTTGTACTGCTTCTTGACTTACCGGCTCGTCAATATGCAGTGTGTTTTTGTCTATATCCACTATATCATTGTGCACTTTTTATTAATAGTTGAAAACTTTTAGGTTCATTGCACAAATTCTAGGAACATGTTTCCAAAAGATTGATATTCCAAAAAAGCTGCCGCTGGCAGCTTTCTACATACAATGGCATAAAAAAAACGTGACATGATCTTTCCATCATTTCACGTTTTTTCCGCCTCTAATATTTTTTCATCTCCCGTAAAGAAGCGGGCGACACGCCATAGCATTGCTTAAATTTCCGATAAAAATAACTGGTATCCGGATATCCCACCTGCCTTGCTATATCGTTGATCTTCATATTTGTATTTAAGATCAGGTCTTTTGCAATGCTGTTTTTCGTATTGCTCAGATACCGCGCAAAAGAACAGCCCACCTCCTTCTGAAAGATCTGTCCCAGATAAGAGGCATTCATATGGTATTTATAAGCCATTGTCTTCAAGTTCATATCTTCCTTATAATTCTGCTGTACCTCAGACATGATCTGGCGCACTACAGGGGTATACTGCGAATCTTCCTCATGCAGGCAGACTATAATCTCTATGATTTCAGAAATAAATGCTGTCTTGATCCCTAGGATATCATCTGCGCCAAAGATCGTTTCGATCAGTTCTGTGAGATCGTAGAACCTGTCTGATTCCAGCTTATACTCCTTTTTTATATCTTGAAGCAGCATCGCCATCTTGACCGCCGTCTGATACAGCGAACCTGCAGAAGCCTCTTTTCGTACATTGTTTATAAACAGGTCTTCCATATAATCAACCGCAGCTTCTTTTTCTTTTTTCAAGATCAATTTTCTTAGCTGTGTTTCGTCCATACGGATGTCCTCCGTCTTCCTGCTCCTGATCTGTCCCTGGCTGAGACAGCTTCCATAGCCCTCGATGATCAGGTATTTTTGAAGCTTCCTTGCAGCCCGGTATGCCTCCGGAAGCTGCTCAAAGCTTTGAAAGGACGGCCCCACACCTATAAAGGTCATAATGTCAAAACGGCTCTCGATCTGATTCTGCAGTTCTGAAAAATACTCCTGTACTCCCCCCCCTGCTTCTTCAAAATCACTATCTGCCAAGATCATGAGCAGATTATCCGGCGGAAGATGCACAATTTTCATCCTGCTTTCCTTTTTCAGTTCCATGATCACATCTGTGATCTTTTTTTCTTTGAAGCCTTCCATATTCCATTTCATGACAGCCGCGCAGTAATTTCCATGATCTTCTTCCAGTCCCAGCATTTTCGCAAACTTCCCGTATTCTTCATTCTTGGATTTTCCATTTAAAAAATGCATCCATTGTGTTTTTTCATCAATATACCGGAGCTTTTTCTTATCCATCTCTTCTAATTTCCGCACGGTTTCTCTGAGCTGCCGTTCCAGTTCTTCTTCATTGATGGGCTTTAAAATATAATTCTCAACCTCCAGCCGTATCGCTTCCCTGGCATAATCAAACTCATCATATCCTGTCAGGATAATAAAACGTACCTGCTCTTCCTTTTCCCGGATTTTCCGGAGAAGTGTCAATCCATCCATTTCCGGCATGCTGATATCCGTCACCACAATATGTACAGGTTCCTCCTCCCACATTTGGAGCGCCTCCGTCCCGTCGTGCGCCATATGCACCACTTCCAGCCCCAGCGCTTCCCAATCCAGGATATTTCGGATTCCCTGCAGGATCAATTCCTCATCTTCTACTATCATTACCTTCTTCATCGTACACCTCTCCCTCTCCTTGATTTTCCCGGCCGGTCTTTCTGGGTTCAAACCTTAGTATGACCCGAAGTCCTCCTCCTTGCCTTGCCTCCATGCGGATTCCATATGCGCTGCCATAAACCGCCTTCAGCCTGCGGTTTACATTGGCGATTCCGATGGACGACTGCCTCTTCATCGTATCACGCTCTAATTCCCGGTTCTTTTCTGCAAGCTCCTGTACTGTCATTCCTTTTCCGTTATCTTCCACAATGATCCGGAACCTGCCTCCATTTTCCTTTTCAACAGCAATCCGTATAAAATTATCCGGTTCCTTCATACGCATGCCGTGGATAAAATAATTTTCAATGATCGGCTGCAGCACAAACTTTATAATAGGAACCTGCAGGTACTCTTCCTTACATTCCACCACAGCCTGAAACTGGTTTTGATATCGGAATTCAAAAAGCTCCATATATTTTTTACTGTAATGCAGTTCCTGCGCCAGTGTAATGATATCTGCCTCTTTGATCTGTGCCCGGAAAGTGACTGCCAGGCTGTAAAGCATTTTCCCTACCTCCCTGTCGCCGTTGCAGACGGCTTTCATACGGATAGCCTCCAGCGTATTGTATAAAAAGTGAGGATTGATCTGGCTTTGGAGCGCGGCCATCTCCGCGTTTTTCTGTTCGATCTCAGCCAGATACCGCTTCTTGATATGCTCGTCCAGATTAACGCACATCTCATTGAAACACCTTGAGATCACATCCAGCTCATCACCGTTTTTGTCCGACGGAATACGCACATCCAGGTCGCCGTCCATAACCCTGGACATCCCGGACAAGATCCGGTTCAGCCTTTTGGAAAGCTGCTGCAAATGATATCTTACAAATAGTTCTCCCAAGACCATCACTACTGCCCCAACTGCCAGGATCATGATCACGATCGATACCGGCACCTCCGCCGCCCGCTTTTTCTCCAGATAGCTGATGGCATGATACTGTCCGTCCTGTGACTGCTCCACGTAAGCATCAAGCACATTTTCCAGAATCCCTTTATCATCCGCGTACATAATGTCAGGAATATGATGTCCCTTTGAAGAATCAAATACAACCGTACCGGCATCATTATATACGATCAGTTCCGCACGGGAATAATACTGCTGGATACTCTCAAACCTGTTGCTTTTGAATCCCAGGATCATACATCCCTTTACCTGCATCGTTTCCGGTTCACGGATCTCTTTCAGATAAGAAAAGCTGTCTTCTCCTGTCAGGTCGCCTTTTTCAAGTTTTGTTTTAAAATCAGGATCCCCATCCCTCCTGTAGCTTTTCCCATCTCCGGTATATTCCGTAATTTCATTCCTCTCATAGCTGTAAAGCAAGATATGATTTAAACTGCCATACGCCTGAAACGCATCCAGAAAAAATTTTTCGATCCCTCTGTACTCACTGGATTTATTTTCACTATAGATATCCAGACGGTATTGCTGATAGTCTGACGGCTCATCCGTCATATAGCGCAGCACATCCTTTAATTCCATATTCGATTTGTACAGATCTTCGTGGATATATTCCGCGATATCGGAGGCTTCCTTAAGGTAAGAGGCTGCCGATTCATTCATCATCTCCGTATAATTCAGGTTCTGTTCTAAAAAGCGGTTTTTGGTACTAGTGAAAAAATAGATGACCAATGCCGATATGGCACACACCAGAATAGCTGTATCAATAAAAAGTAATTTGTTATATAACTGTTTTGAGCCTTTAATATCCATCCCATATTCCCCTTTTTCTTTATATCATACTCGCAGGTCACCTTTCTTTTCAAGTATACTTTATAAAGCACAAAAAGGAAATGCAGAAATCATCCTACATTCCCTTAAACTCTGTATTTATCTGTTTTCTAAATTCCGCATAACGCTCTGGTTCATAAACATTACCAGAAATCCATAAGTACTCCCCATAAACAATACCGTTGTCCCCGGCGATATCTCAAATGCCGCAAGCACAACGCAAAGCGCTACAAGATTCCCAAGAGTAAATACCGGCTTTGCGATCAAAAGCGTAACAGCTGTCTTCACAATCTGGATGTTCTTCATTTCATAACGGCTGGCCAGCATATAGAGATTCGGTGTGACAAGGACTGACACCGCAAATAACACCATAAATACGACCGCAAGCGGAAGGATCCTGAACTGCATCGAAAAGAACTCTATATTGGTCCAGCACATGAATATCACAAGAAGCTGCCCCGCGCCAAGTCCAATCTTCTGTACAAGATCAGAGCAATATCCCCTTTTATAGTCACGCAGCGCGCTTCCTTCTGTCCCATGGATCAGGCAGTTCATCGTATACATTACCGACGATAAGGCCGGCGCCATCGGGATGAGGCACAGCAGAAACAGAGGAAGGCATTCCCGGATCTGGCCTGCGCCGACAAAGAGCAGGAATAATAATATCGGGATATTTGACAGGATAAACAACAGATTTATCGTGACAAAATAACATACCTTCTCACAAAACCCTAATACTTTTTCCACATTAAATAATTCTTCCATATGGGGACTCCTTCCTTTTGCGTACTGTTTATACTTCTATCAATAAGGTTTTTATCTCATATGCGTGGAGGGTCATCCTGATCTCCTCCCGGGTAAATTCCGTGACCGGACGTTCTCTTAAGTCACATTCTGCCCAGGCTTTCCATGAGAATCCTGTTTTCACTGCCACCTCTTGTTTTGACCCTGCAAACTCATGGAAACGGATTACAATATACTTTCCGTCTTCGGACTTTTTCACCGCGTCTACTTCTACCTGTGCATTGTCGAAGGATAAGAAACTGTCATACGCAAGGGTACTCTGTCCTTCCACGACCTGCATAGGTTCATTTAACGCGAACGCTTCCTGGACCACCTTCCCGTCTACAAAATCTCCCTGATGCGGAAGCAGTGAATAGGTGAAAGTATGCTCTCCCTGGTCCTGGAGATAATCCGGATGCGTACCTGCCCTCAGCAATGAGATCCGCAGTACGTTATCTTTAATATCATGGCCGTACTTACAGTCGTTCAAAATGCTGACACCATAATTTCTCTCTGACAGGTCAGCCCATCTGTGTGCCACGGTCTCAAATTTTGCCATATCCCAGCTTGTATTCCAATGATTCGGACGTCTCACATTTCCATATTGTACATCATACGTTCCATAGGTGGAACGGATATCCACCGGAAACGCGGCTTTCAAAAGCTGGTGCTGTTCATGGTATTCTACGTTTGTTTTAAAATCAATCCTTCTGTCACTGCTGTATAGAACCATATCCTGCCTGATATCGGAATTCATATATTTCCATTCCATATGGATATTCATATACAGCGGCCCCATCTCTGTAATCTCAAATACGGTAAGGTCTGTGATCTCACGCATCTTATCCTGATAAAAGATATCAATGTCCCATGCGTCATTGTCAAGCGGCTTGTCTTCAAATACCTGGAGTACATTCCCCCGCAGTCCTTCGGGCATTACATTGCGTGCATAGGTTTTATCAAATAGTCTTGTGATCTGCCCGTACTGGTTCAGAGTAATCTCATAATAAGGAGTCTCAATTTCCCTGCCATTGACCGTAAAGGCGGCCTTCGGCACATCCTTGTCCGCTTCTTCAAAAATGATCGTCTTCGTTCCCATTGCCGGAACCGCTTTCACTTCCACGTAATCTACTCCATGCCCTCTCTGCGAAATGAGTTCGTTTCCTTCCAGATCTTTGTAGATTCCATCTGCATTTGCCGGAACGGCAGCAAGCTGATCCATAGTCCAGCCGGAAGCATTGATCACAGTATATGTATTTTCCTTTTTCTCCATCACATTTTCATATGCCTCCTGCTCCACTTCACGCGCAATCCCCTCAATATATGCGTAATCCCCCCTGGAATCTTCATAAACCTCATGGATCGAGGAACCCGGGATAATATCATGGAACTGGTCTGTCAAAATATGCTTCCAGCCCTTTGTCAGTTCCTCCTGCCGTGCTTTTCTGATATCGCCTTTCCGAAGGGCATCCATCACGGTCAGCCACTCTGCCCTGCGGTAACGTAATTCCATCTTGCGGTTCATACGTTTGTTATAGCCCTGGCTTGTGTAAGTGCCCCGGTGGTATTCCAGATATAATTCCCCGTCCCAGGTATGGACGTATTGATCCGTATTTTCCACAGTGTCACGCAGTTTTCGGAAATACTCACCTGCTGTAGACATTTTCAGGTTTGGCAGCCCTGGGATCTTATCCATCCTTCTCCGGTATTCCAGCATATCGCGGTTTACACCGCCGCCTCCGTCTCCGAAGCCAAAGGAGATCAGCAGGTCTTTATTGATCTGCTTTTCACTGTACGCGTCCCATACACCTTTTACTGTTCTTGGAAGCAATTTTCCGTTGTAGGTATAAAACCAGGAATCCCGCTCGTTCCATGGCTCCGGCGTGGTGATAAAATGAGTCAGCACTTCGCTTCCGTCGATCCCCTTCCACATAAATGTGTCGTGGGGCATCCGGTTATACTGGTTCCAGCTGATTTTTGTGGTCATAAAGGTATCAATCCCGGCTTTTTTCAAAATCTGCGGGAGCGCCCAGGAATAGCCGAACACATCCGGAAGCCACAAATATTCCACATCCTTGCCAAACTCATCCTTGATAAATTTACTGCCGATGAGGATCTGTCGGGTAAGAGATTCCCCACTTGTGAGATTGCAGTCTGCTTCTACCCACATACCGCCGTCTGCTTCCCAGCGTCCTTCTTTGACCTTCTTTTTGATATTTTCAAAAATATCCGGGAACTCTTCTTTCATATATTCATATAACTGCGGCTGTGTCTGTAGAAAAATATATTCCGGATACATTTCCATCAGACGGAATACGGTGGAAAATGAGCGGGAGCATTTTTCTCTGGTGTGCTTTAAGCGCCAAAGCCATGCTACATCAATATGGGTATGTCCAACACAGTATACATTGACCATAGAATTCTTATCCATGGAATCAATACTTCTGTTCAGTTCATCGTCTGCCTGGTGCACCGACTCGTAGAACTCTTCGCTTCCCGGGTAAGACCAGTCAATACAATGGCATGCGCCATCCAGCGCTTTTCGGAGTTCATGCTGTATGGGCTGAGACTCATCAAGCTCTTCGATCGTCTGCCACACCATAGATGCCATATAGTAAAAATCATCAACCTTCTCATCCAGCCATGCCAGGTCAGCACGCGCGATCCTATGCTCCTGCTCTGTGGGGATCCCACCTCCTTCCAGTCCTGACCACAGGCGGAAAGTAACATCTACATCCGTACCGCAGAGCGCATCGTCAAAAAATACTTCCTTATGGTTTACATCTACGCCCTGATACATTTCTCCATTTACATAGACCATAGATTCAAAACCGGAATTATTTCCTGCGCCGGTGTTGCCATAGTCGAAAACACCGACTATTTTTCTTCCCTTCCATTCCGAAGGAATCTGAATGTTTTTATGAAGCCAGAGAAACCGGTCCCTCCCCTTCCATGTCTGCCCGACTGCCAGAGGTTCGGTTTCACATTCCTGAAATACCGGAAGCTTTGGATTTACAACCCCTTGGTTTTCTTCTGCCGCTTCAAAGCTTTCTAATCCTATGATATCCCTGTATCTGTATTGCTCGATCTCACTGAACCGTCTCTCTAATTTTCTGTCTGTCAAAAACATGATCTAATCTCCTCCTTAAAATCCTGCCCTCCATGGATATGGGGATTGAACTATTTTATAAACTCATTTTATAATCTTGAAAGAAATATTTCAATTCAGAGAATTCTAGTTTTAGTGAACTTTATTTATATCCATAAATAAGGCTGTCCTGTACTGGATGCCGGTTCTAATACGCAATATGATAACCGCAGTAATCCAGCACCAGCTCGCTGAACATCGCGTTTGCCCACGAAAACCATTCCCTGGTATATCTGGTATCATCATCTGCATGAAAACCTTCATGCATAAGTCCCGTACCCCCATCTGTTTGGGCAAGGAGATGAAGCATCTCTAATTTCTTTTCTTTTGATCCTGCAGTCAGGCCCTCCATAGCCAGGGCGATATGCCATATATAGTTTATCGGTGTATGGGGGCTTCCAATACCTGCGGCTTTATTTCCTGCATAATAATATGGGTTCGCTTCGCTTAAGATCATCCTCCTTGTATTGTCAGCCACCTCTTGCCTCTTTCCTTTATATCCGATATATTCCATAGAAAGCAGGCTTGGCACATTGGCGTCGTCCATCAGATGGAATTGTCCGTATCCATCTGTCTCATATGCATATACATCTCCAAAATCCTCTGTCTTTGTAACCCCGCAGGATTCTATCCCTTCATATATTTCTTTTTTTAATGTTTTCGCCGCATCTGCTAATTTTGTATCACGGAAGATCTCCTCCGCGATTTCTTCCAGATATCCAAGTACAACGACTGCAAACATATTTGAGGGCACAAGATATCCATAAGTACATGCGTCGTCGCTGGGGCGGAATCCTGACCAGGTCATGCCAATGCTCGATTTTACCAGCGCCCCTCTTCCATCTCTTGAAAGCGTGTCTGTAAAATAGGTATCCTGCCTTTGGAAATAATACGAAGATTTTTCTTCATGGCACTGTTCTGTGCTAAACACCTCCAGGATTTTTTCCGCCCCTGCATGAAATCCCTTATCAAAATGCTCTGTGCGCCCGGTATTTTTCCAGATCAGGTATGCAAACTGCAGCGGATAGCAAAGAGAATCGATCTCATATTTGCGTTCCCAGACCCATCCATTCATCTTTGTATCGTCATGCTCCCAGCAATTCCCGTTTTCTTCCTCATTGAATGCATTGGCATATGGGTCAATCTGAATATACTGAAACTGACGCTTTGATAAGCCTGTTAAAATATCCGCGATCGCAGGATCGTCCTTCGCCGCGATCAGATACGGCCGAAGCTGTGCCACAGAATCACGCAGCCACATTGCCGGGATATCCCCCGTGATCACATACGTGGTCCCATCCGGCATGCTCTTCACCGTGGTATCCAATGTATTCGTGTAACAGTTTTTAAACATTTCAAAAAGCTTATGTTCCTCTTTCAATTTTTCTTTTACTGACGCAAGTATTTTTTCAATCGAATGATACTGATGCTTTTGTGACATATTGATTTCCTCCGGCCATTTGAACATTTTCTTAATATACCTTTTATTATAACGGACTCAAATACGATTTCCACTATAAAAACTTTAAAAGTGATGGATAAATTCTATTGTGAAATCGTTCAACGTACTATTTTTATTGACTTATATCTTTTCTGATGATATTCTTTAAACAGAAAGGAAAGATCTTATTATGGCTTTAGCACAACGATTTACTTATACCATTGAAGATATCTACGCCTTGCCAGACGGACAACGGGCAGAATTGATTGACGGCCAGATTTATGATATGTCGCCGCCAAGCAAAACCCACC
The DNA here is from genome assembly GCA_910589385.1 of uncultured Lachnospiraceae bacterium. GTDB lineage: Bacteria > Bacillota > Clostridia > Lachnospirales > Lachnospiraceae > Schaedlerella. Next base: position 21,048 of record CAJUTU010000031.1, read on the forward strand.
AGAAAATTTCTGGAAGTTTATTTGCTGAAATTCATAATTATATCAGGAAAAAGAAAGGTAACTGTGAGATATTTGCCGCTCCGTTCGCTGTATTTATAAATGATGACGAGAGAAATTACTTAGAACCCGATATATCTGTTATCTGCAATCCTTCCAAATTGGACGAAAAAGGATGTCACGGCGCTCCTGACTGGGTGATCGAAATCCTCTCTCCTGGTACGGTACGCATAGACTGTGGAATTAAACTTTTCAAATATCGTTCTGCCGGCGTAAGAGAGTATTGGACAGTCAACCCAAAACTTCAGACCGTCAGCGTTTATGACTTTGAACACGACGAGAAGACAGAGCAATACAGTTTTGATGATGACATACCTGTATGTATTTATGAAGACTTGATAATTCGTATTTCTGATCTACTTTAAAAGTACAGCCGTGTTGTGCAGCCGGGAACTTATAAAGCTTAAAAAATTACAAGGCTATCCTCTTGCAGCAGAAGATAGCCTTTTTTGAATCATTTCATTATCTTATTCTTTCACACCGCCAAGCGTTACGCCTGCGATAATATATTTGGACAGGAGCAGGTATACAAGAATGATCGGCACGATCGCAACCAAGATCATTGTATATATTTTCCCCATATCGAAGTTCATATAATCAGCTCCCCGAAGCGTCGCGATCAAAATCGGCACGGTCATTTTATCCTTGGACTGGATGACCAGGGCCGGAACGAAGTAGTTGTTCCAGGAACCCACAAAGGTAAAGATCGCCTGCACTGCGATCGCCGGTTTCATGATCGGGATCACGATCTGGTTAAAGGTCCGAAACTCCCCGGATCCGTCAATCCTTGCCGCTTCGATCAAAGACAGCGGCAAAGATGACTGCAGGTAACTGTACATAAAGTAGAACACAGCAGGAGAGGCAATGGATGGAATGATCAGCGGAAGCAGAGAATCATACATGCCCATATTCGTGATCAGCCGCAAAAATCCCATTGCGGTTACCTGCGTCGGCATCACAAGGATTGCCATGATAAATGTAAACGCGATCTTCTTGAGCCTGAAGTTATATGCATACAGTCCATATGCCGTCAATGCGGAAAAATAGGTACAGATTGCCGCCGAGCATCCGGACACGAGCAGGCTGTTTAAGATTCCGCGGAACATAGGAAATGTTCCGTCATTGGCAACATTGCTCAGATTCTTAAGCAGGTAATTTCCCGGCAGCGCAGAGAATCCTTTCTGCAGGTCCGCATGTGAACGTGTGGCATTGATGAACAGGATATAGAAGAAAAACAGGCATAAAAACGACAAAATGATCAGTACGATATGCGCGAAAATACTCCTGAAATGATTTGGCTTATTTGACCTCATAGCTTATCCCCTCCTCTGCTTTTTTGCTTTCTTAGCTGCCGCCTTTGAACCATCCGGGTCCTCATTATTTGTCATCCGGTAAACGATAAAGCACAGAATACCGCTGACAATGAACAGATAAACAGACAGCGCGCCTGCCATTCCGTAGTTTCTGCTCTTCAGATGGCTGTTCAGGAACATGATCAGCGTCATAGATGTACGGTCCGGAGTCCCCTGTCCGTTTGTCAGGATCTGCGGAACATCAAACATCTGCAGCCCGCCGATAATGGATGTGATCAATGTATACGCAAGGATTGGACGGATCAGAGGAAGCGTAATATAAAAGAACCTCTGGATACTGTTGCAGCCGTCCAGCTCCGATGCCTCGAATACATCCGGACTGATACCCATGATCGCGGCCATCAGCATGATCGTTGAATTTCCGAACCACATCAGGAAATTCATGAATCCGACCAGTGACCTTGTACCAAAGGCTGTTCCCAGAAAATCAATGGGCTGGCTGGTCAATCCGATGGACATCAAAATGGAATTGATCGGCCCGTTCGTGGAGAACATGGTAAAGAACAGCATTGCAAACGCAGACGCCATGATCAGGTTCGGCAGGTAGATCACGACTTTGAAAAATTGTGTCCCATGGATTTTCAGGCGCGCGTCTACAAACCATTCCGCAAGCGTGAGCGCGATCACAATCTGAGGGATAAATCCGATGATCCATAAGATCAAGGTATTTCCCGCATATTTCAGCATATCCGACCCCAGAAGGCTTGCATAATTCTCCATTCCTATAAAATTAGGACCGATTTCTTTGATTCCCGAACGATAATATTCAAAGAAGCTATACCGGATCGTGTCCACCAGAGGGATAAAGGAGAAAATGAAAAAACAGGCAAAAAACGGAAGGATAAAAAGGTAACCCCATTTTGAATAGTCAATTTTTTTATTTTTTTGTTTCATGAACTGTCATTCCTTTCTTTTCCATATGCCGCGGGGCAGCGAGCGCCCCACGGCGGCATATCTGGTTTACTCCGGCCACTGTATTTCCGTAATATCCGGATACCGTTCTTTGACTGCTGTTTCGAAGTTCGTTTTTGCCTTGTCATAGTCCACATTTCCCTGTAAGTAATCGCTGAACGCATTTTGGATCAGCTCGACACAGCCCTGGTCATAAGCGGAAAGCGGAGCAATCTCGATATTTTCCGCAACCGGCGCGAAATATTCAAACGGATTCTGGCCGCCCAGAAATTCCGAGGAGAAAGAGTCGTCCTTTGCCGCTTCCTGCATACCGCTTGTTGTATTTGTAAAATCTGCGTAATCCTTGGAAATCTTTAACAGATTATCTTTATTTACGGTCACCGCAAGGATAATTTCCTTTACATGCTCCGGATTGTCCGTACCTGTACATGCATGGAGATAGGAGCCGCCCCAGTTGTACTCCTGCGGTGGATTGGTAACCGCCCATGCACCGTCTTCGCCGTCCCAGTTCGGTTTTAAGGTGAAATCAATCCCCCATGCCGGGAACAGGAACGCAAATACCTTTGACGCGGAACCCATTGCCTTATTCCAGTCGTCATTCCACTGTCCCTTTACATTCTTATCAAGATAGCCTGCATCCAGCCACTCTTTGGAATCATTTACCCAGTCTATGATCTTCTGGTCAACCTTAATGGTAGATTCTCCCGGACTTACCCATGACTCATCAATGCTGTTGCCGTACAGACGGAACGTATCCGCATAAGAGGAAAATGTATAATATCCCTTTGCTTTCAATTCCTCCGCCGTATCTTTGATGGTATCCCAATCCTTTACCTTTTCGCCGATTTCCACCGGATCGTCCGTGCCGAATACTTCTTTTGCAATATCTCTGCGGTATACCAGCAGTCCCGGACAGCACTGCCATGTAGAGCCTCTCTGGACGCCTTCCGTATCCGAAGCCGTTACTTTTGTAAAGCTGTACTGATCCGCCAGATCTGTATCCGGATCAATTCCCAGGTCACTGAGGGGCATTGCCACATCTGCCTCAGCGTCCGTATACTTATTGACATAATCTGTCTCGGATAAGAACAGATCCACCTTATCGTCCGGCGCCGCGTCTGCCTGCTTCATCAGCGCCTCATCCAGCTTCTGCTGGTAAACACCGTCCTGATTCGGATTGATGATCCAGTGGATTTCCGTACCGTCATTCAAAGTAGTTACCGTACCGTCCGAAGAGGTTTCTTTCACTTCCGGATAAACTGCCTCCACACGCTGACGAAATTCATCATTCCAGCTATAGATGTTGATCACCTTTCCCTCTTCCACATCTGCTGCCGCCCCGCTGTCCGAACCAGAGCCAGAACCGGAATCAGAACCGGACGAATTTCCACAGCCTGCCAGAGAACCTGCCGCCATAGCCATGATCAATAAGATACTCACTACTCTCTTTTTCATTTGAAAAATCCTCCTTTTTATTGCGTGAAACAATTGCCTCACGTTTTGTTATGGTCGGATTATAGTCCAAATTTTTTTGATGATATATTAAACTTTTTACCAAAATATCAAATTCATGACCCTTTTTACATTGTTGCCCTTATATGGCCTGCCGCATTTTTTCTCAATATTTCTCTGCTGATTTTAGGTCATGATTCTGACATTTTTCTCATATTTCTGATTTTCTTATCGGATGATTTTCTATATCATGCATTCATAAATATTTTCCGCGGCAGCAGACAAACATCTGTCAGGTTTCCGCGGCTCTCTACTTTGAGGGAATGTAATCAGAAAGGAGCAGAAACGATTGAAACATCTGAAATTTATTGACGAGCATGGCAGCTTTTTCCTGAAACAGCCGGAAAATATCAGTTATCTATACTTTCCTCTTGCTTCAGAGACGGGATTAAAGAGCGCTGTCACACCAAATCTTGGCGGTGATTCCAAAATAGACCAGGAAACCTTTCTTTTAGAACCGGTCAGTTCCGAGAGCCTGCATAATAACCGTTCTGTCCGAAATTTCTGGCTTGCAGACAATGACGGCGGCGTATATTCGGCCGCCGGCTCTTCCGCAGAACAGGAGGCCCGCAGATTTTCGGAGTTACAGGATGAAAGCGAACTGACAGCAGGATTGATGTGGCAGACTTTAAAGAGGACTTCCAAAATCTTTCAGCTGGAATCCACGGTCACTTCGTTCATTCCGAAGGGCCATAATGTAGAAATCATGTATGTGACCATACAGAACCAGTCAGAATCCACCCGGAAACTGACTGCTTATGCAGCTATCCCTATTTATGGGCGGAGTGCGGATAATATCCGGGATCATAGAAATGTAACTTCCATGCTCCATCGGATCCGCACTACGAAACATGGCGTATTTGTCTGCCCCACCATGTCTTTTGATGAAAAAGGGCACAGGCCGAACAGCCGCATCTATTATGTTGCCGGCTGTTCGGGGAAGGGTGATACTCCAGAAAGCTTTTATCCCACTGTAGAAGATTTTATCGGTGAAGGCGGCACCTTCACACATCCGCGCGCTGTATATGAGGGATATCCCGGCTCCCCGGCCTGTGGCAGCGCGGCAGGAAAAGAAGCAATGGGAGCTTTCCGGTTTGAACCGGTCTCTCTGGCTCCTGGCGAAAAAGCCGATTATATCCTTCTGCTTGGCGCGGAAAACAGTGAACAGGCAATTTCAGAAATTTGGGAAAGCCTGAATAGTACACAAAAAGTACAGCATGCCCTGACTGAAACAAAATCCTACTGGCAGGACCAGGTATCGGTGGATTTCCATACAAAGGATGAAGACTTTGATCGCCTGATGAAATGGATCTGTTTCCAGCCGTTCCTGCGCCGGTTATTTGGCTGCTCCTTCCTGCCCCATCATGACTATGGCCGGGGTGGGCGCGGATGGCGGGATCTGTGGCAGGACTGCCTCTCCCTGCTGCTGATGGAACCGGATCAGGTCGGACATATGATTGCCATGAACTTTGGCGGCGTCCGCATTGACGGGACGAACGCGACCATCATCGGAGCAGGCGACGGCAATTTTATTGCAGACCGGAACGGGATTGCCCGGGTCTGGATGGATCACGCGCTCTGGCCTCTGATGACCACAAAGCTTTATATTGACCAGACCGGAGATATTGAAATTCTGAACAAACAGATTTCCTATTTTAAAGATGCCCAAACAATGAGAGGAACTGCGGCCGATCCTCTGTGGAAACCTGAATCTGGAAACAAACTGCTTACGGAAGACGGCCGGATTTACACCGGAAGTATTTTAGAACATCTTCTCATACAGCAGCTTGCCGCTTTTTATGAGGTAGGCAGCCATAATATTTACAGGCTCCGGGGAGCAGATTGGAATGACGCTCTCGACATGGCCGCCGAACATGGAGAGAGTGTCGCTTTCACCTGTGCCTATGCAGGAAACCTGCTGAACCTGGCGGCAATGATCCGTGTTCTGGATCACCACTCCTCCACACATACGATCGAGCTCCCTGTGGAAATGGAAATCCTTCTGAACAACAATATTGAGATTTTTGAAGATATCCGCAAAAAAGAGAGCATTTTAAAAGACTATACCTTCCAGTGCCGCCATACGGTCAGCGGCAGGCGTAAACGTTTTTCACTTTCCGTTCTTGCCGTGAATCTGATCCAGAAAGCAAACTGGCTCATGGAATACCTGAGAACCCATGAATGGATTGACGGCCCCAGGGATGAAGGCTGGTTCAACAGCTATTACGACAACCACGGACGTGCAGTCGAAGGATTTTTTGAAAATCAAGTCCGCATGATGCTCACAGGGCAGGTTTTTGCCATTATGAGCGGGACTGCGGAGGACACACATATCGAGAAAATCGTAAAAAGCGCCGACCATTATCTTTACCGGAAAGAAATCGGCGGCTACCGGCTGAATACAAATTTCCATGAACTAAAATTCGACATGGGCCGTATGTTCGGATTTGCTTATGGCGAAAAGGAAAACGGAGCCGTGTTCTCCCACATGACGGTCATGTACGCCAATGCCCTGTACCGCCGGGGATTTGTAAAGGAAGGCTGGAAAGCCTTGAAAACATTGGCCGATACTGCCCTGGATTTTGACACCAGCCATATATATCCGGGCATTCCGGAGTATTTCCGCTCTGACGGGCGGGGAATGTACCAGTACCTGACCGGCGCGGCGAGCTGGTTCATGCTGACTATGATCACAGAAGTGTTCGGCGTCCGCGGAGAAACGGGAGACCTGATCCTGTATCCAAAGCTTTTGGCGGAACAGTTTAGCGACGATGGCAGCGTTTCCATCACCACTACCTTCGCAGATAAAAAAATTACGGTTGTGTATAAAAACCAAAGTAGAAAAGATTTTGGCTCCTATGTCATTGGTTCTGCTTTTTGTGATGAGGATGGACTTGCAGTAAATGAAGATGCTTTTGTCGTCCTTCCACGCAAAACACTGGCTGCGTTATCTGACGGCCCGCACAGGATCACGATCCATTTGGTATAGCTGTTCCTAACAACACTCATTAAGAAAAAGCAGACATGTCTATGATCTGCTGTCCCGAATCGTTATGAAGGAACTTTTATCAAAGAAAGGAATGGAACTGAATTATGAGATATGGATATTTTGATGATACAAACCGGGAATACGTTATTGACCGGCCGGATACGCCGGCGCCATGGGTAAACTATTTAGGCTCACCGGAATATGGCGCAATTATTTCCAACAATGCAGGCGGCTACAGCTTTGCGAAATCCGGGGCAAACGGGCGGATCCTCCGCTATATTTTCAACAGCTTTGATCAGCCCGGACGATATATTTACATCCGGGATAATGAATCCAAAGATTACTGGTCTGCTTCCTGGCAGCCGGTCGGGAAAAATATGGAAAGCTATGAAAGTAAATGTTTTCATGGCATGGGTTATACCAGAATGACCGCAGACTATGCCGAAATTTATTCCGAGGCATCTTATTATGTTCCTCTGGATAAAACTCATGAAGTGTGGGCGCTTTCCGTAACCAACCGCTCAAAGTCCCCCCGGTCCCTTACATTGACCGGCTATGCCGAGTTTACGAATCACAGTAACTATGAGCAGGATCAGGTGAATCTGCAGTATTCCCTTTTCATAACGAGAACCTTGTTTGAGAAAGACCGGATCATCCAGCAGATCCATGGCAATCTGGATGCCCTTCCGGAAAATGAACAGGTAGACGAGAAAAATGTAACCGAGCGGTTTTTTGGCCTTGCAGGTGCAGATGTATCATCCTACTGCGGTGAAAAAGAGCACTTCCTTGGAAAATATCACGGATACGGAAATCCAAAGGGGGTCGAATCCGGTAATCTTGGAAACAAAACCAGTTATAATGAAAATTCCTGCGGCGCGCTGTCCTGCACAATCGCACTGGCACCGGATGAAACCAAAACGATTCTTTTTCTGCTTGGCGCCGGCGGCTCTGATGCTGCGGCTTCAATCCTGGATGCCTATACAGATCCATCAGAAAAGGTGAAAGCGGAATTGCTTGCATTAAAGGAATACTGGCATGAAAAACTGGATCATTTTAAGGTCCATACCCCCAGCCGGGAATTCAATACCATGCTCAACACCTGGAATGCTTATAACTGTTTCATGACCTTTATCTGGTCCCGGGCGGCCTCCTTCATTTACTGCGGGCTGCGCAATGGTTATGGCTACCGCGATACCGTGCAGGATATCCAGGGGATCATCCACCTTGCACCCGAGATGGCGGCGGATAAAATCCGTTTTATGCTTTCCGCACAGGTCAGCAACGGCGCCGGTCTTCCTCTCGTAAAATTTACACATGACCCGGGACATGAAGATACCCCTGCTGATGCCTCCTACCGGCAGGTAACCGGGCATCCGGCATACCGCGCGGACGATGCATTGTGGCTCTTTCCGACAGTTTACAAATATATTGCCGAAACCGGAAATACCGCATTTCTTGACGAAATGATCCCCTTTGCAGACAAAGATAACGCGAGCGTTTACGAACATTTAAAACGAGCGGTCCGGTTTTCACTGGAGCACCTTGGCCCTCACGGCATGCCTGCCGGGCTTTACGCAGACTGGAACGACTGCCTGCGTCTGGGCGCAGACGGAGAATCCTCCTTTGTAGCAATGCAGTTTTATTACGCATTGGCTATTTTAAAGAAATTTTCTGCGTATAAAGAAGATATGGAGTATCTGGAATATCTGGATAAAAAGCAGGCAGAAGCAGCGGAAAGGATCCAAAAGCTCTGCTGGGACAAAGATCGTTTTATCCGGGGATATACGCAGGCAGGGGAACGGATCGGCGCGGCAGAAGATCCCGAAGCCAGCCTATGGTTAAATCCCCAGAGTTGGGCTGTCATCAGCGGGCTTGCCGATGCCGGGCAGGCTGATACCGTGCTCACAAATGTCTGGCAGCAGTTAAATACCAAATACGGAGCCCTCCTGATGGATCCGCCTTATCACGCACATGCTTTTGACGGTGCGCTTGCCGTGATTTACAACCAGGGCACCAAAGAAAACGCCGGGATTTTCTCCCAGTCCCAGGGATGGCTGATCCTTGCAGAAGCATTATGCGGACATGGAGAACGTGCTTTTACCTACTTTATGGAAAATGCGCCGGCTGCATGGAATGACCATGCAGAGATCCGCCGCCTGGAGCCTTATTGCTACGGCCAGTTTACAGAAGGAAGAGCCAGCGGACATCCAGGCCGTTCCCATGTACACTGGCTGACCGGCACTGCTTCAACCGTGATGGTGGGATGTGTGGAGGGAATCTTAGGCCTGAGGCCTGACCTGGACGGAATCAAGATTTCCCCGTCTATTCCAAAGGACTGGGCACATCTGGAAATTGAAAAAGATTTTCGCGGAAAGCATCTGCATATTGTGATAGACAATCCGAACCAGCAGGAGAACGGATGCGAGAAGCTCATTGTAAACGACAAAGAAGTTGGCTGCAATTACATTCCTGAGACTCTTCTTGAGGAAACAAATCAGATTCAATTGATTCTATAAAAAATAGCAGGCGCAGTATCTTTCCCATGGTGCGCCTGCTTTTTGACAAAAATATCGACTACTTCCCGGCCGCATCTTCTTCCGTATCAATATCCCACTGAAGGGTATGATTTAAGTCGCGGTATTTCTTAGGCGTCATGCCGACATATTCACGGAACTGCTGTATAAAGTGGCTCTGTGAAGAAAATGAAAGGCGATTCGCAATATCGATCATAGAATAGTCGCTGTAATGCAGGAGATTTTTTGCCATTTCGATTTTCTGCGCACGGATATACGCGCTGACGGAATCTCCGGTTTCTTTCTTAAATAGCCGTGAAAGATAGCTGGACGACACTCCAAGCTCGTCTGCCAGATCTTCAATGGTAATCCGTTCCTTTATGTGAGAATAGATATATTCCTTACAGATGTTGATATGCCTGGAATTCGTATCGCTCCGGCGGATCTTGCGCATCTTTTCTGTATAGTCCAGCACCATCTCGTCATGAAGATTGCGTACTCCCTGCACGGTATGTATATCATCCAGCTTCTGGATATAAAAATCACTCATCCGAAAAGCCTGCTCCAGCTCCATGCCTTTCTGCTTACACAATCGGGTGATCATTGCCGTTGTGATCACAAAATGATATTTCAGGTTCGTAACCGGATTCCTAGACAATACTCCAACGCCCTCGCTGTCCAAAAACCTTTCCTCTTCGCAGTTTTTTCTCACCGCTTCCAGGTCGCCATTCGTAACGGCCTGATAAAACAAAAATTCTTCTGTCGGCTGTCTGTGTTCTATCTCGTCAATATCATCTTCCTCCTCTAAGAGAAGCCATTCATCCTGATAGCTCATAGACCATTCCCCCTTTCAAATGATTTGCGGAAATCTAGTAGTTGTCTGTCTCGTTGAATCTCCTGACTTGGTAATAAAGGCAGTCATGTCATTGATTCACAATTCTTCATCATCACGGACAATATGAAAACCTTATTTTCCATCTTAAAATCCATTGTCCCTTGATATTTCTCTGCTGTACTTTTGATATTCGAAAGCCCTATCCCATGAGAATTTTTATCCGCTTTCTCTGTCGGCGGAAACCCATCCTGCCATTTTCCCGCCAGCCGTCCGGTAAAGCTGTTCTCCACCTTCAATACCAGAAGGTTCCCTTTCTGCAGAGAGCTTAACCGGATAAAGGCATCTGCTCCCTGTCCGTTCTCTTTCAGTTTCCTGCATGCCTCGATCGCATTGTCCAAGGCATTTCCCAAGATCACGCCGATATCATAGCTTCGGATCTTCAGATCTTTCGGGAACAGAAGCTGGTCCGCATCCATTTTAAGTTCCGGCACCAGCCGTACTGCCTCATGGTATTTCATGTTCAGCAAGGTATCCACCACCGTATTCCCCGTCTTAAAACGAACCTCCAGCTTTTCAAGTGTCCGGTCCAGTTCTGACAGGTACGCCTGTAATTCTCCATTTTCTTCTGCTCCCTCCCTGGCATAAAGGCGCTGGATGACCGAAAGCGTATTGTTCATATCGTGCTTCATGCCCCGGATACCGGAATAAATGCGCTCCATTTCATCCATATGCTCCTGCAGGCTCTCCACCTGTTTTTCAAGGACGATCCTGCTGCTCCTTTCCCGGTTCCTGCAGATCATATCCTGGAACAGTTTTACTCCTTGCAGGATAGACAACAATGACAGGAACAGGATTGCCGGTAGCACAAAAATTAATATGGGGTATCTGTCATACAGTATTTTAGGGACGCCATCTTCTATTGTAATGATGATAATGCGCAGTAACATACAGAGCATCAGTCCCACTGCCGCTGGAATGAGGATAAACAAAAGCTCTGTCCTGTTCATGCAGTATTCTTTCTCGCGGAAATCCCTCACCATCTTTTTTAACGAGAAATACAAAAAGACCGCCATAACCAGACATTCCAAAATCCACTGGCAGAGCAATCCGATATTGACTGCCATGTTAAAGGCTTTATCAGATTTGATCACCCCATTTCCCACACACCAGTTACACAGGTCAAGCAGGCCGTCCCCCATCTCACCCATTAGAATGACGGTTGTATAACGGGTAATGTCTGAAACTGCCTGAAAAGAAACTACGAGAAAAAATGTGAGCAGGTGAAATGCTTTATAAAAGCAGACAGCAAGAACAGACGCAGTACCAAGCGCCAATACCAGCTTCCCGGCCGCGGCCCAATAGTCCCAGTTTTCTGACCGACCTATCCGGGTGCTCCCTAGTCTCAGCACCGTATATAAAGCTGCGGCCGCCAAGCCGTTCCACCGTTTATCGTTTATCCTGCTTTCCAGAAAGCTTCCATAAAAATACTGCAGGCAGTATCCCTGGAAAGGATAAAGAAATACAAAAAAAATGATATCTGCCGCTTCAGACACTGGATACACCTCCGTTCTGCAGATGCCACATATACGTCTTTACGAACTCTTTATACTTCTTTTTTGCCAGATAGATCCTGTCGCCATTCGTAAGAGTGATGCTCTCACTGTCATATTCTGTGATATATGCCATGTTCACGATGTACGCCCGGTGGCAGCGGTAAAATTCCTCCCCTAGCTGGCTCTCCAGCTCATCCATCGACGCATAGATTTCTATGGTTTTCTTTGCTTTAGCTGTATGTATCTCCACCTTTTTTGCCTTGCTCTCAATATACATGATATCCGTCTGGTCAAGCGTAAGGTTTCTCGTTTTTATAAAAAGATATTTCTTGTCTTCCTTTTTCCCCACTTCCCTTGCCGCTCTTTCCAGCACTTCCGCAAACTTCTTCTCATCCAGCGGCTTTAACAAGTATTGAAACGCGTAAAGGTCGAGCGCGTCGAACACATACTCCTTCATGCCCGTGATGAATATGAGGACGGCATCCTCCTGCCTCTTGCGAAGCCGCCTCGCCGTCTCAATGCCATTCATGCCCTCCATCTGGATATCAAGGAAAACAATATCAAACTGTTTTCCCGACGCAATCAGTTCCTCCCCCGCGGCATACGGTTCTATATGGCTTTTTAGCTCCTGTTTTTTGATCAAGGCGCATATATGCTCCCTGATTATTTTCTCATCTTCTAAAACTGCTATCTCCAAAATCCATCACCTCAAATCCAGACTGATTTCTCATTTTGCTGCCCCCTTATTTCATGCGCTGTGTTTTCATTCTACTAAAAAAAACTGTTGAAAACAACCCTATCAGACACACCAGAACCACTTATATCCTAAAATCAACCGTCTATTGTAGATCAGTTGAAAATAGTTTGTGTTATTCTTATAATGGCATTCAGAAAGGAGGTCTTGCTAATGCAGGTCGAAGTAAAGATTGATGATTCATGCTGCGAACCCAGGGTAATTATCTTGACCGCTTCAATAACAGAAGAAGTCAATAACCTTGTGCAAAAAATATCCGAAAATAACCCACAGATCATTTCTGGCAGCAAGGACGGGAGAATTGAAATATTAGAGCAAAATGATCTGTATAAAATTTATGCCGGCAACGGCAAAGTCTTCGCTGCGGCTGATAACGGAGAATATATTTTACGGCTCAGGCTCTATGAGATAGAAGAGCGATTAAACCCCTCTCAATTTGTCCGTATTTCAAATTCAGAGATCATCAACCTAAAAAAGGTAAAAAACTTTGATTTAAGCTTTACCGGCACAATTTGTGTGGAACTAATGAATGGAACAACAACCTATGTATCAAGACGATATGTCCAAAAAATCAAAAAAATATTAGGAACGTGAGGTAATAAACATGAAAAAGAAAATATTTTTACGCAGTATATCAGGCTTCCCGCAGGGAGTAGCGATCGGATATTTTATATCAATCATTATTTCTCTGATATGGGCAGACGGCTATTATTCCCCATGCGTACCTGAATTGGTTGAAATGATGGGAAGCGAGATCAATGCTGTTTTGCTGCAGGCTGTTTTATGCGGGATATTGGGCACGGGATGTGCCGCAAGCTCTGTAATATGGGAAATAGAGGATTGGGGTATGGTAAAACAGACAGGAATCTATTTTTTGGTCGTTTCCATGATCATGCTGCCGATATCTTATGTCATGTTTTGGATGGAACATAGTTTAAAAGGAGTCCTGAGTTATTTCGGGATCTTTACTCTTATTTTTGCCATTGTATGGGTCGTAATGTATGCCAGCGGCATATACAATGTCAAAAAAATGAACGAGGCTCTGCGCAGGAGACAGGACAAGGTGTAAATATCTTTAAGTTCAGAGGGGATGCAGCCTGATCTTCAGGTTTGCATCCCCTCTGTGTTGTTTAAGATTGATCTTCAGATTTTCTCACAGGTTTTTGCCTGAAAACCGAATTTCGTTTTTCTGCATATAATTTATCATAATGAATGTATCATTACTCAATTTCAATATTAATGAGGTGGTTTTAATTGAATAACTATAATACAAATTGGCTGTTTAATCCGCCCAATCTGTTTGGTATGGGAAGAGCTCCCAACAGAAACAATTGTCAAAATACATCTTATCCTTCTCAAACTCCGAAAGCGCAGACAAATGTTGTATCAAATTATTCTCAGGACACATGGGCCGCAGAATCAAATGAATATATTTCTCCCTGTTATTGTGAATCGGAGCTGCCTGGCTGTCCAGAGGGGTTCAAAGGGCACTGGCCCACTGACTGTCTGTGTGAATGCGGAGACCCCAAGACTTCTGGCTGTCCAGGTAAGCCCGGAGAACCAGAACCACAAGGGCCTAGAGGGGAACCCGGGCCGCCTGGATGTCCGGGTGAACCTGGAGAACCAGGACCTCAGGGGCCTAGAGGGGAACCCGGGCCGCCTGGATGTCCGGGTGAACGCGGAGACCCCGGACCTCAGGGAGTCACAGGGCCGCAAGGACCGCAGGGTTCCACCGGACCGATGGGGCCTAGAGGAGAACCGGGGCCGCGCGGACCGGCGGGACCCCCCGGTTATCCGCAAAGCAGTGTATTTGCATCGTTTTCATGTCAGGATCTTATGATTCCAAAGAGCGCCAATCTTCCGCTTAAACTCGATATACCAGATATAACCGAAAACATCTTTCTTTGCAATCGTTACTCCGTTATGCTGAATCCTGGTTATTATGCCATCTATTATTATATATCCACAGTGATGCAAAAGCATGGCTTCATAAAACTTACGCCCATATTTAATGATCATGAGCAAAATGTATATGCCGAATACGCTGAAACGGCAAGGCGGAGAGAAACACTTAAAATATCAAGGTACTTTATCATCGAAATCCTCAGTGTTTCTCCCCTGTTCTTTACATGGTATTCTTCGGAAAGCGCGTCCAAAATCAATATGAATTTGAGTATACAAAAGCTTTTCAGATAATAAAAAAGAAAAGGGAGTGATCCTATGCCAACAGTAAGTCTCTGCATGATTGTAAAAAATGAAGAAATGCATATTGCACGCTGTCTCGACAGCATTGCAAAACTTGTAGACGAAATTATTATTGTAGATACCGGCTCGACTGACCGAACGGTAGAAATAGCTTCCAGCTATTCATCGAAAGTTTATTCCTATCCATGGACAAATGATTTTTCTGATGCAAGAAACTATTCCTTTTCCAAGGCATCCATGGACTACTGTATGTGGATGGATGCTGACGACATTCTGGAAAAAGCGGAAACGGATCAATTTTTGCAGCTAAAGAAGTCTCTGTCACCGGACACTGACATTGTAATGATGAGATATCATACTGCTTTTGATGAGGCGGGCGTCCCCTCTTTTTCGTATTTTCGGGAACGGTGGATCCGGAATTGCCCAAAATACCGATGGATTGGCGCTGTCCATGAAGTAATTCCTCCAAGCGGCAGCATCGTCTATTCCGAAATTGCGATCAGCCACAAAAAAATAAATGCTGGAAATCCTGACCGGAATCTGAAAATATACCAGAAGATGCTTGCAGACGGAAAGGTTCTGGATCCCAGGCAGCAATATTATTACGGACGGGAACTGTATTATCACAAACAATATGAAGAGGCCGTTTCTGTGTTTGAACAATTTCTGCTCTCACCGGAAGGATGGGTCGAAAATAAAATAGAAGCTTGTTCCATCTGTGCTAAATGTTATTATCAGTTAGGGCAGGAACAGCAAGCGCTGAACACTCTTTTGCGCAGCATGAGCTTTGATCTGCCAAGGGCTGAATTGTGCTGTGATATCGGAAAATATTTTTTGGAACATGGAAACTGCCATAATGCCATCTATTGGTATGAAACAGCGCTCAATACGCAAAAAAATGAATATTCTGGCGGATTTATCCTGCCAGATTGCTATGATTATATCCCTCTTTTACAGTTATGCGTATGCTACGACAAAATGGGGGACTGGCAAAAAGCAAAAGAATACAATGAAAGAGCAGGAGCCTGCAAGCCTTATTCCAAAGCATATCTTTATAATAAAAACTATTTTGACAATAAGTAACAAACATATCCATAAATGCATAAATTGTCTGTAAAAGAAAATATTTTTTTGTCAAATCAATTGAATATCTTCTTTTCAATTTATGATAAAGGATGTGTTTTTATATATGAGTCAAAATAATTCAAATAACTATTGTTCAAATCAGTGCCCTCCTCCCTGCTGTGAACGTGGGCCGGCGGGGCCAAAAGGGAACCAGGGACCTATGGGACCACAGGGAATCAAAGGAGACACCGGGTGTCCTGGCCCGAAAGGCGACAAAGGAGAGCCGGGACCTATGGGACCACAGGGAATTCCCGGCGCACCAGGCGCAAGAGGCCCCAGAGGAAATACCGGGCCGGTAGGACCTACCGGCAATACGGGGCCCAGAGGTTATGCAGGCCCCAGGGGCTATGCGGGACCGCAAGGTATTCAGGGTATCCAGGGTGTCCGTGGCGATATCGGCCCAAAAGGCGATCCTGGCTGTGAAGGGCCTAAGGGAGATATCTGTCCACAGGGTCCGGCAGGACCAACAGGGCCGACGGGGCCAGTCGGGCCACAGGGAGATGCCGGCCCTCAGGGGCCCAGGGGTATTCCAGGACCGGCTGGGCCTACCGGACCTACCGGGCCTATGGGACCGCAAGGTGTGACCGGGCCACAAGGTATTCAGGGTGTAGCCGGGCCGATTGGAATCCAAGGGCCGAAAGGATGTCCGGGTGATGACGGAGCGACTGGCGCGACTGGACCTACCGGACCTACGGGTGCGACTGGCGCGGATGGCGTAACCGGGCCTACAGGTGCGACTGGCGCGGATGGTGCAACCGGGCCTACGGGTGCGACTGGCGCGGATGGCGTAACCGGGCCTACGGGTGCGACTGGCGCGGATGGCGTAACCGGGCCTACAGGTGCGACTGGCGCGGATGGCGTAACCGGGCCTACAGGTGCGACTGGCGCAGATGGCGTGACTGGACCCACTGGCGCAACCGGATCTACTGGTGCGACCGGGCCCACTGGTGTTGCCGGTACCGGAGCAATTATTCCATTTGCGTCAGGACTTCCGGTTGCTTTAACAACAGTCGCCGGCGGGCTTGCCGGACTTCCTGCTTTTATTGGTTTTGGCAGCAGTGCACAGGGTCTTACGCTGCTGGGTTCCACAATTAATATCACTAACGCCAGCGGAACGCTTTCCAACTTTGCATTCCAGGTTCCGCGTGCCGGTACGATCACCTCATTTAGCGCATTCTTTAGTACAACGGTGGCGCTTTCATTAATAGGTTCCACTGTTACGGTAAATGCGCAGATTTATCAATCCGCAACACCGAACAATGTATTTTCTCCGATTGCCGGAACGCTGATCAGCCTGACGCCCTCACTTACCGGAGCAATCTCCATTGGAACGCTGTTAAACGGCGCACTTACAGGACTCAATATTCCGTTAACTGCCCAAACCCGGCTCATGCTGGTATTTTCAGCAACGGCAAGCGGATTGACTTTGGTCAATACAGTTACAGGATACGCAAGCGCAGGTCTAAGCATCAATTAATAAACTTAGGATAAAATAGCCAGGGCAGCCGGAAAAGGATCATTTCCGGCCGCCCGGCTTAAAAACAGGAGAAGCTTCACAGGAATCCGTGTTTACCTGACATTGTAAGATTCTTGTGAAGCTTCTTTTATTAACTTTATAGTTTCTAAACTTCCTGTTTCATTCTGCCCTGGCAGATATGTGAACTATAAATCCGCCAATTCTTTTTCCAGCAGGGCAAGAAATTCCTGGATCGTACTGCTGCCGATGTCTCCTTGATCCCGTTTACGGATAGAAATCGTGCGGCTCTCCGATTCTTTTTCTCCTACAATTACCATGTATGGTATCTGATTCAGCTGCGCTTCCCGAATCTTATATCCTATTTTTTCAGAACGCTCATCAGTCTCGCAGCGATATCCTGCGGATTTGAAATCATGTTCGATTTTTTTTGCATAATCTGCAAATTTGTCTGATATCGGAAGAATTTTTATCTGCACCGGAGCAAGCCATAATGGGAATTTTCCGGCATAATGTTCAATGAGGATTCCAATAAAACGCTCAATAGAACCATAGACGACCCTATGGATCATGATTGGCCGGTGTTTTTCGCCATCAACTCCTGTGTACTCTGCCTCAAATCTTTGCGGCAGTTGGAAATCTAACTGGATTGTGCCGCACTGCCATGTCCTTCCAATAGAATCTTCCAGATGAAAATCAATCTTGGGACCATAAAACGCACCATCTCCTTCATTTACAACATAAGGAAGTCCCAGGTCATCCAATGCGCCCCGCAGTCCATTCGTGGCCGTTTCCCAGTCCTTATCACTGCCAATAGAATTTTCCGGCCTGGTAGACAGCTCAACATGATATTTAAATCCAAATTTTGTATACACTTCATCTATCAGCCTTACTACACCTTTTATCTCATCCGGAATCTGTTCCTCTGTCATATAAATGTGAGCGTCATCTTGTGTAAAGCAGCGGACGCGCATAAGTCCATGTAACGCACCTGATTTTTCATGGCGGTGCACTAACCCAAGTTCCCCCATACGAATTGGAAGATCCCGGTAGGAATGGGGCTGCATCTTATAAACCAGCATGCCTCCCGGGCAGTTCATGGGTTTCACTGCAAAATCGGTTTCATCAATCTCCGTTGTATACATGTTTTCTCTATAATGATCCCAATGCCCAGATGTTTCCCAAAGCTGTCGGTTTAACATGATCGGAGTTGAGATTTCAACATATCCCTCCCTGGTATGGATTTTTCTCCAGTAATCAATCAGCAGATTCTTTAAAACCATCCCTTTTGGTAAGAAAAACGGGAATCCAGGCCCCTCTTCCATAAGAGCAAATAATCCTAATTCTTTTCCTAATTTTCTGTGGTCACGTTTTTTTGCCTCTTCCATACGCGTAAGATATTCATTCAACTGCTCTTTCTTTGGAAAAGATGTTCCATATATTCTGGTAAGCATCTTGTTCTTTTCATTTCCTTTCCAATATGCCCCAGCAGTAGAAGTAAGCTGAAATGCCTTGACCGCACTGGTGTATGTCACATGAGGCCCGGCACATAGCTCGACATAATCCCCCTGCTCAAAGAAAGAAAGTTCCGTTCCTTCTGGAAGGTCATTGATCAACTCTGCTTTATATGGTTCATTTCGTTCCGCCATAAGTTTTAAAGCGTCCTCACGGTTTAGTATATAGTGGCGCAGCGGCAGATTTTCTTTTACGATTTTTTTCATTTCTTTTTCAATCTCGCCTAGATTTTCTGATGAAAATTCAAAATCAAATTCAAAATCATAATAGAACCCATTTTCAATGGCCGGCCCTATCGCGCATTTTGCAGTTGGGTAAAGACGTTTTACGGCCTGCGCAAGGATATGTGCGGTTGTGTGCCGAAATGCCTTTTTCCCAAGTTCGTCTTCAAATGTCAGTTCCTGTATGGAACCATCTTTTTCAATTACTTTCATTATTTTTCTCCATCTCCTTTTTTTGGCATAAGAAAAGCACCCAAAAAGCCAATGTTCTTAGCTTTAAGGGTGCATATCCTGCACGGTCCCACCTTAATTTTTCACTTCAGATTCTAACAAATCCTATCCCTTAACGCAGGAATACGGCAGCACTTACTTGTATACAACACTTTCGGCACTACAGCTCCGGAATGGTCTTCCTGTATCTTTCCCATAGGCAGTTTCCACCATATGCTGCCCTCTCTGTATGATCCATGATACAGTACTCTTTCCGTCAACGCTTTTCTTATGTCCTCAATTTTATATCCAAACTATAGCACATTTAGACCAGGTTTGCAAGCACGCAGTTTCAAAAGAGGTGAAACCTTTCCCCATGAGTAAAACAGATGATCCGGCACTCCTTACAAACGTTCTGACTGTGCAGACTGCAGCCGCACAGTTGGAAACATTTTAACCAATCAGTACTTTTTTTCCACAAAACGCGAATCCGTACTTCCGTATCTTATCCTGAGGAACACCTTTTGCCATCAGATTTGCAGTATATTCTTTTCTGTCTATCTGTTCTAATGCAGCTTTCACCGTATCAGAAAGAGTTTTCTCTTCCTCCTCTTCCTGCACCTTAAATTCCAAAAGTATCGCATCATCCGCTTTATTCCGTGGTTCAAGCATCACATCATATCTGCCGAATCCGCTCTCCCTGTTGGATGTGATCACATAGCGGTCTGCCAGTTCTACCATAAGCCCCAAAACAAAGCCATGGTAGAAACGTTCCGGTTCTTCTTTTGATGGTTTTGTACCTGTATCAAAATAGCTGAACATCTCAGAGGTTACGCGGTTCATATAAATATTCATGGCCTTCAGATCATCCAGCAGAAACGCCTTGATAAAGTCATGATAGTCCGCTCCGGTTTCCGCAAACCATCCTTTGATCATACTGCCAAACATCCGTCTCACCTCAAAGTTTGTCAAATCCAGTTCATAATTCGCTTCACGGAATGCATCCCCCAACTCCTCATATCTCTCGTAACAGATTACTTTTAAGTATCCGCTTGAAAGAAGGAGGCTCCAGATCGCCCATTCATTCGTATCCAACTGGTCGTACACAATTTGTTCATCAATTGGCGTGATCAAATGTTCTCCTGCCAGGAGTCCTTCAAAGGCCTTCTTCACCTCCCTGTTGCCTTCCCTGAGCAGCTTGCCGACCAAACGGTTAGAGCTGGTATTCGCCCAATACAGACCTGCCTTTTTCTTACTCAGGTAGTTTATTATAGACCATGGATTATAAATATCTGTCTGCGTGCCGAATGTAAAGCCGTCATACCACAGCTTCACTTCCTGCGCACTGTCAGACAATCCAAATTCATCCAATGCCGCTAATACTTCTGTTTCCGTAAATCCAAATGCATCTGTATATTTTTCGGACGTTACTGTAACAACCTCCAGATTATTCAGATCCGAAAAGATGGATTCCTTGCTTATCCTTGTAATCCCTGTCATAATTGCCCGTTCGAGAAAAGGATTTTCCTTGAATGCAGAATTAAACAGGCTTCTGATAAAAGCGGCCAGTTCATCCCAGTATCCATTTACATAAGCTTCCTGCATTGGAGTATCATACTCATCCAGAAGGATAATCACTTTCTTTCCATAATATCTCGACAGATACGACGACAACTGATGGATCGAAAGCGTTGCTGTTACATCGTCCATATCTACACTGACATCCTCAAAAAATTTCTGTTCCTTTTTATCTAATACCGTATGCTCCGTCAAAAAATTATAACTTGAATATAGATTTGATAAGATCTGGCATATCTTCCTGCGCGCTGTCATATAGCTTTCTTCTTTTATGTTCGCAAAGGAAAGGCAGATTACTGGATAGGTTCCCTGCATCTGTCTGTATTCCATATCCTTCCATATGGAAAGCCCTTCAAATAAATCCCCCCTGTCAGCATATTTTACGGAGAAAAACTGTTCTGTCATACTCATATTCAGAGTTTTTCCAAATCTTCTCGGACGGGTAATCAAGCTGACCCTGTCGCCGCCCTCCCACCATTCTTTGATAAATTTAGTCTTATCCACATAGAAATATCCATTTTTACGAACTGTCTCAAAATCTTGATGTCCTATCCCAACTGTTCGAGTCATAATATTGCACCTCTCCCTGATCATGTATCAATTATAACCCATCTTCCACTCCCTGTATAGCATATTTTCCCTTACTGCTCAGCCTTGTCCCATCCTTTTTGGCACGCTAGATTGTATTCCATCATTTCATATGTTATAATCAAATCGTTCAAATGCTATATTACAACTCCGGGGGATCACTATGAAAAGCTCCGAAATTATAAAGGAAATCCGATTCTTTGATGAAATATTAAAGGCAGGTGAATAAAATGGTAAATCTTACCCTTGAAAAACGTCAGATCTGCGATATACAAGGACGATTGTTTGAACTTGCTTTAACAACTGGATTAGATTGCCCATCATTTATAAAATCTTTTATGAATAGTAAAACCGCTGCTGCCGTTGATGATCTGAAAGAGATTTATGAGCAAAAATGCAATAATAGGAGTACTTTATGAATGAACCCCGCCGGAATATTTTTATTTTTACGCCAGGGCGCAAGGGAGCTATTCAAAAGCGAAAGCCGGATCCGCCCCCAAAATCTCCCTCACTAACTCCATATGTGCCCTGTCCGGATTTTTCTGGAAAACATTTACGTGGTTCAAATCTCCGCTCCGGTCTGTAAATGCCGGAAATAAGAATCCACATTCCGGGTCTCCCGGTTCATATTCACCTGTAAGAGGGCAGATCACACAGATCAAATATTCAAAAATCTCATCTGATTCCCACAATCTTTCTTTATCCGATGCTTTTGCAGGAATATCGTAACGGTCATGGAATATCATGACCGCATATTCAGAGGTACTTTGATAACGCTCCATGACAACATCGTAAAACGTGTCCAGCAGCGCATCATTCTTCAAGCCGCATTCCTTCAATGCCATAAGCAGCTGCCACATGCTCCCCGGTTTTTGTGCTTCTGGTGAAAACTCATATTTCTTCAGATTCTTATTTGTACCGGAAAAAGGGACTGCCTTTGCCAGTTTCAGATTTTTTGCTTTATCAGGTCCTGAAAGCTTTAGGAAATTGGTATTGAAACTTCCGTCAAAATCTCCGTCCCGGTCCACATAGCATCCGGCAATCCTTGTAACAGATGTTCTGGCAGGTGTCATCCGCCTTGTCAGTTCCAGCATGTCTTCTCTGTTGATCATATTTATTACCATCCTTGCCTCATCATTATTTTTATCAGGTTTTCCAGCCGGATAAATCACTCCACTGTTTATTGCAATATATTTTCAGAAATTCATTTTATCATATAAGTATCTTTTTTTCTATAAGTGCTTTTGTTTTTAAATTTTCCGTCAATCCAAACTCGCAATTTCCTATAAAGTAAGAAATAGCACCCAAAAAGCCAATATTCTCAGCTTTAAGGGTGCATCTGCCCTCTCTGCATGATGCATGATACAGTATAGCCTGTACTTATTTTTTTCTGACAGGAATCCATATCTCCGTATAATAATTTTCGTCACTTGTCCCATTCGGATATTTGTTTGGTGCGTCATACATTTCTATACAATACCCAGCTGCAAATTCATAATCCTGCAATGCCGGAAGCCATTCAGAGAATATTTTTGTATTGACATCTTTCATCGAATCCTGAAGTGCGCCTTTGCATGGAAAAACTGCCCATGTAAAAGCAGGGATTGTCTTTACTATAAATCCGTCCTGAATATCCACTGCCGGATTATAAATATCGGCAATCAGATATTCAAACTTTTCGTTCCCCATCTGCGGGTCAATGTTAACGCCGAACATTCCGCAGACATATTCACCCTTTCCCGAAGAATAATGTTCCTGCCAGAACAATGGTATCTCCTGTTTTGCATTTTCATAGCCAAACTCTTTTGATACGCCCAAAACAGCAAAGGATTCTTTCCGGACAATTCTGTAATCCATAATGTAACCACCTTTCATTGAAATTGTTAGTTTCAGCGGCGCGAAGGTTTTAATCATCGCTTTATTCTTGCGCACCGTCAGAGGCGTATATCCATGAAAACGAGTAAAAGCTTTGGTAAAACTGTCCGGCGAATCATAACAATATTTCATTGCAAGGTCTATCACCGTAATATCACTGGTAGTCAGTTCTTCCCCTGCAAGAGCCATTCTGCGGTTTCTCATATATTCCGCTATAGAATATCCACATAACATACTAAAACCTTTTTGAAAATAAAATGGCGAAATATTTACATGGTCTGCCACTTCATACATGGTAATGTCTTCTGTAATATGGCTCTCCATATATTTGATCGCTTCGCTGATCGCCTCTGCCCATTCCATAACTATCAACCTCCTGCTGTGGTTAAAGTATAACATTAATCATTTATACTGTCCCGACATTACTTGTTTTCTTTTGTCGGACATATTTTGCTGGTCTGTTCGATCTGCCGCTGAAGGAGTTCTACGCCATCACTTTCTAGTGATTGATAACTATATTAAGACCGAAAATATCCAGAAATTAAACGAATACATAAAAGAATACCGCTCCTCCCTTCTGCCCCCCCCCTCCCGTAGACATATTCTGCGGCAACCTTGCACTAAATTCCCTGATTGGGTATTATAACGAACTTTCCGTTTCTATTTTCCTACAGCCAATGTCTGCTATTTTTTCTGTTCAAAATAAGTATCAATTTTTTTCTTAATCTCTTCAGGCTTTAAATATTTTGCCAGATATCCATTCGGCTTAAGGGATACCAGCTTTTTAACAGTCTCCGGATCGGTTCTTCCGGTCAGGAAAAAGACTGGAATCCCTGCAAAGCTCTTCTCAGAGCGTATCACTTCAAGTACCTGTTTTCCGTCACAGACCGGCATTTCATAATCCAGAAGCACCAAATCCGGCCTATCCAGGACAAGACAGCGGATTGCCGCTGTTCCAGATGAGGCGAGAGTCACATCATAACGTTCATCCAGCAGATTTTTTATCATTTGTCTTACCGTTATAGAATCATCTACCACGAGGACTTTAGGCTTTGTCGGTTCCTCTCTCTTCCTTAAATATTCCTCAACCTCAGTCATCACATTATCTATATTGATAGGTGTGGCAGAGCCCTTTTTAAGCAGGTGCGGCGCAAGTGCACAGTATGAGAAGTATCCTTCGCCTGTGTCGAATAACAGACTGACCTATAATTGCTCATTCTCAAACACTTTCCGAAATTGCTCATATGTAAGAAGATTTTCCTCCTTTAACTCATACCCGTCCATATCGGGAAGATATTCTATGATACGCCCTACGAACTGGCGAGATGTATATCTGACAGAATTCATCAGCATAGCGTCAAGCTTATTCGTCTTTATACCCATCACCTTTCCGACTGTATTAATCAATAGTTTTTCTTCAAACACTAATAATATCTCACACTTTTCTTCTTCCTGCTCCTTATCAGACAGAAGCTCCCGCCATCTGCTGATGCTGCCTCCTGTAATTGCATGATCCTCTGTCAACGTATGCCCTATAAGCCATCCGGCACAGACTCCTAAAAAATGTTCAACTGCATTCTCACTATAATCTGTCTGCTCCAGCTCCTTTTCGAGTATCGGAAGCGTCTTTTCCCGAAATTCCTGATGAATACGCTTATGTGTGTCAAGGCCCTCATAATTAATGGATGCCATATACTCTTCTTCCTCTGCAAAATGCTTCATTGTATGATCCTTGAAAAATTTTATTCCTTCTTGGCATGCCCATTGGGTCTTATTTTTTTCGCCGCTGAACCGAAATAGCTTGTTAATAATCTTAAAGAACCTTTGATGCTCTTTATCAATGATGTCTACGCCAATATTGTATTCATCTTTCCATAACAATTGATTTTACATATATAATCCTCCTCACACATAAAGGTAGTGTCAAATTTACTACCTATTTTTTTGTTACAAACCTTATATTTTC